>DASXRG010000260.1:0-19431 GCA_036506735.1 Binatia bacterium | reverse complement strand
AGGCGATCGCGGAGAAAGTCGATCAAGAGATCGCTCGGCGCGACCTCGGCGCTGCGCTCCTGTCCGTTGAGACGGAATTTTAGCGGGATCCAGGCCTCAGCCATGGCTCCGATGGTCCTCGCAGAGCTGCGCCAGGGCGCGGGCGACGAGAGTTTTGACGATCTGCCGCTTGTATTCCGCCGTGCCCCAAACGTCTTCCAGCGGCTGGCTCATGCTTGCGGCTTGAGCGCCCAAGCGCTCGGCCGCGGCGAGAATTTCCGCGCCCGGTTTACCCGCGAGCCACGCTTCGACCTCCATCGCTCTCAGCGGCGTCGGCCCGACGCAGCCGAGCACCACGCGCGCGCTCGCGCACGCGCCGTTTTGCCATTCGATAAATACCGCGACGCCGGCCATCGGCCGCTCGCCGGGACAGTGCCGCACGTAGACCCCGGCGCAATTGTCCGCCGGCTCGGGGACCTCGATTTCGGTCACGAGCTCGTCGCTTTTGAGCGCCGTCTGGTAATAATCGACGAAAAAATCGCCGATCGAGAGAACACGCTCGCCCGCGGTGCTCGCGAGCCTGACCCTGGCGCCATAGGCGGCGAGCAGTGTGCCCGGATCGGCGTGCGGCTCGGCGAAGGAGATATTACCTGCCAGGGTGCCGACGTTCCGGATGCGCACGTTCGCGAGCCGCTCTTCCATCGCAACGATCAGGGGAAAATGCTCGCGGACGAGCGACGATTTTTCCAGCACTCGGTGCGTGACCAGCGGGCCGATGCGCAGCGTCTTCGCGCCGGCGTCGTAATCGAGCCGCGCCAGGCCGGGGATTTTTTTTATATCGACGAGGTGAGCGGCGGCGGCGAGACGCATCTTGAGCAGCAGGATAAGCTCGCTGCCGCCGGCGAGCACCCGGGTTTCTTCCGGATGCGCGGCGAGCAGCGCCAGCGCGGCGGACAAAGAATCCGGCTGATGCAGGGCGAACGATTCGATCAAGAGAAAATGCTTTCTTCCGTAACGGATACGACGGGCGGTTCGCTTATTTCCCTTTGAGCTTCATTTCTTTCTGCGCTTCGCGCAGGAGCGTGGAGTCGGCCAGCTCCGCCGGCGTAATTTCCCGGTCGATCTTCATCGCGGCCTTGGCGTCTTCGATCACCAGGCGCATGCCTTTTTCGGGAATCGAGCCATCGGCGCTGGAGCTTTTCCACGTTGCGTCGTAATAGTCGGCGGCGCTCTGCCGGTCGATGCGCGCCCACTGGCTGAGTATCTGGATCACTTCGTCGGGATTCTCTCTTTCTCTCATGAAGCGGCTGCCCCGGATCAAAGCTTTGAGCACACGCTTTACCTCTGCGGGCTTCTCCGCCAGCTTCTTGTTGGTCGTGCCTAGGCCAGCATACGGAAACGTGAAGAGCTCGTAGGACTTCGCGATCATGCGAAAGCCGAGCTTTTCCGCCCGGGCCGCGGCGGCGGGATTGAGCAGCGCCGCGTCGACCAGCCCGTTCTGCAAGGTGGCCAATCGGTTCGAGTCGCCGCCGGCGGCGACGAATTTTACTTCGTTCGGGTTGATATTGAGATGCTGCACCGTAAGAACCGCCGTGACGTGAGCGCCGGCGCCGAAGGAGCTGACCGCGATGGTTTTTCCCTTGAGGTTCTGCGGCGTCAGGCCGGCCTTTCCCACGAGCGCGCCGGTCGGAGTATCGACGAAACTGGCGACGACCTTGAATGGAAAGCCGCTCAATGTCGCGCGCACGACCGAGCCGAACATCAGCGTGTAATCGATGTCGCCGTTGGCCAGGGCCGGGACCATGATGTTGCCGCCGATGCGAATGAGCTGCGCGTTAAAGCCTTCCTGGGTAAAAAAGCCCTTGCGGTCGGCCACGGCCCCGAACAGGAATGAGCCTTCCACGTTTGAGATCTGAACTTTAATGTTGTCCGCGCTGGCGGCGGGTTGGACCGCCGCCGAGCCAAGCAGTATCAGCGCGCCTAGTATGACGTTCAGAAACTTCACGTTGGCTCCTTACTTTTTATACAGCGCGTCGATAAAGCCGCTCTGGTCGAATTCTCTGATGAACCCGATCTCGATGAAGTCCTCGGGCCTGGCGGTCTCCGCCTTCGGGTTGGTCTTGACCAGGGAATCGAGCACGGTCTTGATCCCCGGCAAGGTCGGGTACTGCTTGCGCGGCAGGATGTTGTCGCCGGTGGAAATGTCGTAGCTTTTCTCCAGCAACTGTCTGTCCTTGGTCTGCCGCAGATATTTGGCCAGCGTCTTGATGCCGGTTTCGCGCTCGGTCTTGAGCATGTGCACCGCTTCGAGGTGGGCCTTGATGAAGCGCCGCGCCACGTCGGGATTTTGCTTGATGAATCTCCTTGTCGAGACGACGCTGTTATAGGGCAGCGGCAGGCCGGTGACGTCGGCCAGAATATTGAAGCCCTCCCGCTCTGCCGCGAAGCTCGTCGGCGGGCTCAAGAGCGTCGCGTGGATGCGTCCGGTTCTAAGCGCCGCGAGGCGCTCCGGCGTGCCGCCGACGACGAGCAAGGTGACGTCGCTGCGGCTGAGACCGTGCTTCTGGAGAGTATGGAGAGTGGCGGTCATCGCGGAGCCCACCTGGCTGGCGACTCCGACCGCTTTGCCGCGCAGCTGTTCGACGGATTTGATCGAGGAATGCGCCAGCAGCGAATAATCCGTCGTCACCTGGCCCGCGGCCACCATGACCGTATCCGACCCGCCGAGGTTGCTCGTGATCGCGGCCGAGCCGCCGATGAAGCCGATGTTCAAATCTCCCGACATGACGGCCATCACCGCAACGTTTCCGGTGACGCGCACGAGCTCGACGTTGAGTCCGTTCTTGGCGTACAGTCCGGTTTCTTTCGCGATCCAAACCGGCAAGGCGCCCGGACTTTCGGAAGAGTAGCTCACGTTCATGCTGAGCGGCTGGCTTTCGGCCGGAGTTGAAAACGTGAGCGCTATGAGAACCGCCAGTGCAAGGCGCCGCAGATATTGCGAATTTCTCCGCATCAACTCTTCGATCCCTTTCCTTTGGCGCCGGATTCCTTGCGGAAACTTTTCAGCTCATCGGCCAGGTGCTTTTCCTTGAGCTCGACGAACTTGGCCCCTTCGGGAACTTTGATTCCCTTCGACCGGCTGTACTCGGCGTTGCGCTCGTGCTCGCCGGCCGCGGCGTTCTCCGCCTGCGTCGCCAGCTCGTCGGACCACAACCCGAGCGAATAGCCGTGCCACGGCGGCCGCGGATCGAGCTTCGGCAGGCCGAGCTCGTCCCAGATTATTTTTGCCCGTTCCATGTACTTGCGCTCCGGCAGAGCCACCGGCGGAAATTCCGCCTTCAAGGTGGCGTCGACCAGCAGCGTGGAATCGGTCACGTCGTAATGCTCGCCGTCGGCGACGTAGCGGATCGGGTTCCAAGGCAGCGGCCGGTTGGGGACGATCTTCATGTCGCGGTGCGGCTGGCAGCGATTGGCGATCGCCCAAAAAAGCGACTGCGCGTCGTGCGGGTCGATGTCGGGATCGACGGCCACGACCACTTTGTGAATGATCCGCGAAGGCAGCAGCCCCTCGAGCGCGCGCCAGACGTCCTCGCGCGTGGCCTTTTCCACTTGGACGACGGCGACCTGACGGTTCAGCAGATCTTCGAACATGGCCACGTGGATGACGGACGGCCCGACGGTTTTTTGCAGGTGTTTGAGCGCCAAGGTCTCGTACGAAGACTGCTTGATCTTGCTCGATTCGCTCGGGGTGAGCTGGCTGATCATCGAAACGTAGACGGGATTTTTCTTGTGCGTGATGCAGGTGACTTCGAAGACGGCGTTCAAATCGCCCGGATCGACGTAGCCGTGCGCCTCGCCGAAGGGTCCGTCGGGCTCGAGGTAATCCGAGGGGATTCTTCCCTCGATCACGATATCGGCGTGCGCCGGCACTTCGAGATCAACGGTCTTGCAGCGCACGACTTCGAGCGGCTCGTGCGCCAGCCCGCCGGCGAGCGCGACCTCGTCGACGCCGAACGGCACGGGCGTCACCGCCGCGTAGGTGATGACCGGCGGCCCGCCTAGGACGATCGCGGCCTCCAGCGGGATGCCTTTTTTATTGCACTTTTCCCAGTGCATCGCGCTGTGCTTCAAGCTGCCCCACATGATGCCGGTCTTGAGCGCGCCTTTGATCTGGCCGCGATAGACGCCCATGTTGACGATGCCGGTCTCGGGGTCCTTGGTGATCCAGCAGCCGGCGGTGAAGTACGGCGCGTTGTCGAACCCCGGCGTCGAGATCGGGACCGGCAGCTTATACAAGCCGCCGGCGCGCGCGAGGTCCTCGCCCTGATAGACGACGTCTTGAACTTCGCCCGATTTGACGAGAACCGGCGGGATCGGCTGTTCCAGCGCCTGGGACCAGATCGCTTCGACCTCGTCCTCGCGGCACATGAGGCCCAACGCGTAAATCTTCTGCGACGCCGCCAGCCCGCCGATCAACACCGGGATGTCGTACTTTTTGCCTTTGGCGTCGCGGATGTTCTCGAAGAGAAACGCGCGCCGGTCCGCTTCGCCGAGGCCCCGAAACTGCCAGCGAACCAGCGGATGCATCTCGGTGTCCTTGTCGATCGGCCGCGTGACGCGATAGAGCAATCCCGCTCGGTCGAGCGCCGCAATATATTCCTGAAGATTTTTGTAGTAGGCCATTTTTTTACTGTTTCAGTTCCGGGAAGAGCTGGTGGAAAAATCCTTCCTGTTCGAGCTGGCGGACTAGAGTGTTGTCGACAAAATCCGCCGGCTTGGCTCCCAAAGCTTCTCTCCCTGTGGTATGGAGAATTTCATCCAACCCTTCGAGCTTGACGTAGGGAACTTTTTCCAGATGCTTGGAGCCGTAGATCCGATAAACTTCCTGCAGGATCTCCGGGTCTTCGATTCTGGCGTTCTTAGCCAAAATTTTTAATGCGCCGTCCTTGTCGTTGCGCACGTGCTGAATGCCTTCACAGTACGCGCGCAGGGCCCGGAGAACAACGTCACGATGATTTTTAATATACGAGCGCGTGGTACTCAAGGGCGAGTTCACAAAAAGAAGGCCGAGATCGGAAACGTCGACCATTTCCTTGAGGCCGAGTTTAATTCCTTCGAGGTTGCTCGGCGGCGAAATGACTCCGGCGTCCACGATGCCCGTTTTGAGCGCGGTCAAAAGCTGCGGCATGCCTCCGGTCTGGAAGACTTTCGCGTCCTTGCCGCGCTGGAAGCCCCACTTCTTGAGCAAGAGTCCGACCACGTAGTCCGTGCCGCCGCCGAGCCGGGTAACGCCCAGCGTCTTTCCCCTGAGATCCTCCGGACTCTTGACGTCCGGCCGGGTCATCACGGAGTAGACCAGCGTGTTGACGGTATTGGCGATCATGACGAGGTCCGCGCCTCTCAGCGCCGCTTGCACGATGCCGGGCGCCGACGCGCGGGCCAATTGAACCTCGCCTCCCAGCATGGCCTGCACCACGACCGAGCCGCCGCCGATGTAAAGGAAATCGACGTCGAGTCCGTAGCGCTTGAAGAGGCCTTTGTCTTTCGCGACCCACAGAGGCAACTGGACGCCGCTGATCGCGCTGTAGGCGATCCGGATCCGCTCGGCCGCGACCGGCGGCGCGCCCGAGGCGAGGAAAATAACCGCGCCAACAAGAATCATCCCGCACCGAGCAATCATGCGGCCAATCCTTTCGCTTCGAACCATAAGACTCCGTCCGGGGATTCGATTCAGCGCGACGGGAACGGAAGAACGTCGCTGTATTTTTTGACGACCCGGTCGAACAATTCCCGGCTGGTTCGAGAAACCTTGGGGAACTTGTCGCGCCAGCTGAAGGGCCGGACCGCGTAAAAAATCGCGCGGCTGTTGCTGTGATCCCGCGCCGATCTTTTTTCCGGAGGCATGCGCGGATCGAGCGGGGTGCTCCAGCAGCCGTCGATGGTCTCGATGTCGGTGTTCGGATCGACGCGCGTCATCATCGCCCAGAGAACTTCCTTGAGATTGGTCGGGTCGATGTCTTCGTCGACGACGACGACGTAGCGGCCGTGGCGGGCGGCCGCCGAGCATGCGATGACGGCGTGCGCCGCCTGCCGCGCTTGGCCGGCGTAGCGCTGGCGGATCGCGACCGCATAGAGGTAATTCGAGAGCCCGTAGACGCCGACGACGTCCTGGATGCCCGCGCTTTCCAGCTGATCCCAGAGGAGTCCCGAGCGCAGGTTGAGATCGAACCGGACGGCGCCGGGCCACAAAGGCGCCTCATCGTCGAGAATCGGATTGTTGCGGTGATAGATCGCCTTGACGTTGACGACGGGCTGGGGCTCTCCCGTGCCGATGGTTCCGCCGGAGTAATAACCGGTCCACTCGCCGAAAGGCCCTTCGTCGCGGGCCTGCTCCTTCGGCGGCGGAGCGTAACCTTCGATTGCGATTTCGGCGTGCGCAGGAATCGGCAATCCGGTCACCGGACCTCTGAAGACCTCCAGCGGCCTTCCTCTCAACCCGCCCAGAACTTCCAGCTCGGAGGTTTGCCATGGGAACTTCGTCATCGATGCCATGAAGGTGAGGGGGTCCTGCCCGAAGGTGGCGACGATGGGGCAGCTCTGGCCCTTCTCCCAATATCTCATGCAGATCTGCCGCCCTTGCTGGCCGGGACTCATCCACAATCCCAAGAGATTGGGTTCGTGCACCTGCATACGATAGGTCCCCATGTTGACAAAACCGCTGTCGGGGTCGGCGTTGATGATGACATCGCCCGTTCCGATGTAACGGCCGCCGTCCGTTTCATGGCTGCGGAGAACGGGAAACTTGAGCAGATTCACGTCGGCGCCGGTCATGACGTTCTCGGCCACCGGCGCGCGGCGCACCTCCTCGGGCGGAATCGGCTTGGCTGAACGAATCTTGCGCGACGCGAGCCGCACCAGCTCGAGCTTGCTTTTTTCGTAGGGGAGCCCCAACGCCAGCGCGACGCGTTTGTAGTTCGCATAGGGGAGGCTCAGGATGCGATATCCCGCCGGATATCCCTTGATCTCGTCGAAGATGAGCATCGGCGGCTGAGGAATCAGCTCGGCCGCGGCTTCGATCAAGGCGCCGATCTCGAGGTTCCAGTCGGCGCCCTTGATCTCTTTCCAGTCGCTCATTTTTTTAGCGGCTTCGATATACTGCCTGAGATCGTCGAATACTTCTCCTTCCATAGAGCCCTCCGTAATCCGCTTTAGAGCGCCAGCCGGCCGCCCATGAACGCGAGCGTGTTGCCGCCCAAAATCTTCTGTTTCGTCTGCGCCGGGATGCTGTCGAGCGCGTTGATTTTGGCCGCGGTATCCAGATGGCCGTCGTCGTGGGGATAATCCGAGCCGAAGAACAGTCGGTCGGGCCCGAGCTCTTCGATCACCCGATTGAGCCGTTTGCCTTTTTCTTCCAGCAACAAGTCGTCGACCACGAAGTAAAACCGATCGAAATATTTATCGACGGGACCGGTGAGCATGTCCTGGAGATAGCCGATCTGCTCGACGTTCTCCCGAATCCGGTGTTTCAGATTGACGGCGAATTCCGCCCCTGCTTCGAGGAAAGCGAAGTTGAGCTCGGGGAACGAATCGAGCAGCCCGCCGAATATGAGATTGACGATGTTCGTGCAGTACTCGAACGGCTGCGAAACGATGCGCCTCCCCGCGGTGCCGTCGGACCCTAAAATCGACAGCCGCTCCTTCCCGACCCAGGGGCCGGCAAAGCTGCCGATGTGAACGATGACGCCCCGAATGCCGAGCTCTTGCACTTTATCGTAGAAATTCCACCAGTGGGGGTCCGCGATGTCGATGCCGTTCCAGTTGGTCGGCATGAGGAAGGTCTGCATGCCGAGGTCTTTGACGCAGCGCTCCAGCTCCTTCAGCGCCTCCGGAATATCCTGCAGCGGCAGCTGCGGCGCGCCGGTGAACATCTTCGGGTAAGGCTTCATGAACCGGTCGTAGATAAAGTTGTTCGACGCGCGGATGAAAGCGGCGCCCGGCTTCGGGTCGATGTAGTTGAACATGCCGACGGTGCCGGCGGAGACGAACTGAAAGTCGATGCCGGCTTCCTTGACCTGCTCGTAGCGTACGGCGCCGTCATACTCGGCGGCGTGCCATTTCGATTTTCCCTCTTTGTTGGAAATCTCACGCTCTCCGGCGGTGAGCACGCTGATAATCTTGTTGTTGAAGATCCGCCGCACGTTGCCTTTCGAATCCGTGTACGAGCGCGGCCGCAGGTGCTCGTATTCGGGGTCGATCACGTAGTCCTCCCGCCTGGGACGGGAGTGAGAATCCAAATCGATGACCAGCATGCTCTTCGCCTCCTTAGTGCGGCTGAACGAAAAGTCTAACTGCTACTGAAAATCCCGACGGAAGTCCAATACAATTACTTGATCTGCTTATAAGGGGATTTAATCGAACTTGGCTATGGCTTGGCTTTTTCGAGGAATCCGCTCTTCTTGATCTCGGCCAGGATACCCGGCTCCACGAGCTTCAAGCTTTCCACAGTTTGTCCCTTGGCCTTGGGGTTCTCCCGAGCAACCTGCTCGATGACGAGTTCCAGTCCACGCCGGTCCGGCAGATTCAAAATGCCGTCGCCGTGCTTGGCCAGATAATAGTCGTAGCCGATTCCCGCCATCTCATCATCCACACGCAGATATCTTTTGATCAGCTGCAATCCGAGAGTGCGGTCTTTTTTCAGCCTGTAGAGTCCCTCGATGACCGCCTTCATGGAGCTTACGACCTTCGGCCGGTTGGCCTCCAAGTAGGCTCTCCGCACGACAAAAAAATTCGTCGGGAAGGTCAGGCCGCTCTCGGCCATGTCGATGAGGGAGTTCATGCCGAGATTTTTCACCGCCATGGTCGCCAGAGGCTCGAACATCACCGTTCCTTGAATCGAACCTCCCTGAAGCGCGGCATACCGGGTCAGACTCCCACCCGCCTGAACGATGCTGACCTGTTTGGGATTGACCCCGAGTTTCTCCAGAGCCATCCGAGTCGCCAGCTCCGTGACCGAGCCGAAGCTGGTGATCCCGAAGGTGGCGCCTTTGAGATCTTTGGCGCTTTTGATCTCCGGCCGGGTAATCAGCTTATAAGGGAAGAAATCCAATCCCCCGGCGATAATCGCGATGTCGGCTCCCTGAAGATTCGCATTGACCGGTTGGGGTCCGCCGGAAAAAAGCACCTGCACTTCGTTGGCGAGCAGCATTTGCATCCCGGTGGTCCCGCTCTGGATCGCGATGTATTCTGCATCGAGCCCGTATTTTTGAAAGATGTTCTTGTGATAGGCCGCCCACAAGACTGCGTGAATGGCGGTGCCGAAGCCGCCGCTGGCGGCGCGAAATTTCTCCGCGGCGTCGAGGTCAGCCGAAAGTTGGAAGAGAAGGAGGACGACAAACGGCAGACTTGGCCGGGCCGGATAGAGCCGCCATCGATGTGCCGGTCGAAATTTTCGAGGGTCCATTCGCGAGCCTCCAATTCAGGTTATGTCTTCGCCGAAGAACCAGTTCGAAATCCTTTACAAAAAACCGCCGGTGCCTGCCAACCCGGCGGGATGATCCTACACGAAGCGAGGCGCGATTTCATTTCGATCCTCTTGTGGGTTACTATGACGTGAATCGCGGCGTTCAATCGATCCGGTTATCCAATTTTGAATAGCTCGCGCACTGCGCGTGATGGAAATCCAAGTAGCGTATGGATACGTACCGCCTAAAAGTCTTCTTGCAATGCGCCCGGCTGAAGAATTTTTCCCGGGCCGCTGAAGTTCTCCACATTAGCCAACCTTCCATCTCGCTTTACATCCGGGATCTCGAGCAATGGTGCGGCACGAACCTCTTCGAACGCCGCGGGCGGCGCGTCGAGCTTACGGAGGCGGGCCACCGGCTGAAGGAGCACGCGCAACGTGTGCTGACGAGTTTGGATACGGCACGGCAGGACGTCCAGGAGGTTCTCGGGTTGGGCCGCGGCCGTCTGGCCGTGGGAGGCGCCGGGCTGCCCGGAACCTATATGCTGCCCAAAGCGCTGAGCGTGTTCAAGAATCTTTACCCCAAGCTGGAGATCTACATGAACTTCGGCGTATCAGCGCACATCGAGCAGCTGCTTCAGGAGGACGTAATCGAACTCGGCATGTTCAGCCGCGAACCAAAAAGCCGGGGGCTCGTAGGCGAGCGCTACGCCACCTCCCGCATGGTGATTGCCTCCCCCGGGCGGCATCCATTGGCGGCTAAACGGGCGGTGCGCTTGACAGAGCTCGCGCGGGAGCCTTTCGTTCTGCGGGAGCCGGAGTCAACCGGAGCAGAGCTCGTGCGCTCCTATTTTTCGACACGAGGGCTCTCGATAAACGTCGCCATGGAGCTCGCCAGTCACGAAGCGATCAAGGTCGCGGTCGCCGAAGGACTCGGGGTCACAGGCATCGCGCGGCGTTGGCTGGCCAATGAGCTGGCGCTCAAACAGATCGCCATCCTTAAAGTTCCCGAATTCAGGCTCTCCATCGATCACTGGATTGTTCAACGGAAGGGAAGGTTCCTTTCGCAGGCGGCAAAAACCTTTCTCCAGTTTTTGCGCGATAGAAAGGCAGAGATGAGAAAGCACCTGGAGTGATTCTTCGATTTTATTCCGAACGCTTCTTTGCGTTTGCCTCGGCAAATTTGATATGGTTCCGACCGCCGGCAAGCCAACCTTGAAAGGACAACGATCCATGCGGCGCCTAATGATCTTTTCCCTTCTGATTTTCGCGGTGATATTTTTATTCGCCCCGCAGTGCTATGCGCAAAAAAACCTGATCGTCGGGATGGCCGGACTGAATTTCAGCTTTCTTCCGTTTCAAGTCGCGCTGGAAAAAGGATTTTATAAAAAATACGGGCTGTCCGTTCAACCGGTTTTAATGCGGGCCGACGCGGCGCTTCCCGCGTTGGCCTCCGGGGACATCGATTACGACACCCATTTCGGATCCCTGGTGCGAGCGGCAGTCAGGGGACTGCCGGTGCGGGTTATTTTGTCCACAGCGGAGAGGCAAATGTTTTCGTTGGTGGTCCAGCCGGAGATACGAACCGTGGCGGATCTGAAAGGCAAAATAGTCGGCATCAGCTCATTCGGAGGAACCCAGCACACGGTCACGGCCGAGGTCTTGAGAGCGGTCGGGATTAATCCCGATAGAGACGTCAAAGTGATCAATACGGGTAACGAAGCCGTCCGGGTCCAGCAAATCAGGGCGAGGCAACTCGACGCCGCGATGATCAATCCGCCCATGAGCGTCATGATGCAAAACGAAGGATTCAGGTTGCTGCTTCATGCCGCCGACTATCTGGAGCTGCCTCTCACCGGCCTGGGGGCATCGGCCAAAAAAATGAAGGAGAACCCGGAAGAAGTAAAACGGGTCCTCAGGGCGGTTTACGAGGCGCTTCAATTTGTCCGGACGCGAAGGCAAGAAACGATCGACGTTTTTGCCCGGTGGTTGAAAATGGACCAGCGCACGGCAACCGACACCTACGATTTGGCGGTCAAGATTTTGAGCCGCGATGGGACGGCCACCGATAAAGCCATCCTGGCTTCCATCGAGGAGGCAAAGAACGCGGGAAAAATGAGCGGGAATTTTTCTCCCGGCGACGTCAGCGATTTCTCCCTTCTGAGAGCGGTGATCAAGGAGTACGAACCGAAAAGGTAGCGGCGCTTTTCCTATGATCTGGGTTTGGCTCTTGTCGCTGGTCTCCTTTTTCTTCACATCTCCTGCCGAAGGAGCCGACGCCGGCGCGGTCGTAAAGGTGCATCTCCCCGGCTACTCGACCAGTTCCCTGCCCTATTTAATCGCCGACGACCTCGGCTTCTATCGGGACGAAGCCATCCGTATCGAGATCACCAGGATTCGCACCGCGGCGGGGATCCAGGCGATGATCGCGGGGGCCGTGGACGTGAGCCAGATTGTCGGCCCGACGGTTCTCGCGGCGGTTTTAGGCGGCGCGCCGCTGAAAGTGACGATGGTTTTCAATGACAAGCCGACTTTCAAACTCTACGTCAAGAAGCGCTTCAGATCGTTCGCGGATCTCAAAGGTGCTAAGATCGGCAGCTCGACCCCCGGCAGCACCAACGACAGACTCCTCAAGGTGGTCCTGGAAAAGAACGGCGTGGACTGGCGCAAAGACTTGAACATCATCTACATTGGGACTTCAGAGGTCGTTTTGAAGGCATTGCAGGCGGGGTCTATAGACGGCGCTCCGCTCACGCCGCCCGCGAGCTTTCAAGCGGAAGAGTTTGGTTTTTATCCGCTGGCTAATTTTATCGACGAAGTCGGGGCGCTTCAGGGAGGGGTATCGACGGGCGCGGGATTTCTTCAGAGTCGGAAAAATATCGCGGAGCGGTTACACCGGGCTACGCTCAAGGGCCTCAAATATTTCAAGTCGAATCGAGAGGGGACCGTGAGGATCATGACGAAATTCCTCGAGCTCAGCGGCGATAAAGCCGCGCGAGTTTACGACGAAAACACGCCTGCCTTCGTCTCCGATGGCGTGATCTCGGATGAATTCCAGGATAAAGTGCTCGAGTTCGAGCTGAAGACGATCGGAACGGACAAGAGGATTTCGAGAGACAAGCTGTTCGATTTTTCTCTAGTCAAGGGACCGGTAGCAAAGTAGTTACCGAAAGGAGAGAACTCATGATACGAGCCAAGGATTTGAAGGGCGTCGTGGCGATGATGCCGGCGTTCACGACCCAGGACGGCGATTCTCCGCAGGCCGAGGATACGGTGGACACCGCGGCGCTCACCACCGCGGTCGACAAGATCATCCGCGACGGCGTCAATGCGATTGCCACGATGGGGAGCTTCGGCGAATGCCATACGCTGCTCTGGGAAGAGAAGAAGAAGCTGACCGAGGCGACGATAAGCGCCGCGCGCCAGCGCGTGCCGGTATTCATCGGTTGCACGACGTTGAACACCAGGGAGACCATGCGCGAGGTCAAGTTCGCTCAGGCGGCGGGCGCAGACGGCGTGCTCTGCGGCGTGCCTTTTTATTTCCCGTCGACCGCGGATAATGCCGTGCAATTTTACCTCGACCTGGCCGACGCTTTTCCCAAGCTCGGGATCGGAATTTATCACAACCCGCCGATTCACCGGGTGACGATTCCGGTTTCCGCCTTCGAGAAGCTCGTGACGCGGCCCAATATCGTATTCATGAAAGACAGCCATCGGACCCCGCTTGATTTTTACAAGCTCATGAACATCGTGAAAGACAAAATCGCCGTTTTCGTCATGCAGCTCCAAATGTATCCCTACGTGACCTACGGGGCATCCGGCTGCTGGTCGATTTGCGCCTGGATGGGACCCGCGCCGTTGCTCCGTTTGCGCGACGCATGCTTCGCGGGAGATTGGGAGACGGCCAAGCAGATTTGCATCGACATGAGCGAAGCCTACAGAGGACCGGGCCGGCCCGGCGATCTTTTCTGGCGCGAAAACTCGCACAAGCTCGTCATCAACGAGTCCGGGTACTGCCATGCGGGCCCGCTTCGGCCCCCCTTTCGTCACATTCCTCCGGAAATTATCGAACACAGTAAGAAGATGGCCGAGAACTGGAAGAAGCTGTGTGAAAAATATCCGGCCGAGAAGGTCGCGCTCAAGGCCTCAGGCAACCGGGGGTGAAAATTTCGCGGGCAAGAAAATATCTCCGGACCGGATTGATCTGCCTCGTTCTCGGGTACATTCCCGCCACGCTCTGGGCGCAAACGAATGACGGGAAGAACGTCAGAATCGGCCTGGCCGGCCGGAACTTCAGCTTTCTGCCTTTTTTTGCCGCCGAGCGGCAAAAATTTTTCGACCAGGAAGGTTTCAGGGTCGAGATGATCTACATGCGCTCGCCGGTCGCCATACCGGCGCTCACCGCCGGCGAAATCCAGTACACGACCCATTTTGCCTCCGTAGTGAGAGCCGCCATCAAAGGCTTCCCGGTCCGGGTGATTCTTTCGACCTCGGATCGGCAGCTATTTTCGTTGGTCACTCACGGCGGGATCAAGCGGGTCGAGGAGTTGAAAGGGAAAGCCGTCGCAGTGTCCAATCCGTTGGGGGCTCACGCCTATGTGACGACCAAGGTTTTAAAAAGCTTCGGTTTGGATCCGGGAAAGGACCCGAAGTACGTCTACCTGGGCGAGGAAGCTGCCTGGGTGACCGCGCTCGAAAGCGGGCTCATCGCGGGCGCGTTCATTCAGCCGCCGACGAGCATCGCCTTGAAAAAAAAGGGCTACAACATCCTGGTGAACGCGGCGGACTACGTGGAATTGCCGGTCACCGGTCTCTCCACGTCTGTAGAACGAACGCAGAAACATCCGGAGGAAGTCAAAGCGATGCTGCGGGCGGTCTACAAAGGAATCAGGTTCGTAAAGGAGAACCGGGCCGGCGCCGTTCAACTCATCATGAAGTTTTTAAACGTCGGCCAGGACGTTGCTGCGGAGACCTATGACAGCACTGCGAAATATTTGTCCGACAACGGCGTCTCGAGCGACGCGGCGATTCAAGCCGCGATCGAAACCTTGGGCGACGTGAAAGACAAGAAGGTCGATCCGATCACGGTTGCGGATTTCAGCCTTCTCAAGGACATTCTGAAAACGAAGTAAACCGCTGAAGGAGAACGGCACTGAACAATCAAACGGCGAAACTAGGCGCACTGTTGGACGGCAAGTCCAGCTACGAGCGGTGGGTGGCGGAGCAGGGAGTGCCCGTGACGAGGGCGTTCTTCATCACCGATTTGAACGAAGTCGCGCTCGCACCGTGGCCGCGCAAGGGCGGCATGGGAGCGATTATCAATTTAGAAGGCACCGGCGATACCGACGACGCCTACATCTGCGAGATTCCGCCCGGCGGCAGGCTCAATCCCGAGCGCCATCTTTACGAGGAGCTGGTCTTCGTGCTCGATGGGCAGGGCGCGACGGAAGTGTGGCAAGAGGGCGGCGCCAAGCAGACTTTCGAATGGCAAAAAGGCAGCTTGTTCGCGATCCCGCTTAATACCCGGTTCCAGCACTATAACGGCCGCGGCGATCGCCCGGCGCGATTTATCGCGTTCACCTCCGCGCCTTTGATGATGAATCTTTTCAACGACAACGAGTTCATATTCAACTGCCCGTATCTCTTCCGCGACCGGTTCGACGGAGAAGCCGATTATTTTTCCGGTAAAGGCACTCTCCACCAGGGCCGGTTCTGGGACGTCAATTTCATCGCCAACGTTCACGATCTCAACCTGATATCGAGCGAAGCGCGCGGCGTGGGGAACAGAACCACGGTGATTGAAATCGGCTGCAGCACGCTGGTGGCTCATGTCTCCCAATTTTCCGTCGGGCGCTACAAAAAGGCGCATCGCCACGCCGCCGGAGCGCAAATCATCATCCTCGAAGGCGAGGGATATTCGCTTTTGTGGCCCGAAGGCGCGGCGCCGAAAAGATGCGATTGGAAGCCCAACAGCATCATCGCGCCGCCGGACCAGTGGTTTCACCAGCATTTCAATTTATCCAAGACGCAGACGAGATATCTTGCGATTCGCTGGAACAGCAAAAAGTATAAGGTCTTTAAGGACATCGTCGACCGTAGCGTCAAAGAGGGCGGGACGCAGATCGAATACGAGGACGAGGACCCGTCGATCAGGCGCTCTTTCGAAGAGCAGCTGGCACAGCGCGGCGTTCCGTCGGGGATGGGCCCAGCGCGTTAATTGAAACGAGGTGTCATCATGGCGGTTTCTGACAACGATGAGATGAGCCGGCAGATCCGGCTCCTGGCGAACCAACATCACACTACGCCCGAGGTCCAGTACCTGTTCAATACCCGCTTCACGCCCGAGCGGGCGAAGTGCTGGACGATCAATCAGGCCCACTTCGTTAGAAACAGGCGCGATTGCTGGGCGCTGGCTATGGGACAGGCGCCGCTGGACGTCAAAAGGGAGATCTGGCTCCACGAGCAGGACGAGCTGATCGGCGATCCGCGCGCCGGAGGAGAAGATCACTTTACGCTGACCACGAAAGAGGCGGAGCTGTTAGGGGTCACCAAAGAGGAAATGGCGCGGAGCGAACCGCATCCTTTCGTCGCCGCGGCGCTGGAAGCCTGGCTGCATCTCGGAAAAAAGAGCTGGCTCGAGTCGTTTGCGGCGGTTTCTATGGTCGAAGCGATCAATTCCAACGCCATCATACCGAGCGGCGGATTTTCATCCAGGGCCCGCGAAAGATTGATCTCGGATCTGGGCATTGCCTCTGAACTGTTGATCAATCGGAACGTCCATGTCGCCGCGGATCAGGAGCATGCGCTCCTGCTCGAAAAAGTCCTGCGCCGGCACGTAAAGACACAGTGGGAGCGCGATTTGGTGATGGAGGCGCTGCGCAAAACCCTGGTGATCGACCGCGCGTATCGGGCCGGCCTCGCTTTCGCCATGAATCAGTTTCCACTGGAGACGGAGGCGAAGGCGGCTCGCGTATAGATAATTTTTCCGGCCGCCGCGCGGTGAAATCATGGCTAAAAAAATCGTCGTCACGGGCGGAAGCGGGCGGCTGGGGCAGCACGTGATCCGCGAGCTGCTCGATCACGGCTACGACGTTCTCAGCCTGGACCGGGTCGCGCCTCCCACTAAAATCTGTCCGGCCTCGATCATCGACCTCACGCGCTATGAAGACGTTCGCGCGGCCCTCGACGGCGCCGACGGCGTCGTTCAGCTCGGCGCCTACCAGGCGCCGGGCCTCGCGCCCGACCCGGAGACCTTCAGCAACAACGTGACCGCCGTCTACAACGTGCTGCACGCGGCGGCGGCGCGCGGCGTTCGGCGCGCCGCGGTCGCCTCGAGCACGGCCGCGTTTGGATTTTTGTACGCGCCGAAGCCCTTCCCGCCGGACTATCTTCCGCTCGACGAAAAACATCCCTGCAAGCCGCAGGACCCTTACGGTTTGTCGAAGGTCGTGGGCGAGACGATCGCCGACTCGTTGGCGGTGCTCCATGATATGACGATGGCGAGCCTGCGCTTTCCCGGGATTAACTTCGATCCTAATTTCCAGGGCTTCGCGGAACGATGGCAAAATCCCGGCATGAAGCTCGGCCGCTTCTGGAGCTACGTCGACGCGCGCGACGCCGCGACCGCCTGCCGCCTCGCCCTCCAGGCGGATTTCCACGGGCACCAAATCTTTTTGGCGGCGGCGCCGACGAGCACGGTGCGTGATCCGACCGACGAGCTGATGCGCCGATATTTCCCCGGCGTCGAGAAAACGAATCAGGCTCTCAAAGGAAACTGGAGCGGCATCGATTCGAGCCGCGCCCGTGAGCTGCTCGGATTCCAAGCCCGCCACGTTTGGGAAAATTATCTGCGCTAAAACCTCGGTTCACTCCGTCTTCTCGCTCAAGAAAAATTAAACCGAAGACTAAATAGTTTGAAATTGACATGATCTTTGCGCCCAAATATTGTTGAACTCTGTCGGCCATGAAGACATTAAAAAAGAAAATCACCCTCGCAGATCTCGCTCGCGTCGGTCCCGGCACGCCCGCGGGTGAATGGTTCCGCCGGTATTGGCTGGTCGTCGGCACCGCGGCGGACCTTCACGACATTCCCCAAGCGGTCAAAGTGCTCGGCGAAGAGCTGGTGCTGTTTCGCGACGGCGCGGGTCATATGGGCCTGCTCGGATTGCATTGCCCTCATCGCGGCACGTCGCTCGAATACGGCGACATTGAAGCGACCGGGATACGCTGTCCCTACCATGGATGGCTGTTCGACGTTTCCGGGCAATGTCTGGAGCAGCCGGCCGAGCCGAACGGAAGCGGGTTTCACCGTAAGGTGAAGCATCTCTCGTATCCGGTGCGAGAACAGGGCGGGTTGATCTTCGCGTATCTCGGGCCGGACCGCGACGACCCGCCGCCAATGCCCCGCTATTTTCCGCTGGTCGACCGCAAGGGCCGGCGATCGCTGGAGGCGACGCGCCCCTATGAGTACAACTGGTTCAACTTCATCGAGAACGGCGCCGACCCGGTCCACTTTTCGATTTTGCATCGCAGCGACCCGAACGACGGCACGTGGCGCAGCTGGTTCTTCAACTTCAACGACATCCCCAGGTTCGACGCCGTGGAGACGACCTATGGAATGAAGGTCATTTCCCGCAAGCCCGGGCCGACGCCGGCCACGGAGTACGTCGACGAAAAGAGCTTCGCGCTGCCGAGCATTCTGCAGATCGGCGACACCGAGTTCACCCACTTCAAGCGCGAACCCAAGGCGCTGAAAGACGGCTCGCACAACGATCACTTCATGTTCTTGACGCCGAACGACGACGAGCACTTTACGCTCTTCACGGTCAACTACTACACCGGTCCCGATCCCGAATTCTTCGAGAAGCTTGCGCCGTCGCGCGAGTTGACGGCCAGAGAAGAAAAAAAAGAATATGACAGGCGCAAGTACGGCGCATTTCGCGGCAGCGTCCGGCGCGAAGACATCGTCTGCCAGGCGACGCAGGGGCTCATCGGCGGGCGGAAAGAGCGACTCGCGACCTCCGATCGCGGCGTTATCATGCTGAGAAAACTGATCCTCGACGGTGTTAAAGCGGTCCACGAGGGCCGCCGCCCGAAAGGAATTTTGACCCGAGAGCGCGCCGCCGAGGTGATCAAGATCGACTCGTTCACCGGCATCAGGAACAAAAACGGCTAGGCAAGGCGATGTCAAAGGCGATCGTCACAGCCGTCCTCTCCATTTTCATCGGCGCGAGCCCGGCCGCGGGCGTTTCCATCCCGGTCGCCTACAGCGCGATCAGCGGCGCGATGGCGCCGCTTTGGGTGGCGCAAGACGGCGATTATTTCCGCCGCGAGGGGCTGGAAACGCAGCTTCTCTACATCGGCGGCGGCTCGCTGCTGATTCAATCGATGCTCGGCGGCGACGTTCAGTTCGCGTTCGGCCCCTCGGTGCCGGTCGTCAATGCTTCCCTCAGAGGCGCGGATCTGGTTTTGATCGCCAATACCGGCAACGCGATGATCTTCTCGATCATGTCCCGGCCGGAGATCAAAAATCCGCCGGACTTGAAGGGGAAAAAAATCGGCGTGACGCGGCTCGGCGGCTCCACCGACCTGGCGCTGGACTTCGCTTTGGAACGCTGGGGTCTCCAGCGCGGCCGCGACGTGACGGTTTTACAGACCGGCGGCATGCCCGAGAGCCAGGCGGGACTCAGCTCGGGGGCGTGGGACGCGGCGGTTTTGTCTTCCCCGAGTAACTTCCGCGCGAAAAAATTGGGCTTGCACGAGCTCGCCGACATCGGCCAGCTCGGCATCGTTTTTCCCAACACGCCGCTCTCGGCGCGCAAGGCGACGATCCGCTCGAACCGCGACACCGTGGTCAAATTCCTGCGCGCTTTCAGCCAGGGGCTCCATCGTCTCAGGACCGACAAGGAATTCAGCCTGAAGATTCTCGCCAAATATACCAGGGTAAAAGATCCGGAGATTCTCGGCGAGCTCTATCAGGTGTACGGCGTGCG
>DASXRG010000259.1:0-20904 GCA_036506735.1 Binatia bacterium | reverse complement strand
GGCCGGCGATCAACGTCGGCATCTCGGTCTCCCGGGTCGGCGGCAACGCGCAGATCAAGGCGATGAAGCAGGTCGCCGGGACCTTGCGCCTCGAGCTCGCGCAGTATCGCGAGATGGCGGCCTTCGCGCAGTTCGGCTCGGACCTGGACCAGGCGACGCAGCGCCAGCTCGCCCGCGGCAGCCGGCTGGTCGAGCTGTTGAAGCAGGGCCAGTACGAGCCGCTGCCGGTCGAGAAGCAGGTCGTGATCATCTTCGCCGGCACCAACGGCTACATCGACGAGCTGCCTCTCACCGCGCTGAAAAAATACGAGCACGAACTCTATTCTTTTATCGAAGCGAAGCACCCGGATATTTTCGCCGGCATTCTCAAGAAGCGCGAGTTCGACAATGACCTCCGCGCCAAGCTCAAAAAAGCGCTGGACGAGTTAAAGGGAATCTTCAAACCGTAAATGGCGACGCTCAAAGCGATACGCAAGCGGATCGGCTCGATCCGCAATACCCAGCAGATCACCAAGGCGATGAAGATGGTCGCCGCCGCCAAGCTGCGCCGCGCGCAGGAAGCTGCGGTCGAGGCGCGGCCGTATGCGGAGAAAATGTCCGAGCTATACAAGAATTTAGTCGCCAGAGTCTCCCGCGCCGCGCATCCGCTGCTCGGCTTGCGCGATGAAAAGCGCATCGATCTCTTGATCCTGACGTCGGACCGCGGCCTTTGCGGCGGCTATAATGCCAACCTGGTCCGCGCGGCCGAAGCGTTTATCCGGCGCGAGGGCGCCGGCAAGGAGATCCGGCTCGTGCTGATCGGGCGCAAGGGCGCGGACTATTTTCGCCGGCGCAAGGCCGCGATCGCCGATCGCTACGTCAACATTCTGGTCGCGGCCGCCGAGGAGCTGGCCGGCGAGATCGCCGAGAAGGCGATCGCGCGGTTCATCCAGGGCGAGACCGACGCGGTTTATATTTTATACAGCCGTTTTCGCTCGGCGCTCTCCCAAGTGCCGACCTTGGAGAAGCTTTTGCCGGTCGAGTTGGCTGAAAGTGAAAAACCGGAACAGCTCACCGAGTATCTGATCGAGCCCAGCGTCGAGGCGCTGCTCGCGAGCCTGCTCCCCAGAGTCGTCGGCGTCGCGATTTACCGGGCGCTGTTGGAAGCCACGGCGAGCGAGCATGGCGCGCGCATGACCGCGATGGATTCGGCGACCACCAACGCGTCGAAGATGATGGGGGCGTTGACCTTGCAGATGAACCGGGCGCGGCAGGCGTCGATCACGCGCGAGCTAATGGAGATCGTCGGCACGGCGGAAGCGTTGAAGTGAGGAACTGAACGGAGGTTAGGGAACTATGAGTACGGGGAAGATTACCCAGGTGCTGGGCGCGGTCGTCGACGTCGAGTTTGCCGACGGCGCGCTGCCGCCGATCTACAATGCGCTAAAAGTGAGCAATCCGGCGATCAGCGACGCGAAAGGGAATCTGGTTCTCGAAGTGGCGCAGCATCTAGGCGAGAACACCGTCCGCTGCGTCGCGATGGATACGACCGAAGGACTGGTGCGCGGTTTTGAAGTCATGGACACCGGCGCCGGCATCACGGTCCCGGTGGGCGCGGAAACCCTCGGGCGCGTGCTCAACGTCATCGGCGAACCGGTGGACGAAGGGCCGCCGATCAACGCCAAGAAATTTTACCCGATTCATCGGCCGACGCCGGAATTCGTCGACCAGGAAACCAAAGTCCAGGCCTTCGAGACCGGCATCAAAGTCGTCGATCTCCTGGCGCCGTACGCCCGCGGCGGAAAGATCGGACTCTTCGGCGGCGCGGGGGTCGGCAAGACGGTCATTCTCATGGAGCTGATCAACAACGTCGCGATGAAGCACGGCGGTTACTCGGTCTTCGGCGGCGTTGGCGAGCGCACCCGCGAAGGCAATGATCTCTGGCTCGAAATGAAAGAATCGGGCGTCATCAATAAGGCCTCGCTGGTCTACGGCCAGATGAACGAGCCGCCCGGCGCCCGTGCCCGCGTCGCGCTCACCGCGCTCACGCAGGCGGAGTATTTCCGCGACGATGAAGGGCGCGACGTGCTGCTCTTCCTCGACAACATTTTCCGTTTCACCCAGGCAAACTCGGAGGTCTCGACCTTGCTTGGCCGCATGCCTTCGGCGGTCGGCTACCAGCCGACCCTGGCGACCGATCTGGGCGAATTGCAAGAACGGATCACCTCGACGCACAAAGGGTCCATTACGTCAGTGCAGGCGATTTACGTCCCGGCCGACGACCTGACCGATCCCGCGCCGGCGACGACCTTCGCCCATCTTGACGCGACCACGGTTCTGTCGCGCCAGATCGCCGAGCTGGGCATTTATCCCGCAGTTGATCCGCTGGATTCGACATCGCGCATTCTCGACCCCCATGTCGTCGGCGCGGAGCATTATGACGTCGCGCGCCAGGTCCAGGTGATCCTGCAGCGCTACAAAGATCTGCAGGATATTATTGCGATCTTGGGCATGGACGAGCTTTCCGAGGACGACAAGCTCACAGTGGCACGCGCGCGCAAGATCCAACGCTTTCTGTCGCAGCCATTCCACGTCGCCGAGCAATTCACCGGCACCCCGGGCGCGTACGTCGAATTGAAGGATACCATCCGCGGGTTTAAAGAAGTCGTAGACGGCAAGCACGACGATATCCCGGAGCAGGCGTTCTATATGGTCGGCACGATCGAGCAGGCAGTGGAGAAAGCTAAGAAGCTCGCCGCTTCTTAGCAAATGTTGAATGTTGAATTTTGAATTGAAATCAAAATTCAAAATTAAGAATTCAAAATTATTTTAACCATGGCTGACAAAATCAGACTTAAACTGGTCACTCCCACGCGCCTGCTGCTGGACGAGGAGGTGGACGAGGTCACGGCGCCGGGGGTCCTGGGGCAGTTCGGCGTACTGCCCAACCATATCGCTTTTCTGACTCTTTTGGCGCCGGGAGAGCTGAGTTACAAGCAGGGCGGCCAACTGACTCGGCTCGCCATCGGCGGCGGCTATGCCGAGGTGCTGAACAACGTCATGACGGTTCTCGCCGACGCGGCAGAATTCGCCGATGAGATCGACGTCGAGCGCGCGCGCCGGGCGAAGGAGCAGGCGGAGAGAAAAATGGCCGGGCTGAATCCCGAAGACCGGGAGTTCAAGATCGCGGAAGCCGCGCTGTTTCGGGCCGCGGCGCGCCTGCAGGTGGCAAGCAAGGAGGCAAGAGGGTAGAATGGGCCAGAGGATTATTCTATGAGCAAGGCTGCCTTTAAGCCTCAGCGCCAGATGTGGAGCAAGCTCTTCACCTACGATTACTGGATGGAGTTCACCGGAGTTCCGATCCACCGCGGATTTTACGTTCGGGACTTACGAACGCTGGAGCTCGGCTGGTGGGAAGAGCGCAAATGCATGAGCGCCTTTATCCAGCTTGCCGGCCAGGAGGGCGTCAGCGCCGCCCGGGTCACAGAGATTCCTCCCGGCCAAACGCTGCCGTCGCTCAAGTTCGCCCTCGACGAAGTCGTTTATGTGGTCTCCGGACGGGGGCTGACCAATATCTGGTACGACCACAGCGCGAAAAAAAGCTTCGAGTGGCAACAGCACAGCATGTTCTTGATTCCGCACGGCTGCCACCATCAGTTCAGCAACATGCAGGGCGACAAGCCGGTGCGACTGCTGCATTACAGCTACCTGCCTCTGGCGCTTTCGGCGGTGCCGGATCCCGAGTTTTTTTTCAACAGCGCTTATCAGAATCCCGACGAGCTGGCCGAGCATGAGGGCTATTACTCCGAGGCCAAAATGGTGAACGTTCCAGCAGGAGCCGACCCGAAAGGAAGACGCGTCTACTGGTACGGAAATTTTTTTCCCGACATGAAGGCCTGGGAAAAGCTCGACGCCAACGAGAAGCGAGGCGCCGGAGGGCAGAGCGTCTACATTCTTTTTCCCAACTGCGAAGTGTTCGCGCACATGTCGGTCTTCGCCTCGCGCACTTACAAGAAGGCGCATCGTCACGGCCCTGGACGGGTCATCGTGATTCCCGCCGGCGAGGGTTACTCGATCATGTGGGAAGAAGGGAAAGAGAAAGTCGTTGTTCCATGGCATGAGTGCAGCATGTTCGTCCCGCCGAATAAGTGGTTTCACCAGCACTTCAACGCCGGCGGAACGCCGGCGCGCTATCTGGCCCTGCACTCCCCGATGCAGTTCTACGGCCACGCGGAGAAGGTCGAGGACCGGGCCAAGGATCAGATCGAATATCCCGACGAGGATCCTTTTGTCCGCAAAAAGTTCGAGGAGGAGCTGGCCAAGCGCGGACTCAAATCGCTGATGCCCGACGAAGCTTACCGGAACAAAGACTTTGAATGGTCCAAGGCGATGGGCAAGCAGTAGGGGTCGATAGTTGACTGGTTACTCGTTACTCGAAAAGAGCCCGGCGTTTAACCGTGAGCTAGCCCATAGAGAATCAACCCGTAACCGTCCCAATAAAAGATGCACGATCTCGACGAAGACCACGAACATTTTGAAGTCCCGCCGGACGCTATTGTCGAAGACATCGAAGGGCTCGAGATGTTCACGCTCAAAAGCGTGGGCATCGACATCGGCTCGTCGACCTCCCACCTGGTTTTTTCTCAGTTGACCTTGAGACGCGAAGGCGCGTCGCTCTCGGGAAAATTCAGAGTCACGGAAAGAAAAGTATTGTTCCGCTCGAACATCATGCTGACGCCGTATTTGTCCGGAACGTCGATCGACATCGAAAAGGTCAAACGGTTTATCGAGGACGCCTATAAGAAAGCCGGCCTCAAGCCCGAAGAGATCGATACCGGGGCGGTCATCATCACCGGCGAAGCGCTCAAGAAGGAAAACGCCCAGCCGATCGTCGAGTACTTCGCCAAGTATTCTGGGAAATTTATCTGCGCGGCCGCCGGCCACAATCACGAGGCGCTGCTCGCGGCCTACGGCTGCGGCGCCGTCGACCTGTCGAAGTCCGAGCACAAAACGGTGCTCAACGTCGATATGGGCGGCGGCACCACGAAATTTTCTCTGGTCGAAAACGGGACCGTCACGCAGACCGCGTCGATCAACATCGGCGCGCGCCTGATCGCTTTCGACGAAAGCGACGTGGTGACGCGCATCGAAGACGCCGGCAAACTTCTGATGGAAAAGCTCGGCCATACCGTCGAGCTGGGCAGGAAAATAACCAAGAACCAAAAAGAGGAGTTCGCCACGTTGATGGCGCAAGTTCTTTTTGAGCTGATCGAACGCGAGCCCGCCTCGGCGCTGGCCAAACAGCTCATGATGACGCCGCCGTTCATCCGCTATCGGGGCTTCGATCAAATCGACGCGATCGTTTTCTCCGGCGGCGTCTCGGAGCACGTCTACGACCGCGACCGTGCGTCCTACGGCGACGTCGGACCGATTTTGGGAAAATACGTGCGGGAGTACCTCGCGAAACTTCCCAACAAGAACGTCCTGCGCGAGTCGATCGAGGGCATCCGCGCGACAGTCATCGGCGCCGGCGAATACACCGTTCAGGCGAGCGGCAACACGAGCTACATATCGAACCCGGCGGTGTTGCCGGTGCACGGATTAAAGGTCATCCGGGTCTCGTTGAAGCCGGGCCGGCCGGTGCTCGACGCCTTGAAACAAGCACTGGCGAAGTTCGATCTTTCCGCGTGGGCGCCCGGCCTCGCGCTTTCCCTGTCGCTCGACGGGCAATTGGACTACCAGGTGATCCGCGGCGTGGCCGAAGGCGTGGTCGCCATCTGCAAAAGCGCGGAGAAGGCAAAAAGCCCGCTTTACCTCGCCCTCGATCTCGACGTCGCCAAGTCGCTCGGCGGCATTCTTAAGGAAGAGCTCAAGCTCGACCGCGAGGTGATCGCGATCGATGGCATCGAAGTCGGCGATTTGGACTATATCGACATCGGTGAGCCGATGGGAATCACCGAAGTCATCCCGGTCACCGTCAAGTCGTTGATGTTCCCCGGCACGAAGCTGAACTAATCGTTAAGGAGAAAAGCTATGGCCAAAGCCGCATTCAAACCGCAGCGCCAGATGTGGAGCAAGAAATTTACCTATGATTACTGGATGGAATCGACCGGGGTTCCGATCATCACGGGCTTTTTCATCGACGATTTGAGAACCGCGAAGCTCGGCTGGTGGGAAGAGCGCCAGTTGCAGACGGCTTTTATCCAATTGATGGGGCAGGAGGGCGTGAGTTCGACGCGACTGAGCGAGATTCCTCCCCGCGAAACGAGCAAGCCGCTTAAGTTTTCGCTCGATGAAGTGGTCTATGTGATCGAAGGACGAGGGTTGGCCACGGTTTGGTTCGACGGCAGCAGCGCCAAGAAGAATTTCGAGTGGCAGCAGCACAGCATGTTTTTGATTCCGCACGGCGCGCACCACACGTTCAGCAATATGCAGGGCGACAAGCCGGTCCGGCTGCTGCATTACAGTTATCTGCCGCTCGGGTTGTCCGCGGTTCCGGATCCCGACTTCTTCTTCAACAACCCGCGCGCATCGGCGGACGACATGGCCGAGCAGGAGGAGTATTACTCCGAGGCCAAGATGGTCCAGGCCTTGGAGGCGGACGAGGCCTTGGGGCTCCGCGTTTTCTGGTATGGGAATTTTTTCCCCGACATGAAGGCCTGGACCAAGCTCGACGCCAACGAGAAAAGAGGCGCGGGCGGCAAGAGCGTTTACATCCAATTCCCCAACTCGGAAGTTTCCGCTCACATGTCGGTTTTTGCGCCGCTGACTTATAAAAAGGCCCATCGTCACGGACCGGGCCGCGCCATCGTGATTCCCGCCGGCGAAGGCTACTCGATCATGTGGGAAGAAGGCAAAGAGAAGATCGTCTGCCCGTGGCACGAGTGCAGCATGCTGGTGCCGCCCAACAAGTGGTTTCACCAGCACTTCAACGCCGGCGGCGGCCCGGCGCGCTACCTGGCGCTCCATCCGCCGATGCAGTTCCACGGCCACGCGGAAAAGATCGAAGACCGCGCCAAAGACCAGATCGAATACAGCAACGAGGATCCGTTCATTCGCAAGAAGTTCGAGGAGGAGCTGGCCAAGCGCGGCGTGAAGTCGATCATGCCGGCCGAGGCTTACACCAACCCGGACTACGAATGGTCGAAAGGCATGGGGAAGCAGTAGAGGCGGTTCGCACACCGCTACGGGTTACTGTTTGTTCAACTGCGGCAGGATCTTTTCTCCCAGCAGATCGAGCTGCTTGAGATCCGGGATGACAGCGCCGACGATAAGAGTCTCCAGCCCGTTCGCGAAGGCGGCGCGAATCCTCTCGGCGCATGCTTCCGCTGAGCCTACGACTAAGGTTTTTTCCACGTCGAGCCTGACTTTCCCATAATAGCGGTTGAGATAGGCTTCGCACGCGGCGACCGCTTTCGCTTTGTCATCGTCGATAGCCATGAACGTGAGGCCCGCCTTGGCGATCTTGGCCGGGTCGCGACCGGCGCTGGCGGCGAACGCGGTAATCTTTTCCCACACCCGCGGGAATTCCGGAATCGCCGAGCTGCCGCAGATATAGCCGTCGGCCAGACGGGCGGCGCGCTTGAGCGCCGTCTCGGCGCTTCCGCCCATCCATATTGGAGGATGGGGCGTCTGAACCGGAGGCGGACCGATCGTAACGTTGTCGATCTGGTAGAATCTCCCTTTGTAGGTCACGTTCTCTTCGGTCCACAATCTTTTGACTAAACCTACAAGCTCCTCCGCCCGGCTGCCTCTGTGTTCATAGGGAATCTCGACCGAAGTAAAATCGTTCTCGCGGCTGCCAAAGCCGATGCCCAGAGTTATCCGCCCTGACGAGAGAAAATCCAGAGTGCTGACAATTTTTGCGAGTAGCGTCGGATGACGGAGCGCCGCCAGGAGCACCGAGGTGCCGAGTCTGATCTTCGACGTGACCGCGGCCGCCGCGGCCAGAAGGGTGAGCGGCTCCAGATTGTCGTAGACGATACGATCGAGGTCCCAGACCGAATCGAGTCCCATTTCATCGCACTTTTTGGCGACCGCCGTCACATAGCCCGACTGAATCTGCGGCGCCGGATTGACGATGCAAAGACCGACTTTTGACATTGCAGGGCTCCTTTCTATTCGCGCACCTTGCTATAAAATCATAGCTTCGGGGCTCAATGCAAAGCGCGCTTGAGCGCTTGACAGCGGGATACGGTTCGTCTACATCACGGCTGACCTATTGAGTTGAGCCAACGGAGGAATTGACATGGACGCACACGTGTTTGAATTATCGACGCCGCACTTGACCGGCGGTCGAAGCCATATGCCGTTATCACGCACCGACCTGACCTCCGTAGGACTTAACTACTACACGCCGGGGCGCAAAAATACCCTGCATACTCATCCCGGTGAGGATCACGCCTTCGTCGTGCTCGATGGCGAAGCGACTTTTTATGATAAGAATGAACGAGCGACCGTGCTGAAAAAAGGCCAGGGCATCATGCTGCCGGAGGGTTGGTACTACTGGTTCCAGAACACCGGCGCGGAAGCTCTGGTTTTGCTGAGGTTCTCGGCCCGCAAAGCCAAGCCGGCGGTGACGAGGATCGACGCGACGGGGAAAACCAGGAGCGAAGACTCGGCGGAATATGTTCACGTGGACGGAGAGACGGTCGAGGGAAAATTTTGGCGCCTGTTTTGATCGATTGCAGCGCGTGGAGGATTTATGCGACGGTTCGTGACTTTTCTGGCGTTTGCCTCTTATCTCTCTCTCGCGGCGAATATAATTTTCGCGCAGGCCGCGTCGCCCGACCGCGCCAAGCTCATCGAGGAGGCCAAAAAAGAAAGCAAGGTCGTCGTCTACGCCGCCTATTCGGCGGCCGATGCGAACGCGTTCAAGGCGGCATTCGAGAAGAAGTATCCGTTTATAACCTTCGAATATTTCCGCGCCGGCAAAGACAAGCTGTTGGCTCGCTATCTGACCGAGGTGAAGGCGGGCCAGTTTTTTCCCGACGTTTACCAATCAAGTATTTTTCCGGTGACGACCTTGCTGCAGAGAGGCCTGTTGGGAAAATATGTTTCACCCGAGCGCGCCGCGTACTCTGACACATTGAAAGATAAAGAAGGGTACTGGACGGCAGTCTATCTAAACGCGATGACCATCGCCTATAACACTCGAATGGTAAAGCCGGACGAGGTGCCGAAGAGCTACCAGGATCTGCTCCTGCCGAAATGGAAAGGCAAGATGGGCATGGATCTCAACAAGACCGAATGGTACGTGGCGATGCTGCAGATGATGGGGGAAGAAAAAGGCAAGAAATATATGGAGGCGCTCAGCAAGCAAAATATTCAGGCGCGCGAGGGGAATACCATCACCGGGCAGCTCTTGGTGGCGGGCGAGTTTCCATTGGTGGTCTCACAGTATCCGACGAGCGTGGAAGAATACAAAAAGCTCAAGGCGCCGATCGAGTGGGTGCCGCTCGAGCCGCATTTTGTCTATTCGATCGTGATGGCGACGACCGCCAAACAGCCCCATCCGGCGGCCGGCAGGCTGTTCGTCGATTTTGCTCTATCGGAAGAGGGGCAAAAGCTGATGCGTGGTCTGAGCCGGATTCCGGCGCGCAAAGACGTGCTGCCCGATCCGCCCAATCTGATTCAAGGACACAAGCTACTGGTGCTCAATCCGGCCTCGAGCGAGGATTATAACCGCTACAACAACGAGTACCACAAATACTTTCGTTAAAGTCGTGAAGATCACCGACGTCCGCACTATAAGGCTGAAGGCCGATATCCCCGCCGAAGCTCGGTTGACAAGCCGCAGCGGGCTCAGAACTTCACGCACGACTGCACTCGTCGAGGTCGGGACCGACGCCGGCATCAGCGGCGTCGGATCCTGCTCCGGAAACGGGACGATGATCGAATTTATCGTTGATAACGTCCTCAAGCCGGCGGTGTTAGGAATGGACCCGACCAAAACTGAAGAGGTCTGGGATCAGGCCTACTTCGGCGCTGTGATGAGACAGGCCGGCTCTCGCGGCGCGGGAGTCGTGGCCTTGAGCGGTCTCGACGTCGCTTTGTGGGATATCCGCGGAAAAGCCGAAAACGTCCCGGTCTATGAGCTATTGGGTGGCGCGCAGCGGACAAAAATAGAAGTTTATGCGACCGCGCTTTATCCCGAAGAAACAGCCAATATCGTAAAAAGAGCAGTCGGCTTCGCTGAGCAAGGCTTCAAAGGCATTAAGATCAAGCTCGGTTTTGATCTCCAACAAGACATGGAGCGGGTACGCGCCGTGCGCGCCGCCGTGGGCGACGATTTTCCTCTCATGACCGACGCCAACCAGGGTTACGAGCTCGACGCCGCGATCCACGCGGCAGCCGTGCTTGAACAATCCGGTATTGGATGGTTCGAGGAGCCGCTTTTTTTCGAAGACATCGAGAGCCATGTTCGGCTCAAGGCGGCGTCCAAAGTTCCTATCGCGCTGGGCGAGAACCTGCACACGCGTTACGCATTCGAGCCGTTCATTGCCCGTGGCGCGGTAGACATTTTGCAGCCCGATGTCGCTCGAGCCGGAGGGATCAGCGAGGTGAAACGGATCGCCGCGCTAGCCGGCGCTCATGGTCTGCCGGTCTCGTTCCACACCTGGGGCGACGCGGTGGCGCTGGCGGCCAGCCTGCATCTCGCGGCCGCGCTCAAAAATAGTATCGTCATGGAGCTGGATTGCACCTATAACCCGCTGCGCACGGAGCTTCTACGCGACCGCATCGAAGTCCGCAACGGCTGCATGACAGCGCCGCAAGGACTCGGGTTGGGAATTCAGCTCAATCCCAAGGCAGTGAATCGGTATGCGTTTTCGGGCGAGGATGAGATGTCTCTGCGGCAAAAAACGTTGGGGATCATCTGAGATGAAGGCGCTCGTGCACGCTGCTCTGTTCATTTTGACGGTTTTCCCATCGGCTGTGGCGCACGGCCAGGAGCTGCCGAAAATCCGCGCTGCCTACACCTCGATAGCGATTCAAATGACGCCGCTCTATTTGATGAAGGAGCTCGATCTGCCGCGCAAACAGGGCTTGAATGCGGAGCTGCTCTATATCCCGGTCAGCTCGAGAGCGATACAATCTGCTTTGGCCGGCGAAATCCGCTTCCTCACCAGCGGCGGCGTGGCGAATATCAATGCCAACATGGCGGGCGCCGACTTCGTCGGCCTGACCGCCACACTCAACACTTTTACTTTCAAGATCCTCTCGCAGCCGGAGCTGCGCGAGCTAAACGCCCTCCGCGGCAAGCGGATCGGCATCTCGCGCCTGGGCGGGGCGAGCGACTTTTCGATTCGCTATGCCTTGGATCGCTGGGGCCTGGTGCCGGACCGCGACGTGGCGATTCTCCAAATCGGCGGCGAGCCGGAGTTAGCGGCTGCGCTGCAGGGAAAGGCCATCGACGCCGCCGTGATCTCCGAACCGTTCGCGACGCTCGCTCAACGAGCCGGCGCGACTTTGCTCTACGATCTGAGCCATCTGGGAGTTTCTTACACGCTGCACGGAATCGGCACCCGCAAGAGCTTCGTGCGCGAGCAGCGGGAGATCGTCGTCCGCTTCATGCGCGCCTATCTCGAAGGAATTTATTTATTTAAGACCAACAAGGATCTTAGTCTCAGCACCCTCAAGAAATACACCCGGCTCGACGATATTTCCCTGATGCAGTCCGCGTACGATGAATATTCCAAAAAATTGATCCGCAGCGTTCCATACCCGAATCGCGAGGGCATTCAAATCATCATCGACCAGCTCGCCAAAAGCCGGCCCCAAGCCAAGGGATTGAGTCCGAATGACTTCATCGATCCGTCGATCCTGAAGGAGATTGAAGAAAGCGGTTTTATAAAACGTCTCTACGGCGCGTAACGCTTAGCTTCTCCCGACCCTAGTTTTCCTTAATCAGCCGCCGGCTGCAATTCCCCGCCGCGGCTAAACCTCGCACGCGCGCTTCGCCGCTGGGCATTTTCAGTTTGCATTCGAAGTTCGCCATCCTCAGTCAGCGGAGAGTTGTTATTGCCTTCGACCTAAAACTTGTTAAGATGTTGCAGGTTTTTCATGTACGAAGAAGACACCATAGCGGCTGTGGCGACTCCGCCGGGCCAAGGCGGCGTCGCGATCATTCGGATAAGCGGTCCGCGCGCGGAGGAAATTGCCGGGAAAATTTTCGCGCGCGCCGCCGGTAAAAACGGCGCGCTGCGCTCCCACAATCTCCACCACGGCGCGATACGAGACCCCAAGAGCGACGAGATCCTGGACGAAGTGCTGCTCGCGCTGATGCGAAAGCCGCGCAGCTATACGGGAGAGGATGTCGTTGAGATCCATTGCCACGGAGGTCCGCTGGTAACCCGCAGGCTGTTGCAGCTTGTTCTCTCCCAGGGCGCGCGGCAGGCCGACGCGGGAGAATTTACCCGGAGAGCATTTTTCAATGGCCGGATCGACTTGACGCAGGCCGAAGCGATTCTCGACCTTACCCAGGCGCGCACCGAAAAGGGAATGAAACTAGCCGTAGAGCAGATGCACGGCGGCCTTTCCAGGTGGGTCAAAGAATTGCGTGAGGAACTTCTCGATATCCTGGCGCAAGTGGAAGCGGCGATCGATTTTCCCGAAGAAGATATCGAGCTTCTGCATCGGGAAGAATTGGTCGGCAAGATCGAGAGCTTGAAAAATAAGATTACCGAGATCATCGCAAGCTATGAATGGGGTAGATTATTCCGCGAAGGCGCGAAAGTTTGTATCGCGGGCCGGCCCAACGTGGGAAAATCGAGTTTGCTCAACGCCTTATTGGGCGAAGCGCGGGTGATTGTCACAGCCATACCCGGTACAACTCGAGATGTGGTAGAGGAGAGCATCAACCTGGGCGGGCTGCCGGCGGTTCTATGGGACACCGCTGGAATCCACGAGGCCGACGATCCGATAGAGAAGATCGGCGTTGAGTTTTCATTGAAGCGGATCGAGGCGGCGGACGCGGTTTTGGTCGTGCTTGACGGCGCTTCGCCCCATACCGCCGAAGACGAATCGATTTTGCGCGCGCTAAAAGGAAGAAAAGGGTTGATCGTCGTGAACAAAAACGATTTACCGCAGCAGGTCGATATTTCCTGGGTAGCGGAGCTGGCCGCGGAAAAGCCGATCGTTTCGGTTTCGGCAAAGGAAGGGGCAGGGCTGGATGAGTTGAAGCAAACCCTGCGTGATTTGCTTCTGACCGAGCCAACGGAACCGAGCATAGTTCTGACCAATGCGCGCCACAAAGCTGCTCTCCAGAGAACCGTCGACGGCCTCGGCGCATCTGCACGAGTGCTTCACGATGGCTTGTCCTCCGAACTCGTGACCATTGAATTAGGTGAAGCCCGGGAGGGGTTGCAGGAAGTGGTTGGCGCAATTGCAGGTGGTGATATTTTAGAACATATTTTTAGTAATTTCTGCATTGGAAAATAATACCTTATATATTTTTATATGCTAAAGTTTCACGTGAAACAGTCATGCTAGACTCAAATCGAATCGATGATGTTATCGTTGTCGGTGCGGGACATGCCGGCATCGAGGCAGCCTTGGCGGCCGCCAAGATGGGTTGCAGAACCCTCATGTTGACTTTGAACCTCGACCACATCGGTCAGATGTCATGCAACCCCGCCATTGGCGGCATAGGCAAGGGTCATTTGGTCAAGGAGATCGATGCCCTCGGCGGTGAAATGGGCCTTGCCATTGATGAGACCGGCATTCAATTCCGCACGCTCAATACCAAGAAGGGACCGGCGGTCCGGGCATCGCGTGCCCAAGCTGACAAGGCGCTCTATCGTCAGAGAATGAAACGGGTGCTTGAGAACTATTCCGGTCTCACGCTGCGCCAGGCCAGTGTGGAACGGCTTCTCGTAGAGGCCGGAGAAGTTAAGGGAGTCGAGACTCAAATCGGCGAAGTATTTTACGGTCGCAAGGTGATTCTGACTACCGGAACGTTTCTGAAAGGGCTGATCCATGTGGGCGACAAGAACTATTCGGCCGGGCGTGCGGGAGACTTTGCGGCTCAGGGTCTTAGCAATTCTCTTACGGAGCTGGGATTTAGAATCGGCCGGCTCAAGACCGGTACGTGTCCCCGCTTGGATGCAAGGACCATCGACTTCTCGAGATTGCAGGTCCAGCACGGCGACGATCCTCCGATCCCATTTTCGTTTTCGAGCGCATGCATCGCGCAGAAGCAGGTGCCTTGCCATATAACTTACACTAAACAACGAACTCACGAGATCATCCGTTCTTCGCTGCACCGTTCGCCTATGTATTCCGGGACAATCAAGAGTCGTGGTCCGCGCTATTGCCCCTCGATCGAAGATAAAGTAGTCCGCTTCGCCGACAAGGAACGCCATCAGATTTTTCTTGAGCCGGAAGGTTTGGATACAGTTGAGATCTACCCAAACGGCCTGTCGACCAGTCTGCCCCTTGACGTTCAGATTGAAATGGTCCGCTCGATCGACGGACTCGAAAAGGCCGAAATCATGCGTCCAGGCTATGCAATAGAGTACGACTATGCGGAACCGACACAGCTCTTTCCGTCGCTCGAAACTAAGCTGGTCAAAGGCCTTTATCACGCCGGGCAGATCAACGGGACGACCGGGTACGAAGAGGCAGCGGCTCAGGGCATAATGGCGGGTATCAATACGGCGCTGAGCGTACGCGGAGAAGAGCCGCTTATTCTCTCTAGAGATCAAGCTTATATTGCTGTATTAATTGATGATTTAGTTACTAAAGGCACAGACGGCGAGCCCTATCGTATGTTTACATCACGCGCTGAATACCGGCTCCTGCTGCGGGAAGACAACGCGGATATTCGTCTGACTGAAATAGGCTATGACATTGGGCTAGCAAAACGGAAGTCTTACGAGCGAACCTTGGATAAGAAAAAGAGCATCGGCGGCCAACTAGAATTTCTGGAAACCACTTTCATAAATCCCAGCGATGCAACAAACGACAAGTTGATGGCGCTTGGCTCGGCACCTGTGCGCGGCCGGTTATCCTTGGCTCATCTGCTGCGCCGTCCGGAGATATCGTTCGCCGATCTTCATGCTTTTGCCCCCGGCCTGGAAACGGTTCCAGTCGATCTTGCCCTTCAAGCCGAGGTTGAAATCAAATATTCCGGGTACATTCGGCGGCAGACCGACGCAGTAAAACGGTTTAAAAATCTCGAGGCGGTCCGTCTTCCACTCGACATCGACTATTCCACGGTAACCGGGCTTTCTCGCGAAGTTCGAGAGAAACTGTCCCACGTACGGCCTCGTTCATTAGGGCAGGCGTCCAGGATTGCAGGAATCACCCCGGCGGCACTCTCGCTGCTATCTATCTATGTTAAGAAGCGCAAGCTCGCCTGATTTTCGCTACCGGCCCAATCGTCTTTGGCCTCAAGCAATGCGGCTGTTCCACGTGAAACAAATTTCTTTCTTGTTTTTTGTTCGCGTTGTGATAAAGTCCGAATTATCTATAACATATTGATTTTTAATATAAATGTCTATAATAATCGCGATAGCAAATCAAAAAGGGGGCGTGGGAAAGACCACCACTGCGGTCAACTTAGGAGCTTCACTGGCAATCGCTGAAAAGAAAACTCTGATAGTCGACGTTGATCCTCAGGGGAACAGTACAACCGGACTGGGGATAGAGCGGCCAACTCTCCAGCGAAGCCTCTATCATGCGCTTATCGGCGAGGCTTCGCTCCCGGAGATCTTGTTGCAGAGTGAGCTCCCGTATCTCTTCGTCGCTCCGTCCACCAAGGACCTGACCGGCGCTGAGATCGAGTTGGTCAATGCCGAGCGCAGAGAGTGGCGCTTGAGAGATGCGCTGCGGTCCGTCGATGAACAATTCGAGTATATCCTGCTTGATTGTCCGCCTTCCCTCGGGCTCTTGACGCTCAACGCTTTTACTGCAGCGCACTCCGTTCTGGTTCCTTTGCAATGCGAGTACTACGCGCTTGAAGGGCTGACCTCTCTGCTCGAAACCGTGAAGCTGGTGCAACAGGGACTCAATCCCGACCTCCACCTGGAGGGGATCTTGCTCACTATGTTTGACAGCCGCAATCGCCTTTCACATCAAGTAGCGGAAGAGATCCGGTCGCATTTTCCCGACCGGCTGTTTCACACCGTCGTATATCGCAACGTTCGCTTGAGCGAGAGCCCGAGCCACGGCAAGCCGGCGCTGCTTTACGACATTCATTCCACGGGAGCGCAAAATTATTTGGACCTCGCCAAAGAGTTAATCCGTAATCGGGAGGAGATTGGCCGTGCAGATACAGAAAAAGGGACTGGGTAGGGGGCTCGGCGCCCTCATTCCCGGCGCCGAGCGCGCCGAGGAGCGAACCGGCTTCTCGGTGGAAATCGAAAAGATCGCTCCGAATCCGCTGCAGCCGCGTCGCTCGTTCAACGAAGCGAAGATCGCCGAGCTTGCGACGTCGATACGCGAGCAAGGTGTCATTCAGCCGCTGATCGTCAGGCGCAATGGAAATGAATACGAGCTGATTGCCGGAGAGCGCCGGCTGCGCGCAGCGCAGCAAGCCGGCTTGAAAGAGGTGCCGGTGGTCGTTCGCGAGGCGACCGATCATGATTTGCTCAAGCTCGCGCTCATCGAAAATATCCAGCGCGAAGACCTCAATGCGATCGAGGAGGCGCAAGCGTATCAACGGCTGCATGCCGAATTCGGCTTGAGCCAGGAAGAGATCGCCGAGAGAATGGGCAAGAGCCGGCCGGCGGTGGCGAATTCTTTGCGCTTGTTGGCCCTTCCCAATGAAGTGCAACAAGCGGTGGCAGCAGGTAAGCTCCCGGCCGGCCAAGCGCGGGCGTTGCTCGGACTCGGCAACGACGGATCGATCGTCGCCGCAGCGCGCGAAGCGATAGCTAAAGGACTCTCCGCGCGCGCGACCGAGAGGCTGGTCGCCCGTCTCCGGCTTGGACGAAAAAAAAGAAATGCGGCGACGGCCGATGCGGACCTGCGCGCGCTCGTGGAACAGTTGCAACGCTCACTCGGAACCAAGGTCCGGCTGGTGCAGGCGAGAGAGGGCGGCAGGGGAAAAATAGAGATCGAATATTATTCGGCTACGGATCTCGACCGTATTGTTCAGCTCTTGGCCAATCGATAAATCAGTCCTAAGGAAAAATGAAACCCCTACTTTCTTGCGCATGTTTTCTCGCTCTCGCCATTAGTTCTCCCACTGCGTTTTCCGGTCAGGCCGCGCTCGAAGAAGTGATCATCGGGTACCCCAGCCGCAGCTTGACCGAGTTGCCCACGCATCTCGCCCTCAAGAAGGGGTTTTTCCGGACCGAAGGCCTCGATGTGAAATTAGTCCAGGCCAGATCGAATATACTGGCCGCGGCGCTCGCTTCCGGGAACATGGCCTATCTCACATCGGTGACGACGACACTGGGCGGAATCATGGGCGGCCTTCCGGCGAAGGTGATCGCCGGCATCACCAAGAACAATCCCGACTTTCTCATGGTGCGGCCGGAAATCCGCTCGATCGCGGAGCTCAAAGGCAAGAAGCTCGCGGTGAGTGGCTTTGGCGGGGCATCGCACCAGAGGCTGCTCCTCATCCTCGATAAAGCCGGTCTGAATCCCAACACTGACGTGACGATTCTTTCCGTCGGCGACGCGCGTTTAAGGCTGGAGCAGCTCCGCGTCGGGGCGATCGATGCGACTGTCCTGACGGCGCCGAACAATTTCATGGCCGAGCGCGCGGGTTTTCGCAGCCTCGGCTCTTCGTCGGAGGTGCTGGCATTGCCCGCCGTGGGGATCGCGACGCTGGAGCGCAGGCTCAAAGAGAAGCCGGACGAGGCGAAGAAGGTTCTGCGTGCGCTGTTGAAAGGCATGCGCCAGCTGAAAGAGCGCCGCGACGAGGCGGTCGCCACGGCGATGGAATGGCTCTCGCTCGATCGTGAATTAGCCGAGCGTTCTTACGACACCATGCTGCCGAATTATTCCCTGGACGGGAGTATTGACCCGGCCGCGCTCCAGGCGTCACTCGACCAGCTCAGTCAGAGACGCGGCGGTGCAGGAAAAGTTTTCTCCGTCAAAGACGTAACGGATTTTTCTCTATTAGAGGAGGTCCGGCGGGAATTGGCCCGGTAGCTGCGGCAAACCAGTAGCTCGCTCTCCTCGTATGTAAGACCGGGGTCTACGCTCCACAGGGTTTTGTCTCGCCGAGATCACCGTGTTTTAAAGATCTCTTGGAAGAGATTCACGTTTTCTGAAAAATATTTGTAGTCGTCCGGTCGTTCCACCACGCGTTTAAAACCGCGAAAGAGGCGGGTTGGTTTCGGCTCCACGTCCTTACGAACGGGGATTCTTTGAAACCCCACCAGCATCTCTTGTCCTTCTTTTGAAAGAAGAAAATCGAGGAAGAGCCTGGCCGCATTCGGATTGGGAGCCTTCGAACCGATCATGAGCGGATCGATCTCGACCACGGCGGGCTCGAGCGCAACCCAGTCCATGGGGCCTCCCTTGAATTTCTCCCTTTCAACCGTATGGGCGTAAGCAATTACGAGGGGGTACTGCCCGGCGCCCGTGAAGGTAACCCTTTCCGTGTTGCCTCGGGAGAGCACCGGGTCCTGAGCCGCGAGTTTCTTCATGTAATCGACGGCCTTCTCTCTGCCCCAGGCTGAAATCAGACCTTGAAGCAGGAGATAAGCTTCATTGTCCATGGAAATCTTTCCGCCCTTCCATTTGGGATCCAGCAGAGCCTCGTAGGTACGCGGGACTTCCTCGGTCTTGACGAGCTTCGTATTGTAACCCAGGGCATTAGGGACAACGTAATGAACGTACCAGTAACCCTGTTTGTCGTACAGATCGGGCTCAATCATCTTGGTTTCCGGTGACAGGTACGAGGCCAGGAGGTTTTTTTCCCTAAAGGCCTGGATCATCTCGCCTCTTCCACCCACCACGTCAAAGCCGAATCTCCCCGCCCGTGCCTCTGTAAGCACCTTATTCATCAGCGCGCCGCCTCCCGAGCGGAACAGCGTCGGCTTGATAAAAGGATATTTCTTCTGAAAGGCTTCCGCGATCGGCTGACTTTGATCGAACGTCATGGAGGTATACCAAATGATTTCGCCCTCTTTTTTAGCACCCTCGACGAGTTTAGGGTCGGGACTCGCCTGAGCGAAAGCGCTCATCGAGAGCGCGACCGGGAACGCAAACGCCAAAGCAGTCAAGAATCGGGCTTTCATCGTAGACCCCTCCATCGCGCTAACCTTTGAGCCATGATTAAGCAGGCCGCGCTAGCTAACGTGCACTAGCCTCGCCTATAATAGGACCATTCGGGTGTCAATAGGTATAGCGACCCTGTTTTCTGATTGAGACGGAAGCGGTTAGAAACACAGGGAGGATTACGCCTCCAACAATTTCTTAAGCTCTTCCCGCTCCGTTACAGGCGGGGAGCAGGTGAAGTTACGGCAAACATAGACGGTGGGTTTTCCGCCGATTTGCCCTTTTCCTCGGAGCAACGGTGAAACTTCCTGAGGCGGGTTTCCGGGCTCAACAAGCTGGATGGTATAATTGGGCAGATACAGAGCCCGGATTTGATTTAAGAGCCCCTGCGAGTTCGGATCATTTCTATCCCCGACGAGCACAATCTCCTTCGGCGTTTCTAGATAAAAATCCAACGCTGATAACATGTGAGCAAAGCCGAACGCCTGCTGCTCCATAGCGTCGTAGTAGATGCGCAGAGTTTTTTCCGCTCTTTTCAAATAGTCTTCTCGTCCCGTGTAGTGAGAGAGCCTGAGGAGTAGCTGGGTTGCGACGGCGTTTCCCGACGGAACCGAGCCGTCGAACGCCGGCTTGGTGCGGCTAATCAGCGCCTCATGCGATTTTCCGGTATAGAAGAAAGCGCCGTCGACGTCATCCCAGAACTCGCGGATCATTATTTCTGCGAGCTCGATGGACCGTTCGAGGTCTGATCGTTCCAGGGTGACCTCGTAGAGGTCGAGGAGACCCGCTCCTAGAAAAGCGTAGTCATCGAGGTAGCCGGGAAACTTTGCTTTGCCGTCTTTGTAAGAATGCAGCAACAAGCCCTCGTGGAACATGCAGCCATAGATAAAGTCCACGGTTTTTCTCGCAGCCTCAAGCGGCGCTCGATCTTCCAGGATTTTACTCGCTTCCGCCAGGCCCGAAAGCATGAGCCCGTTCCATGAGGCGAGGATCTTCTCGTCGCGGAACGGCTTCACTCTTTTTTCCCGTTCCTGAAACAGTTTCCTCTTGGCCTCCGCGATCACCCGCTCGATCTCGCTTAGGTCTTTGCGGAAAAATCGCGCCGCCTGTTCCAACGTCAGGATCGGATGAAGAATGTTCTTGCCCTCGAAGTTGCCGGACTCACTGTCGTCATAGACGCGACAGAAAATCTCGCCGGCCTCCGCGCCGACGATCCGCATCACCTCGTCATGAGCCCAAACGAAAAACTTTCCTTCCTCGCCTTCGCTGTCGGCGTCCTGAGTGGAATAAAAGCCGCCCTCGGAATGCAGCATCTCGCGCGCCAAGTAAGCCAGCGTCTCCGCGACCACATTCTTGAAGAGCGGCGCGCGCGTGATGGAGAACACCTGCGCGTAGATACGCAGGAGCTGAGCGTTGTCGTAGAGCATCTTCTCGAAATGAGGCACGAGCCATTTTTCGTCCACCGAATAGCGGTGGAAGCCGCCGCCCAAATGGTCGTAGATGCCGCCTTCGGCCATTTTGGTCAGGGTATATTCGATCATTGCGAGAAAGCGCTGGCTCTTAGAATTCCGATAGGCGCGCAGAAACAGTTCGAAGACTCCCGCGTTGGGAAACTTCGGCGCGTGGCCGAAACCGCCGTTTTCCGGGTCATAGGCCTGCGCCAGCGCCTCGGCGCTCCGGGTGACGACTTCGGGAGAAAAAGGCCGCTGGCTCTCGACGACGTTCGTCATGCGACCCAGCGCGCCG
>DASXRG010000258.1:0-28941 GCA_036506735.1 Binatia bacterium | reverse complement strand
CTTCGCCGAGCTGCTCCAACGGCGCTTCGGCGTAGTCTTTCGCCGTGCGATACTTGGCGAAAAGCGCGGGCGTGATCTGGTTCACGAGGCTGTCGTGCGATTGCGCCGCCAGGATCAGGGAAACCAGCAGCTCCAGCGGGTTGGTGAAGTCGAGCGCGAGCTTGGCGTCGGGATGGGCCTTGTCGAGACGCTCGATGATCTGTTTCACCCGCTCTCGAGTCGGAGCGACTTCGGAATCCGCTTTGGGTTGCGTGGCCATTTTGGTTTTCCGGAAAAATATGTTAGCAGAAGTTGTCAAAGGGAGGAACCAGGGAATGGACATAAAAGAGCTTAGGCGATTGACGATTCCGAAGCTGCGCGACTTCGCGAAGGCTGAAACCGACCTGCAGGGCGTCGGGGGAATGGAGAAGGAGGAGTTGATCAAGGCGATCGCCAAGGCCAAGGGTATCGCTTATGACGAGTCGCACAAAGACGTCAACGCGATCCATTCGATCAAACACGACATCCGTGAGTTGAAAAAACAGAAGGCCGAGATTTTAACTTCCTCCCGCGATCCGAAAAAACTTCAAAGGGTGCAAAGAAAAATCAAGCGGCTGAAACGGCTCACGCGTCATCTGGCGCACGAAGCAAAAACCACACAGGCCGCAAAGGCGGCCGAGCCAGCGCCGGCCGCGCCAGCGGCGGCTCCCGCTCAGCCGGCGCCTGCTCAAGAAACGCCGCCGGCGGCGGGATAAAATTTCATGAAGACGCCGTCTCCGCTGCGCGGCCGCGGCTCGGCCAACAATCCGAAAAATCGCTTCGAGACGATCGAACGGGTTCCCGAACCCGACGCCGACGAGACTTCCTCGCCCGCGACCACCTTTCTCCCGGACGCTTCGAAATCGATCATCGCCTACAACTACAGCCCCGACGTCGGCTTCGACGCCAGCGTCAATCCTTACCGCGGCTGCGAGCACGGCTGCATCTATTGCTACGCGCGGCCGACGCATGAGTACCTTGGCTTCTCGGCGGGATTGGACTTCGAGACCAAGATCATGGTCAAGGCGGAGGCGCCGAAGCTGTTGCGCAGGGAATTAGCAAACCCCAAGTGGCAACCGCGAGTTTTGGCCATGAGCGGAGTGACCGACTGTTATCAGCCGGCGGAGAAAAAACTCGAGCTCACGCGCCAATGTCTGGAAGTGTTGCTCGAGTTTCGCAACCCGGTGATGATCGTGACGAAGAATTATTTGGTCACCCGCGATATCGATATCCTGGCGGAGCTGGCGCGCGACGCCTGCGCCGCGGTGTTTATTTCTCTGACCACGCTCGACGAGAGGCTGTCCGGATTGATGGAGCCGCGCGCCTCGCGCCCGGCCAGGCGGCTGGCGACGATCGCCGCTCTCGCTCGGGCCGGCATCCCCGTCGGCTATCTTCAAGCGCCGATGATTCCCGCGCTCACCGACTCGGAGGCGCCGGCGATCGCCTGCGCGGCAGCAAAAGCGGGCGCGCGCTTTGCCGGCTACGTCGCGCTGCGTCTGCCGCACGCGGTGAAGGATCTTTTTGAAGACTGGCTGGAGCGCAACTATCCGGATAAAAAAAACAAGGTGCTGAACCGCATCCGCGCGATTCGCGGCGGCAACTTAAATGACCCGCAATTCAACAGCCGGATGAGAGGGCAGGGAATTTTTGCCGAGCAGATGGGCGAGCTGTTTCGTCTAGCCTGCAAGAAAGCCGGGATTCACGAGCGATCGCCCGACCTGAGCACCGAGCACTTCCGCCGGGCCAAGGAACAGCTAAAACTCTTTGCATAGCGCCGGCCCGGGAGGGCGCTTGCCGCGGACTTGTGCGCCGTCAATCGCAATAGAACTCGACGAGGTAGCCGTTGGGGTCGCGAAAATAGATGCTGTCTCTGCCCCTTCGGCCCTCGATCTTGACCGCGTTTTCTTGCAGCTTCTTCTCCAGCTTCTTTAGCTTGGGCGGCGCGACTTTGAACCCGAAGTGATCCAGTCCTTGAACGGCGCCGATTTTTTTCCCGCTCGACATGAAGTGCACCATATCATTGCCGTTCGACGAGCAAAGAAACACGTTTTTCGGAAAGCGAAAAGCTACCTTTAGACCCAGAACTTTGATATAAAAGCGCTCGGTCTCTTTGAGATCAACCGTTTTGAGTGAGATGTGGCGCAACCCGGCGGCCATGAGAACCCCTTGACAACATATTATTTAGCCCTTAGTTACATACAAATCCACAGGCCGGCGCTGGCTTACAAGGTCGCGCCTCCGTCGTGAGGCCGGTTGCGGTTGAATGAATCGAAAACGGAGGCGTCTAAACCCTACAAAAGGAGGTGAAACCCATGAAGAACGCTATCAGGTTATTTCTCGTCTCTCTCATAACCCTCGCTTTCGCCGGAGCCGCCGTGGCTCAGGGGACCGGGGCTACGGGTTCTACGGGGACGAAGTCTGCCGCTCCAACAAAGACGGAGAAGAAAGCCGCGGCAGCAAAGACGATGCGCGCGACCGGCGAGCTGACTGCGGCTGACGCCAAAGCGGGCATGGCAAAAGTAAAGACCAAGGACAAAGAGCTCAGTCTCACCGCCGAGAGCGAAGATGCGAAGGAAGCGCTCGGAAAAGTCAAGGTAGGAGACATGGTGAAGGTTGCCTACACCGAGAAGGACGGCAAGCTCACGTTGAAATCTCTGTCCAAGGCCAAGGTAAGCACGGCGACCAAGTCGACCTCGACCAAGTCGTCCGACAAGCCGATGGAAAGCAAGCCGACGAAGTAATACGGCTTAGCGTCAGTTGAGAAGGAGGTGTCTGACGGGTCAGGCGCCTCCTTTTTTTTGTTTCCCCATCCGGCGATTCCTGATATTTCTTTCTCCTTAAAAGATGCGCTCTCTCTCCCGCCCCTGGGCCATCGCCGCCCTGGTTTTTGTGACGCTTGGCTTCGGCCGGGGCCTCCACTCATCTTTCGGTGTCTTCTATGTCGCTCTGCTGGACGCTTTCGGTTGGAGCAGGGCGGTCACCGCCGGAGCTTTTTCGGTTGTCTTGATCGTGGACGCCGTCATCTCGCCGATAGTCGGTCATCTTCTCGATCGTTTCGGCCCCAAAAAAATCGTCGGCGCGGGCTGTCTGCTATTGGCATCGGGTCTGCTGCTCAGCAGCCGGATCCACAGTTTGTGGGAGTTTTATCTCTACTTCGGCCTGGTCTCGGCCCTGGGACTCAGCTTCATGGGGATGGTGCCTCACGTCGTCCTCATCTCCGAGTGGTTTACGACCAAGCGAGCTTCGGCGTTGGGCGTGGTCTATGCCGGCGCCGGCGTCGGCATTCTTCTGTTAGCGCCGCTCACCGAGTGGTTGATCTCGTCCTGGGGTTGGGAGCGCGCGCTGCAAACTCTCGTCCTGGTGATCGTGATTGGTTTGCTCCCCATGGTTTTGATTTTTTACCAACCCGGCCCCTATGCGGAGAAGCAGGGGGAAGAAAACAAGGCGGGCAATCGCTGGACCGCGAAGCTGGCGTTAAAAAGCGGTCAGTTCTGGCTGATTTTTTTCGCCCGGGTTTTCGCCGCGGGCGGGACGACCGTCATCGTGACGCATCAAGTGGCGCACGTCGTCGACATCGGTTACAGCCGTCTCTACGCCGCGACCGTTTTCGGGCTCGTCGGCATGGCCAGCACCGCCGGCCGCGTCGTGTTCGGCTATGTCGCCGATCTCGTTTCCAAACAGGGCGCCTACACGCTCAACATTCTCACCACGCTCGTCGGCGTCGCCGCGCTCATGATCGCGGCCGACACGTCGCGGCCCTGGCTGCTCTACGTCTACGTGATTTTTTTCGGCATAGGGTTCGGCTCTCGCGCGGTGATTTTCTCCGCGCTCTCCGCTGATATTTTTTCCGGTAAGGGCTTCGGCGCGATCTTCGGTTATTCTGTGGTCAGCGTCGGCGTCGGTGGGGCGCTGGGTTCGTGGCTCGGCGGATATTTTTATGACCTCAGCGGCAGCTATCTCGTCTCGTTTGCGCTTTCCACTTTCGTCCTGCTGCTGTCGGACCTATGTATTTGGTTGGTCACCGCGCGCTGGGTAGTGAGCTACGACCAGCGGCTGTGGGAGGGACAGAATGCAGTGGACCTTAAGCAGTGATTAGAAGTTTTTGTCGGCGTACCGCCTTCTTGGATTTAGCCGGGCCGCACCCGGCATAAATAAGAGCGGTGCGGCAGCGAGCCGCTGATCGGATCGGCCAAATCGGTGCCGACGAGCACGCTCGGATTCGCTCCGTCATCGGCGTACGGATCGTAGCCCGGCCGATCGAGCGCCCGGCACTCCTGCCACCACCCGTGTTGACAGCAAACGACGCCGGGAATGATTCTGTTCGTCACTTGTGCGCGCACGCGAATCGCGCCTCTCGGACTCTCCACGATCATCCACTCTTTGTTCTTGACGCCGTAAGCCGCGGCGGTTTCCGGATGGAGCTCGGCGATCGGCTCCGGCGCCGACTTCCGCAACGTCGAGAGCGCGCGCTGCTGGCTGTGAATGAAAGTCGTGAACTTGGCGTTGGTCAGGATCAACGGAAAATCTTTAGCGACATCCGGCCGGGTCACGGGACTCATCGCCGGCTCCCGATAGTCGGGCAACGGCGAATAGCCGTAAGCCGCGAAGCGGTGCGAGTAAAGCTCGACCTTGCGTGAGGTCGTGGCAAAGCCGCGGAATTTTCCCCGTTCGTAGATCTCGGCGTGTTTTCGATAGCGAGGCGGAATCGCCGTCGTGATTCCGCCCGGAGAACTCTTCAATTGGTCGAGCGAAATCCCGCTCGGCGCTAGCTCATAGGCATAACCGGCTTCGATGTCGCCGTTCCAGAAACGGTCGCCGAGGCCGAGGCGTCGGGCCAGCTCGAAGACGATCCAGGTATCGGAGCGGCGCTCGGCGAGCGGGGACACAACGGCCGGCCGGTATTGGAGATGCAGTTTGCCTTCGCGCCGGTGCTCGAAGCCGTTCGAGAGGTTGCTCATTTCGAGAAAAGACGCGGCCGGCAAAACATAATCGCAAAGCGCCGCGGTCGGGGTCATGAAGAGCTCCGTCGCCACGGAAAACTCCAAAGCGCGGAAAGCGTCGCGGGCCCGGCGCGAGTCGCCGGTGGACATCACCGTGTTCGAGCCGAAATTGAGCAGCGCTTTAATTGGATAGGGCTGCTCTTCAAGTATGGCCGCGAAGAGATCGTAGGCGGCGCAGTTCCCGGGCTTGGCCGGCGGGCCGAGCGGTTTCTGCGCCCGCCCGATCCTCTCGGCCGCGACGTTTTCCGACAAAAAATCCTTGCCGTCCACGCTATTCAACTTGGGCTTGGGAAAAACAACGTTTCCGCCCGGCTGGTCGATATCGCCCAGCAGAGCATACAGCGCGGCGACCGCTCGGCTGGTTTGCGTCGCGTTGGTGTGCTGGCCGAGGCCGTTCCACATGTACATGCTGACGGGACGGTTGTGCGCGAGCAGATTGGCCGTCTGCCAAACCTTCTCCGCCGGGACGCGCGTGATCGGCGCCGAGCGCTCGGGACTGTAGCGCGCCGCGACGCGGGCCAGAGACTGAAGCACGGTCTCGCACGAGATCTCCGCGCCGTTCTTATCGCGCACGGTGCGCGCGCCGAAGAGCAGCGGGCGGAAGCGCTCCGTTTCCGACGATCCCAAAGCGGGGTCATAGAGAACCGGTCGTTCGCGACTCTCGTCCCACATGACGTAGCAGCCGCGCTCGCCCGTCGACGCTAGATCCGCTTCGGTCAAAATCGCGCCAGTGTCGCAGCGCAACAAGAAAGTCCCGTTGGTCCACCGCCGGACAAAATCGCCATCGTACCAACCCTCCTCCAACAGAGCGTGAATCAAGGCGAGCGCCAGCGCGCCGTCGGCGCCGGGGCGAACTTGGAGAAGAATATCGGCCTGTCCGGCAACGCCGACGCGGCGCGGATCGACGGCGACGAGCTTCATGCCTCTCGATCTCGCGGCCACGATGTCATGCGCCAGAATCAGAGATGTCGAGCTGGGGTTGTGGCCCCAGAGGAGAAACGCGCCGCTGTGTTCGAGATCCGGCGTCGGTAGATTCACGCCGAACGTGTAACTGAAGCCGGTGTCCCTGTGCCAATTGCAGACGTGCGTCGTCGAGACCCAGTTGGGACTGCCGAAGCCGTAGAGCAAGCGGCCGAGCCAGCGCTCGGCGTCGTCGACCGACGTCCCGCTCTTGGTTCCCTTCGCCAGGGCCACGGCGCGCGCGCCGTAGCGCGCGCGGATTTCGAGCAGCTTCTCGGCGATCGAGTCGAGCGCCTCGTCCCAGCCGACTCTCTGCCAGCCGGGATCGGAATCGCCTTTGGAACGTGTGCGCTTGAGCGGATAGTCGAGGCGGTCGGGATGGTAGAGCAGCTCGGGCGCGGCCTTGCCTTTGATGCACATGACGCCGCCGTGCGGATGGTCGGGATCGGGATCGAGCCTCGTGACGCGGCCGTTCTCGACCGTCGTGATCGTGGCGCAATGCGCCGTGCACAAAGCGCAGTAACCGCGGACCGTGTAAGCGCTCTCTGCCGGCTGAGTCACAGCGAAAACATACTGCAAGCGTCCGCGAGAATCCAGGACGGTCCGCCTCCATTCTTTCCTTGAGCCGCTCGGTCCAACTTGTTAAATTGGGTCAAGGGAGTTTTTCGTCGTGGATGCTCGGTTGCGAGAGGGTATTCGTCTATTCAACGCCGGCCGTTTTTTCGAATCGCACGAGGCGATGGAGGATTTTTACCGGCGCGCCGATGAAGGCCACAAGCCGTTCGTCGAGGGGCTCGTGCAGTTGGCAGCGGCGCTGCGGCTGGCCGCCGACTTCGGCGAGGTCAAGGGACCGGCGCGCATGGCGCGCCAGGCACTGATTCGGCTGGAGAACTACCAGCCGGCCTATCTGGGCATTAAGGTGACGAGTTTGATTCAGTCGATCGAGCAATGGGCGAAACAAATCGAAGCCGATCCGCAAACGGCCGCGCCGGGCGTGCCGAAAATTTCTCTGCGCCGCTTCAGGTTTTTTTAGCATGTCCGTGTCTACTCTAAACGAAAATATCGCATGGCTGGCGACCGAGCGGTGGAGCGGAGAGAAAAGGCTCCACGGTTTGCAAGGCGGCGCGCGGGGCTATCTCCTGTCGCTGATCGCGGAACGGCGGCGCGCGCCGATTCTCGTGATCGCGCCGACGGCGCGCGAGGCCGAGCAGCTCTTTCTCGATCTGAGCTTTTTTTTGGGCGAGGAGCAGACCTCCCCGTTGGACAAGCGGCTGCATCTATTTCCTTCCTGGGAGATTCTGCCGTTCGAAAATCTCTCTCCGCATCCGGACAGCATCGCGGCGCGGCTCGAAGGCCTCTACCAGCTGATCGAAGGCCAGGCGCCGATTCTGATCTCGACGCCGGCTGCCTTGATGCAAAAAATCATTTCGAAGGAAGCGTTCAAGCGCTCCTATCGCTACCTCGTGCCCGGCGAGGAAAGCGCGCGCGAAGGGCTGCTCGAACATTTGACGAATTGGGGCTTCCAGAACGTTCCGCTGGTGGAGGAGCGCGGCGACTTCAGCGTCCGCGGCGGCATCGTCGATATCTTTCCGCCCGCGTACCCGCTGCCGATGCGGCTGGAATTCAGCGGCGATCTGTTGGAATCGATTCGCGAATTCGATCCCGCCTCGCAGCGCTCGAAAAAACAGCTTCAGGAGCTGTTGCTTCTGCCGATGAAAGAGTTCTCTCTCAAACGGAGCGACATCGAGGCGATCGCGCGCGCGATCGACAAGCGCGCCGCCGACCTGGAGCTCGACCGCAAACAAAAAAATTCCCTCGTCGAGTCGTTCCGCGAAGGACTTCAGTTTGCCGGCATGGAATTTTTCGTGCCTTATTTTTACCCCGCCTTGGCGACCGTCCTCTCTTATCTGCCGTCCGAGACACTGCTGTGGATCGACGAGCCCGCCCATGTCAACGCGGAGGCCGAGCGTTTCGAGCACCTGGTCGGGGAAATGGCCGCGCGGGCGAAGGAGCAAAGCCGCTTCGCGCCGCCGGTCGAAACTCTCTACTTGCGGGCGAAGGAGTGGGAGAAAGAGCTCGGTTCTTTTCCCCAAGTTGTGAGCGAGTCCCTCGACGTCGCGACGAGCCCAACGGCGGCCGGCGAAGCGCTCGCCGTCAAATCCTACGCCAATACCGATTTGCACGCGGAGATCGCGGCGCATCAAACCAAGGAGCCGTCGCTCGCGCCGCTCGCGGATCGCCTCAAGGAGTGGGAAGACGACAGGGTTTTTATCGTCGCCGCGACGCGCAGCGAAGCGGCGCGGCTGAAAGATTTACTGGCCCATTACGAGCTCCACTTTTCTCTCGCGCAAGGCTCCCGGCCGCTCATGAAAGCCGGCGACCGGCCCGGTCGCGCGTTGTTGGTAGGAAATCTGACCCAGGGCTTTCGCCTCCCGAACGAGCATCTGGTCGTGGTCACGGCCGACGAGATCTTCGGCGCCAAAAAGAGGCTGGTTGCCGGTTCTCGGACCAGCGCTCCCGGCCGTTTCATCACCAGTCTCAGCGAGCTCAAGCAGGATGACTACATCGTGCATCTGGATCACGGCATCGGCATCTACCGCGGCCTTAAATTTCTCAAAGTGGCGGGGACCGAAGGGGAATTTCTCCATCTCGAGTATGACGCGGGAGACCGTCTCTACTTGCCGGTCGATCGCATTAACCTGGTGCAAAAATATATCGGCGGCGAGGAAAATAAACCGGGGCTCGATAGGCTCGGCGGAACGGCCTGGGAGAAAGTCAAAGCCAAGACGCGGAAATCGGTCCTGGAGATGGCGCACGAGCTGGTCGAGCTTTACGCCGCGCGCGAGGTGCATGAAGGCCACGCCTTTGCGCCGCCGGACCACCTCTACCGGGAGTTCGAAGCCTCGTTCGAGTTCGAAGAGACGCCGGACCAGGAGAAGGCGATCGAGGAGACGCTCAAAGACATGGGCGCGAAAAAGCCGATGGACCGCTTGATCTGCGGCGACGTGGGCTACGGCAAGACCGAAGTCGCGCTGCGGGCCGCGTTCGTCGCCGTGATGAGCGGCAAGCAAGTCGCGGTGCTCGCGCCGACGACGATCCTCGTGCAGCAGCATTTGCAGACTTTCCGGCGCCGCTTGCGCAACTATCCGATCCGGATCGAGACCTTGAGCCGCTTTCAGACCACTAAAGAGAGCCAGCAGGTGATCCACGATCTGGACAAGGGGCGGGTCGATATCGTGATCGGCACGCACCGGCTGCTGCAGAAGGACGTTGCCTTCCGAGAGCTTGGCCTGGTCGTCATCGACGAGGAGCACCGCTTCGGCGTCGCCCAGAAGGAACGGCTCAAAAAACTCCGCCACCTGGTCGACGTGATGAGCCTCACCGCCACGCCGATCCCGCGCACCTTGCACATGTCGCTGGTCGGCATTCGAGACTTGAGCGTCATCGAGACGCCGCCGCTCGACCGGTTGGCGATCCGCACCTCTATCTGCCGCTACGACGAAGGCGTTATCCGCGACGCCGTGCTGCGCGAGATCGAGCGCGGCGGTCAAGTTTTTTTTCTCCACAATCGCGTCGAAACGATCGAGCGGATGGCGCAGAAAATTGCCGAGCTGGTGCCCGAGGCGAAGGTCGCTCTGGCGCACGGCCAGATGCACCCGCGCGGGCTGGAAAAAGTCATGCTCGATTTTATGGAAAACCGCGCCCAGGTTCTGGTGTGCTCGGCGATCATCGAGTCGGGGCTCGATTTCACCAACGCCAATACCATCATCATCAATCGCGCCGACAAGTTCGGCCTGGCGCAGCTCTACCAGCTGCGCGGCCGTGTGGGGCGCTCGCACCGGCGCGCCTACGCTTACCTCTTGATCCCGGGCGAGCAAATCATCACGCGCGACGCCGAGAGGCGCTTGAAGGCGTTGCAAGAGATCGACGATCTCGGCGGAGGATTCAAGCTGGCGCTCCAGGATTTGGAGATTCGCGGCGCGGGCAATCTCCTCGGGCGCGAACAGTCGGGGCAGATCGCCGCGGTCGGCTTCGAGCTCTACACCGAGATGATGGAAAAGGCGGTGCACGAGCTGCGCGGGCAACCGGTCAGACCGGAAGTCGAGCCCGAGATCCGCCTCGGCATCCCCGCCTATTTTCCCGACGACTACGTCCCCGACGCGAGCCAGCGCCTGCTCTTCTACAAACGGCTGGCGAGCTTGCGCGATGCCGCCGAGCTGGAAGAGGTCAAAGAGGAGATGAGAGACCGCTACGGCGCGTTTCCGGCGGTGGTCGACAATCTTTTCCGCGTCATGGATCTCCGCCGCATCCTCAAAGACTATCTGGTCGAGCAGATCAGCTACAACGAAGGGCGGGTCTCGCTGCTGTTTCATCGGGAATCGCCGGTCAAGGTCGAGCGTTTGGTCGAGCTCGTCGGCAAGGACGGCGGCGGCTTGCGGCTCGCTCCCGAGGGGCGGATTTCGTTCAGTCCCAAGAGTCAGGAATGGGAGAAAGTCATTCCCGAGGTGATGCAGTTCCTTCAGGGCATCTGTTAGGGCAGCGAAGGATATAGGCGGGAAAAGACTTGGCTCACGTCTTCACCTTCCGTTTCGCCATGGCGCGGTCCCATTTCTTTTCCGCGTCGCCGTCGAAAATCAGCGCCGTGTCGGCAGAAATCGAGAACCACGCGCCGCTCTTGATCTCGCCTTCGAGCTGACCCGGACCCCAGCCGGCATAGCCGAAGATGAACAGTTTTTGCCGCGGCCCCTTGCCGCGCGCGATCGCTTCCAGGATATCGGCATCTGAGGTGACTCCCAGGCCGTTGCCCACGAACATCGTAGCTTTGGCCGCATAGTCGTTACTGTGAAGGACAAAGAGTCTGCCGGAATCGACGGGGCCGCCATAGTGGATCGTTACGGTCCCTTTGGCGTTCTTGGCCTCGCCGCCGAGCGCTTTCAGCAGGTCCGCAAGCGGCCCTTGGGCCACTGGTTGGTTGATCACCAAACCCATGGCGCCGCTCTGGTCGTGGCTGATCATGTAGATGACGGTCTGCACAAAGCGCGGGTCGCCCATTTCCGGCGCGGCGACGAGAAACTGGCCGATCAGGTGCTGCTCATCCTGGGCTATAGCGCGGTTTTGCGGCGCCGGCCCCACCGCGGCAAGCCATAGAACGGCGAGCGCCAGACGCCAAAAATGTTTCATGATCGATCGCAACCCCGAATGTTAGACGATATACCAGGGACTCCGAGTCGCGTCTACATTCGGGCCAATAAGTATGTTGACGTACCGCTTGGGGGATGGCACAATGACTCCACACGAGCGACGGACTGGAACGGAAGGAGACTCTGATGGCGGCAGTGCTTCCGCCTCTGGTGATGATAGCCCTTTTGGCGCTTATTTTTTACCTGGCGCGGCGCGACGCTAATAAAGAGAGGTAGCGGCGGCCGGCGGATTTTTCCCGCAAATCCGCGCGCCAGCCGTTTTGCCTTTTCCGAGACGCTATGATAGCTAATCTAACTTCCAGCCACAAAATAAAAAAAGGTTGATTGTCCTATGCAGAGGCGAAAGCTTTACCACGCCCTCGTTGTTCTTGCCTGGCTGATTTCATTTCAAGCTCCTCCCGTAACCGCCACCGTGGTCGAACAGGTCATCGTCGTCTTGGACGGCGAGCCCTATACCCTCACCAATTTCAAGGAATACGCCCGGACCCAGATGGGCCGTGACTTTCCCGCCGGTGACCTGAATCACCTCGGCAAAGAAGACCAGGAGGTGCTCGAACATTTCATCACGGATAAGCTCATGGCGGCCGAGGTCAAGCAGGCGGGGATCAAAGTGAGCGAAGAGGACATCGACAACTACATCGCCCAAATCAAGCAGAGGAACCAGGTCAACGATGAGGAACTGAGAGAGGCCCTTAAGCGGGAAGGCGTCACGTACGAAAAGTATCGCGCCTCGGTTCGGGGCGAAATCGAAAAGTCCGACATCCTCGATAATCAGGTACGGAAAAAGATCAACATCACGCCCGAAGACGTGGAGCGTTATTACAGCCTGAATCAAAAAAAATACGTCTCCGAGGAAAGAGTCAAGCTGCGCCACATTCTGCTGAACGTTTCTCAAGAATCCCCCGACGGCGGTAAGACGGCGATGGAAAAGGCGGCCGAGATACGGCGCCGCGTCTTGGCGGGAGAAGATTTTGGCAAGCTCGCCGAGACCTATTCCGAAGGGGCCGGCGCCACGGAAGGCGGGGATCTCGGCTGGATTTCGCGCGGCAGCCTGCTGAAAGAAATCAGCGACCTCGCCTTTACGAACCTCTCTGTAGGTGAAGTGAGCCAACCGATTCGCACTGCCGGCGCTATTCATCTGATCAAGTTGGAAGGGCGCGAGGGGGGGAGACAGCTGCCGCTGGCGGACGTAAAAGAAAAAATTAGAGGAGAGCTTTCGGTCAAAGCCATGGAGGAGCGCTATCAAAAATGGCTGAAAGGGGACCTACGCAGGAAACACAAAGTGGACGTCAAGCTTCCCGGGGTCGTGTTTCGTGCCGAAGACAGGCAAGAGGGCACGATGGATTCTCTGGTCGCCTCCGGTGTCAGGCGGAACCGGAGCGAGCCGACCGGCTTTTGGGCGTCTCTAAATCCGTTCAAGACAACTTCCATAGACGACGTGGATGAGGCGGGAAATACTGGTCCGCTAGCCGGGCAGGAGGTGATCAGCTTGTTCGGCACGCCGCTTTTTAGGACCGAGTCGGCTGACAGCGCGGATACTGTAGATGAGATTTTGGCGCCGGTTGAAAACCCCAACAGCGCCGCTGAAAAGCCCAAGGAGTCGAAGAGCTTCTGGCAACGTTTGAATCCCTTCTCAAAGTGAGCGATCGGGTCCCGCCGTTTAACCCAACGCATAGCTTCGACATAATTCACCCAACATCCGAGAACTGAAATGGCCAAACCCATTGTGGCTGTCACCATGGGGGATCCGGCCGGAATCGGTCCGGAAGTCGTTCTCAAGGCCTTGGCTCACCCGGCGGTGCGGCGCGCCTGCCGGCCATTGGTGCTGGGCGACTCAGGTGTTCTTGAGCGGACGGCGAAAAAAATTCGTTCGCGGCAGAAATTGGCGCCATGGGAACCGGAACGGCGTTGGCCCTCCGGCGGTGAAATCGTCGTCTACTCGTTGTCTTCGCTGGCTGCGGCCCAATGCAAACCCGGCCGTCCCTCGCGGGCGTGCGGCGATGCCGTGTATCGCTACGTCACAGAAGCCGCGCGGCTGGCGCTAACCGGGGCGGTCGACGCCATGGCGACGGCGCCCCTCAACAAGAAAGTCCTTCAGATGGCCGGCCATCGTTATCCCGGCCATACCGAGCTTCTGGCCGAGCTTGCCGGCGTGCCCGAGTGCCGCATGATGTTGTTGGGGAGCAAACTGAAAGTTGTGCTCGCCACCGTGCATCTGCCTTTAATGCGGGTCGCGCGCGAGTTGACGCGCAGAAAAATTCGCGTCACGCTGGAGTTGGCACATCGGGGACTGCGAAATTATTTCGCTTGCTCCCGGCCGCGGCTCGCGGTGGCGGCGTTGAATCCGCACGCCGGCGAAGAAGAGATCTTTGGTCATGAAGAAAGGACCGTCATTCTTCCGGCGGTGCGCGCCGCCCGGCGGCGCGGCATCCGGGCCATCGGGCCGCTCGCCGCCGACAGCTTGTTTTATCAGGCGGCCGCGGGCGACTATGACGCGGTGATCTGCATGTATCACGATCAGGGGCTGATCCCGCTCAAGCTGCTCCATTTTATCGGCGGGGTGGCGGTGACTTTGGGTCTCCCGTTCGTCAGGACCTCCGTGGATCACGGCACCGCGTACGATATCGCCGGCAAGGGTAAAGCGGATGAGACCAGCATGAAAGAGGCGATCCTATTGGCGGCGCACCTGGCGTGCAGCAAAAAGCAGCGGAGGAAATCATGAATCCGGCGATCTTTCGAGAGTACGACATACGCGGGCTGGCGGAAAAGGATTTCGACGCGGACTTCGCCTATCTGCTGGGCCAGGTTCATGGCAGCGCTCTCTACCAAAAAGGCGGGCGGCGCGTCGCGGTCGGACGGGACTGCCGGGCGACGTCCGACCCCTACGCCGAGGCAGTGATCAACGGATTGATGTCCGCGGGTTTGCACGTGTACGACGTCGCCGTCTGCCCGACGCCGCTGCTTTACTTTTCTCTATTTCATCTCGATCTGGCCGGCGGAATCATGGTGACCGCGAGCCACAACCCTTCCGAGTACAACGGGTTCAAAGTTTGCGCAGGGAAAACGACTCTCTACGGCGCGCAGATTCAAGACTTGCGCGCGCGCATGGAGCGCAAGGAGTTCAAGGAAAATAGCGGCGGGAAGCGCGAATCGTACGCGATCATTCCGCCGTACCACGAACATCTTTTTCGCGACGTGCCGTCTCTGGCGCGGCCGCTGGAGGTCGTTGTCGATGCCGGCAGCGGGGTGGCGGGTCCGGTGGCGCCGCCGATTTTCCGCCGTCTCGGCTGTAAAGTCTGGGAGATCGCGTGCACGATGGACGGATCGTTTCCGGTCCACCATCCCGATCCGACCGTGCCGGAGAATCTTGAACTCTTGATCGACAAGGTCAAAGAGGAAAAAGCCGATCTCGGAATCGCCTATGACGGCGACGCCGACCGCATCGGGGCGGTGGACGAACAAGGCAAGATACTTTGGGGCGATGAGCTTTTGATTCTTTTCTCGCGCGATATCCTCAAACGCTCGCCCGGCGCCACGATCATCTCGGAGGTCAAGTGCTCGCAGAGACTTTTTGACGAGATCGAGAAGAACGGCGGCAAGCCGGTGATGTGGAAGGCGGGCCATTCTTTGCTCAAAGCGAAAATGAAAGAGACCCAGGCGGTGCTCGCCGGAGAGATGAGCGGCCACATGTTTTTTGCCGACCGCTATTTCGGTTACGACGACGCGATTTACGCCTCGCTCCGTCTCGTCGAGCTGGTGGCGCGCTTGGGCCGGCCGTTGTCGGCGCTGCTCGCCGATTTGCCCAAAAGCGTCTCCACACCGGAGCTGCGGGTCGATTGCCCGGACGACAAAAAATTCGCCATCACCGAGCGCGCCACGGAATTCTTTCGCCAACGCTACCCGATCATCGACGTCGACGGGGTTCGCATCCAGTTTCCCGAAGGCTGGGGACTCATCCGAGCCTCCAACACACAGCCCGCGCTCGTGCTCCGCTTCGAGGCGCAGAGCGAGGAGAAGCTGAACGAATACCGGCGGATTGTCGAAGCCAAGCTCAAGGAGCTGCAGCGCAGTTAGGATGCCAGGCAAGATCCTCATCAAAGGGGCGCGCCAGCACAATCTAAAAAATATCGACCTTGAAATCCCGCGCGATCGCCTGGTGGTTATCACCGGAGTATCCGGCTCGGGAAAGTCCTCACTCGCTTTCAACACCCTCTATGCCGAAGGGCAGCGCCGCTACGTCGAGTCGCTTTCGGCTTACGCCCGGCAATTTCTCCAGCAGATGGAGCGGCCCGACGTCGACGCGATCGAGGGACTTTCACCTTCGATCGCCATCGACCAGCGCGGCGCGAGCCAAAATCCACGCTCCACGGTCGGCACCATCACCGAGATTTACGACCATCTAAGGCTCCTCTTCGCCCGGGTGGGCCAACCGCATTGCTACCGTTGCGGCAGAGAAATATCGGCGCAGACGGTCCAACAAATCGTTGATCGACTGCTCGCGTTCCCGCCGCAAACTCAACTCCACGTTTTAGCGCCTATCCCCGTATCGAGACCAAGCGAATATCGCAAAGAGCTTGCAGCGTTGGCCAAGGCGGGTTTTGCCCGGGTCAAGATTGACGACCGTGTGTATGAATTAAGCGAAAAGGTCGATCTCAAGGGCGCCGTCCACGGCGGCATCGATCTGATTGTCGACCGGCTGGTGCTCAGAGAAGGCGTCGAGAAGCGCCTCGCCGACTCTCTGGAGATCGCTGCCCGCTACGGCAAAGGAGTGCTCAAGGTCGACGTCGCGGCCGGCGGCGCGGCTAACGAGGAGCTGATCTTCAGTCAGAAATCGGTCTGCGTCCATTGCGGCACTTCTTTTCCCGACCTGACGCCGCGCTTTTTCTCGTTCAATAGCCCGGAGGGCGCCTGCCCGGATTGCGCAGGGCTCGGCCGGCGCCCCAGCGGAAAAACAAAATCGGACGAGATCGAAGATTATCTCGACCTAGCGCCCTGTTCGGCGTGCCGGGGAACACGACTGCGGAAAGAAAGCTTGCACGTGCTGCTGGCCGGAAAAAACATCGCGGATGTGACTTCGGCGCCGATCAGCGAAGTGATTGAATTCTTCGCCGGCGTAAAGTTCAGCGACCGCGATCGGCCGGTCGCCGAACGAATCGTGACCGAGATCACGAGCCGCCTGCGTTTTTTGCTTCAGGTCGGCCTCGATTATATAAGCCTCGACCGGCCCGCGGCTACCCTTTCCGGAGGAGAGGCGCAACGAGTTCGGCTCGCGACCGAGATCGGCTCGAGGCTGGTGGGAGTGCTCTACATTCTCGACGAACCGAGCGTCGGACTTCATCCGCGCGACAACGCGCGTCTGCTCGAGCTTCTCGACAAGCTCAAGGACTCCGGCAACACCGTGCTCGTCGTGGAGCACGACCGCGAGGCGATGTTGCGCGCCGATCATCTGATCGATCTGGGACCGGGAGCCGGGGTCAACGGCGGCCAAGTCGTCGCGCAGGGGACGCCGCAGCAAGTCATGGAAAGTGAAACCTCGCTCACCGGCGGCTATCTTTCCGGGCGGCTGGAGATTCCTGTCCCGGCGCGCCGCCGCAAAGGCAGCGGCCAGTCGCTTATCATCAAAGGCGCCAGACAAAACAACCTCAAAGCCGTCACCGTGGAATTTCCCATCGGCGCATTCAGTTGCGTCACCGGGGTTTCCGGGTCGGGGAAAAGCAGCCTCGTCCTCGACACGCTCTACAAAGCGATGGATCAGCGGCTTCAAGGCGCCAAGGCGAGCGCCGGTCTATACGATGAACTGATCGGCGCCGAGCACTTCGATAATGTCGTCAGTATCGACCAGAGCCCGATCGGCCGCACGCCGCGCTCCAATCCGGCGACCTACACCGCTCTTTTCCCGAACATCCGTGATCTATTCGCCCAATTACCGGAAGCTCGCGTGCGCGGCTTCGGGCCCGGCAGATTTTCTTTCAACGCCGAGGGCGGCCGGTGCGAGGCCTGTCATGGCGACGGGATTATCAGAATCGAGATGCACTTCCTGCCGGATGCGTTTGTTACGTGCGAGGTTTGTCACGGCAAGAGATATAACCGGGAGACGCTGGAAGTCCTGTACAAAGGCAGAAGCATCGCCGACGTGCTCGATTTGACCGTCAATCAGGCGCTCGAGTTCCTGGGCAATTTTCCCGCGATTCGCAGGAAATTGGAGACGCTGCGCGACGTCGGAATGGGTTACGTTCGCCTTGGTCAGCCCGCGCCGACACTCTCCGGCGGCGAAGCGCAGCGAATCAAGCTGGCGCGTGAGCTGAGCAAGCGGTCGACCGGGAAAACGCTTTACATACTCGATGAACCGACCACCGGCCTTCACTTCGACGACATAATAAAATTGTTGGAGGTGCTGGGTCGACTGGCCGACGCCGGCAACACGGTGATCGTCATCGAACACAATTTGGATGTGATCAAGACCGCCGACTTCGTGTTGGATTTGGGCCCGGAGGGTGGCAAGGGCGGCGGCGAGGTCGTCGCGGCCGGCACTCCCGAAGAAATCGCGCTCGTGGAAAAATCATACACGGGGCGCTATTTAGCGCGTATCCTCAGGTTTTGACCTAGCCTCATTGGCTTACGTGCGCAACCGAACCCCCTGTAAAAATCGAAAAGAATCATTAACTTAACGGCAGGTTGACACCCGACGATACATTGGATATGGTTAAAGCAGACCTACAAGGTCCGGGATACTTCCCGAGCGAAAATTGACTATGCAACTGCCGATTTACTTGGATAATCATTCGACGACTCAACTGGATCGCCGGGTCTTGGATGCGATGCTGCCCTATTTCAGCGAAAAATTCGGCAATGCGGCCAGCCGCAACCATTGCTTCGGGTGGGAAGCCGAGGCCGCGGTCGACGAAGCACGCGCGCGGATTGCGCGGCTGATCGGCGGCGCGTCGCCCAAAGAGATCGTGTTCACGAGCGGCGCGACCGAGTCGGACAATCTGGCTATCAAGGGCGTGGCGGAAGCTTACAGAGAGAAAGGCAATCACATTATCACTTGCGCTACCGAGCACCGCGCTGTCCTCGACGCCTGCAAGTCTCTGGAGCGCCGCGGCTATCGGTTGACCTATCTTACGGTGGACCGGCAAGGGGGCTTGGATCTCGAAAAGCTCTCCGGTGCGATCACCGACGACACGATTCTTATTTCTCTTATGGCGGCCAACAATGAGATCGGAACGATTCATCCGATAAAAGAAATCGGCCACATCGCGAAACAAAGAGGAGTGATCTTTCACTGTGACGGCGCTCAGGCGGTCGGGAAAATACCGCTCGACGTGGAACAGATGGGCATCGACCTGCTGGCGATCTCGGCGCACAAGATGTACGGGCCCAAGGGGGTCGGGGCATTATTCGTTCGCTCCAAACGGCCCAAGGTCCGGCTGAGCCCGATCATCGAGGGCGGCGGCCACGAGCAAGGGCTACGCTCCGGCACGTTGAACGTCCCCGGCATAGTGGGACTGGGCGCCGCCTGTGAAATTGCGGCGCGCGAGTTGTCGCAAGAGGCCGAGCGCCTGGCCGCTTTGCGGGAACGGCTCACGAATGGGCTGTTGACGCGGCTCGACGAAGCGTTTATCAACGGCCATCCGGCCGGGCGGCTGCCGGGAAACATGAACATCAGTTTCGCTTACGTCGAGGGCGAGTCGCTCTTGATGGCGCTCAAGGATATTGCGCTCTCCTCGGGCTCGGCGTGCACTTCGGCCGCCCTGGAGCCTTCGCATGTACTGCGCGCCTTGGGGCTGCCAGAAAATCTGGTGCATGCTTCAATTCGCTTCGGCATCGGCCGCTTCAATACCGAGGAGGAAATCGATTACACAATCGATCGGGTGACAGAGGAGGTGTCGAGGTTGCGGAAACTCTCGCCGCTCTATGATTCGGCGCGGCGAGGCGTTCGCCGGCGCCCGCATCCCAAAGTTCAGCAGGTTTCTAAATCGGAGGTTTAGTAATGGCGATGGGAGTCAGCATTACAGAGCGCGCCGCGGAGAAAATCAAACAGCTCCAGGCGGCGGAAAACAAAGACAGCCAGGGCTTGCGCCTCAAGGTAGTCGGCGGCGGCTGTTCGGGCCTGCAATACAAGATGGATCTCGATCTGCAAAAACCCGGCGACCGCATCTTCGAAAAAGACGGCGCGAAGGTGCTGGTGGATATGAAAAGTCTGCTCTATCTCAACGGCACCGAGCTCGATTACAAGGAAGAACTGATGCAGTCGGGATTTGTGTTCCAAAACCCGAACGTGAAGCGCTCGTGCGGCTGCGGCACTTCGTTCACGGTTTAGGCGCGGGAGAATCGGAAGGGCAAAGAAAATGAGTAGAGCAGAAAACACCGTAGAGAACTTCGCTGACCGCGAATACAAGTACGGCTTCGTCTCCGACGTCGAGGCGGACGCGGTACCGCCCGGGCTTAGCGAAGAAACCGTCCGGATGATTTCGGCCAAAAAAAACGAGCCGCCATGGCTGTTGGAGTGGCGCCTCAAGGCTTACCACCACTGGGCGAAACTCGAAAAGTCACAGGCGGAGCCGAAATGGGCGAATATCCATTATCCGCCGATCGATTACCAGAACATCATCTACTATTCGGCGCCCAAGTCGGGGCCCAAGAGCCTGGATGAGGTCGATCCGGAGATCCTGGCGACCTATGAGAAGCTCGGCATTCCGCTGCGCGAGCGGGAAAAGCTCGCCGGCGTAGCCGTGGATGCGGTCTTCGATAGCGTTTCGGTGGCGACGACGTTCAAAGAAAAATTGGGCGAGCTGGGAATTATCTTCTGCTCGTTCTCGGAGGCGGTCCACAATCATCCGGAGCTGGTAAAAAAGTATCTCGGCTCCGTCGTGCCCTATACCGACAATTTTTTCGCCGCGCTGAATTCCGCGGTTTTCAGCGACGGGTCGTTCTGTTACATCCCGAAAGGGGTCCGCTGTCCGATGGAGTTGTCCACGTACTTCCGCATCAACGCCGCGGAGACCGGGCAGTTCGAACGGACGTTGATCATCGCCGACGAGCGCGCCTACGTAAGCTATCTGGAGGGCTGCACGGCGCCGATGCGCGACACCAATCAGCTCCATGCCGCCGTTGTTGAATTGATCGCGCATGACAACGCCCAGATAAAATACTCGACCGTGCAGAACTGGTACCCGGGAGACAAAGAGGGCAAAGGCGGCATCTACAACTTCGTGACCAAGCGGGGCAAGTGCCTGGGACGAAGCTCGAAGATCTCGTGGACGCAGGTCGAGACCGGCTCGGCGATCACCTGGAAGTATCCGAGCTGTATTTTGCAGGGCGACAACTCGGTGGGAGAATTCTATTCGGTAGCGCTGACCAACAACTACCAGCAGGCGGATACCGGCACCAAGATGATTCACATCGGCAAGAATACCAAGAGCACGATTATCTCGAAGGGCATTTCGGCGGGCCATGGGCAGAACACCTATCGAGGATTGGTCAAAATCATGAAGGGAGCGACGGGGTCGAGGAATTATTCGCAATGCGACTCGCTCTTGCTCGGCGACAAATGCGGCGCGCATACCTTCCCATACCAGGAGGTGATGAACGCGACGTCCAAGGTGGAGCACGAAGCTTCCACGTCGAAGATCAGCGAGGATCAACTTTTCTATGCGCGGCAGCGTGGGATCTCCAGCGAAGACGCCGTGACGATGATCGTGAGCGGATTCTGCAAGCAGGTTTTTCGCGAGCTGCCGATGGAGTTCGCCGTGGAAGCGCAGAAACTTTTGGGAGTCAATCTCGAGGGCAGCGTCGGCTAGGGCCACCATGGACCCCGTCGTCTATTATTTCGACAACAACGCGACCACCCGGATCGCTCCGGAAGCGCTGGCGGCGATGCAGCCGTATTTAAGCGAGCTTTACGGCAACCCTTCCAGCATCCACGGATTCGGCAGCCAGGTCGCGCGCAAGCTCCAGGAGGCGCGGGCGCAAGTTGCCGCCCTTGTCGGCGCCGCCGACCCGATCGAGATCGTCTTCACCAGTTGCGGCACCGAAGGAGACAACGCCGCGATTCGCGGAATTCTCGAATCTCGGCCGGAAAAGCGCCATATCGTGACGACCCAAGTGGAGCACCCGGCGGTGTTCAGCCTCTGCCAACATCTGGAAAAAAAAGGCTACCGAGTAACCTGGCTGCGAGTGGATGGCGAAGGAATGCCCGACTTGAACGAGTTGAAAGAGTCTCTGGACGATGACACCGCGCTGGTCTCGATCATGTACGCCAATAACGAAACGGGCGCGGTCTTTCCGATCGAAACGATCGGCGAAATCGTCAAAGCCAAAGGGATTCCGTTTCACGTCGATGCGGTTCAGGCGGCGGGAAAGATCCCGCTCGCCGTGCGCCAGTGTCCGATCGATCTCCTGACGATATCGGCGCATAAATTTCACGGGCCCAAGGGAGTCGGGGCGCTTTATGTCCGGCGCGGCATCACGTTTCGTCCGTTCATGGTCGGCGGGCATCAAGAGCGCAGCCGCCGCGGCGGTACTGAAAACGTGGCCGGCATCGTGGGAATGGGAACGGCGGCCGAATTGGCGCTTAAAAAAATGCCGGAAGACGAAGGCCGGGTGCGAGCGCTGCGGGACGAACTGGAGAAATCTCTGCTCGAATCATGTCCCGACAGCCGGGTGAACGGCCATCGGGAGAAGCGCTTGCCTAACACGCTGAACATGAGCTTCAAGTTTTTGGAAGGCGAGGCGATTTTGGTGCTGCTCGACCAATACGGCATTTGCGCTTCAACCGGGTCCGCTTGCACTGCCGGCTCGGTAGAGCCCTCGCATGTGCTGCGGGCGATGGGAGTGCCGCCGGATTGGCTCCAGGGGGCCGTCAGGTTCAGCCTGAGCCGCTACACCACGGAAGAAGAAGTCCGCTATGTAAACCAAACGGTGCCGTCGATCGTCCAACGGTTGAGCGGGCTGTCCGCTTTGGGCAAGCTAGCCAAGAAAGCAGAGATTGAGGATGACCATAACGCGGACCGGATCGGGGCGAGGAGATAGGAATATGGCGGTCATCCGACTCCCCGAAAGAGTTACGACCGCATGGGCGTAGTCCTCTAAGCCCTGATTCACTTAGGCTACCAACTTCATCGATCCGATCGCTATTTGAGCTTCAACTTCCTGGACACTTCGGCCATGGGGTTGGAAAATCTATCTTTTCTATCGAATGCGGCATGAATAAGAACGCATCCGCGCGCGTCCAACGTGACGCAGGCCGCACCCGATAGGGAGGTAACATTAGTATGTCGTACGAAAAAGGATTTAATGCGGAAGAAAGGGTGACCTCGCTGTTTCAGCCCGACACTCTTCTTCCCGCTCAATATTTGGAAACCCAGCGCCGGAAAACGCATCTGGAGCCGGAAAAGTTGCTGATGCTGGCTGTTTTAGAGGACGCGATCGCATGCTTCCAAAAGTACATGTTGTCGCGCGACGCGAAGGGCCGGCAGATGTTCCGGGAAACCGAGGATTGGGTCCTGGAGGAGGAAAGCGAATGGCTTTTTTCCTTCGACAACATCTGTGAGGTCATGGGCTTCAACCCGCAGTATATTCGCCGCGGGTTGATGCGCTGGAAGGAAGCGATGGTGCGCAGGCAGCCCAAGGCCAAGGTATATCAACTCACTTCCGGGAAAAGGCGCCGGAGCAGCGGCGTAACCGAGCGGCCCCGTAGCGCCGACGAAGCGCTTAAGGCGGTCGGTCGGTAGACCTTGCTCGACGTTCTTCACGAGACCAAAGGGCGGTGGGACCGTGCCACCGCCCTTTTTTTATTCGTCTCTCTTGCTGGAATCGGCGGAAAGAGTGTATAAAAATTTTCTACCCTCCTCATGGCCCTCAATAAAAAGAAAAAAAAACGGCAAGGCGCGAGAAGACTGCTGAGGCCCCTCGTCAGCTCACTCGACTGGCTCCGCTATCGCTCAGGAGAGTATAGCCTGCGCGGTTTTGTCCGCCTTTTGCCCTCCTTACCCCCGCGGACGGTTTCCGTCGTGACATCCGCGTTAGCGCGGGCGACATTTCTGCTCTTGTGGAAATATCGCCAGCGCATGGAACAAAACCTCGGAATGGCGATGGCCAAAGAGTTTCCGTCGCACGAGCAGAGACAAGCGGTGGTTCGCAGAGCGTGGAGAAACTTCGCACAGGGTCTTGTGGAAACCGCCACGCTCATGCGCGCGCCGAAAGAGCGACTTTTTGCCTCAATCGCGATTGAGGGGGAGGAACATCTGAAGCGGGCGCTGGCCAAGGGCAAGGGCGTGATTGCGCTTACTGCTCATCTGGGTAATTTCACGATCATCGGTGCCCGATTGCACCGGGCGGGCTATTCTTTCGCTGCTCTGGTCAAACAACCGCGCGACCCGCGCATGGCGCAGCTTATGGACGACTACCGCCTCGAGGTCGGCGTCAAGACGATCCGAGCCAAGCCGCGGCGGGAAGCCGCGCGCGGAATCTTGAAGGCATTGCGGGCAAAAAGCGTCGTGCTCCTGATCGCCGACGAATTTAAATCGGGCGGCGTGCCCGTCGAGTTTTTCGGCCGCACTTCCCCGGCGCCGCGCGGGCCGGCGACGCTCGCGCTCCGCACCGGCGCCGCGACCGTGCCGATGTTTATGATCCGGGACCCCGACGACCGGCTGACGCTTTACATCGAGCCGGAGATCGAGCTGATCAAAACCGACGACCTCGATCACGACGTCGCCGCCAACACGGCGCTTTTCACGCGTTGTTTGGAAGCGATGATACGGCGCCATCCGGACCAGTGGAATTGGCTTGGTTTCCAGCGCGACGGCATGAAGCCCAGGCGACGCGGAAAAGGAAAAAAGGTTGACCAGCCAGGAGTTGAACAGGCTTAACTCCTGAAAGCCTGGGCCGTTCAAATCCCTTTAGTGTACTTTGGTTGACACTCCTTCCGACCGTCCATTATAGTGGACAGGTGATTACACGGCGGAAAACCAGGCAGCTTCAGCTCGGCAAGGTCAAAATCGGCGGCGCGGCCCCAATCACCGTGCAATCGATGACCAAGACCGACACCCGGGATGTCCGCGGGACGGTCGATCAGATATGGTCGTTGGAGGCGGCCGGCTGCGAGATCGTGAGAGTCGCGGTGCCCGTGCGTGAGGCGGCGGAAAAGCTCGGCGAGATCAAACGAAAGATCCGCATTCCGCTCGTCGCCGACATTCATTTTAACTATAAACTGGCCCTCATCGCCCTGGAGCAGGGAGTGGACGGCCTGCGCCTCAATCCCGGCAACATCGGGGAGCGCTGGTGCGTGGATGAAGTGATCAAAGCCGCCTCGGAGCGCAAAATTCCCATTCGCATCGGCGTCAATGCGGGCTCTCTGGAAAAAGATCTGCTGAAAAAATACGATGGGCCGACGGCCGACGGGATGGTCGAAAGCGCTTTGCGCCACATCGGCATCCTGGAAGATCTCGGCTATGAAGAAATAAAAGTCTCGCTCAAGGCGTCCGATCCGCTGATGATGATCGAAGCTTACCGGATGCTCGCCGGCAAGGTGGATTACCCGTTTCATCTCGGCGTCACCGAAGCGGGCACGCCCACAATGGGCGCCATCAAATCTTCGGTCGGCATCGGCACCTTGTTGGCCGAAGGAATCGGCGATACCATCCGAGTCTCGCTGGCGGCGGACCCCGTCGAGGAAGTGCGCGTCGGCATCGAGATTCTCAAGTCGCTCGGCCTGCGCAAAGAGGGCATGACCTTCGTCGCCTGTCCGTCGTGCGGCCGCGCGGATATCGACCTGGTGGGGCTCGCGAAAGAGGTCGAACAGCGCATGCTGCCCTACGGCAATAAAGACATTCACGTCGCGGTCATGGGTTGCGAGGTGAACGGGCCGGGCGAGGCGCGCGCCGCCGATATCGGCGTCGCCGGAGGCAAGGGCATCGGCCTCATCTTCAAAAAAGGCGAAGTGATCCGCAAAGTCCCCGAGGCCCAAATCGTCAGCGCCCTGATGGAAGAAGTGGAAAAGCTGGTGGCCGAGAAAGAGGCGGAGAAGGCGGCCTCTCCCGAAGACTAGTCGCTGTCCGACTCGCGCCTGAGAGGCGCATCCCCAAAACATTCCAAGACAAAAGCCGTGCGCTGGAGCACAACTCTAATACCGACCCTCAAAGAAGATCCCGCCGATGCCGAGGTCATCAGCCACAAGCTATTGGTCCGCGCCGGGATGATCCGGCAGTTGAGCCGCGGAATTTACGACTACCTGCCTCTCGCTCTCAAAGTTATTCGCAACATCGAAGCGATCGTGCGCGAAGAGATGGACCGGGCGGGCGCCCAGGAGCTGCTGCTGCCGATCGCGGCGCCCGCCGAGTTATGGCAGGAAAGCGGCCGCTGGGAGGTGTACGGCAAAGAGTTGGTGCGCTTCAAGGACCGCCACGAGCGCGATTTCTGCCTGGGACCGACGCATGAGGAAGTGATCACGGATCTGGTCCGGCGCGTGGTGCGCTCATACCGCGAGCTGCCATTCAACCTGTACCAGATCCAGACCAAGTTTCGCGACGAGGTGCGCCCGCGATTCGGTCTCATGCGCGGTCGAGAATTCATCATGAAAGACGCTTACAGCTTCCATCCGAGCGTCGAAGACGGCCGGCGCGAGTATCAAAACATGTTCGAGACCTATCGGCGGATCTTCACCCGTTGCGGCCTGAGATTCCGCCCGGTCGAGGCCGACACGGGCGCGATCGGCGGCAGCCTCTCTCACGAGTTCCAAGTCTTGGCGGAGTCGGGAGAAGACGCCATTGTGAGCTGCGATCATTGCGATTACGCCGCCAACATTCAAAAGGCCGAGGTCAAACGCCAGCCGCATTCAGGGCGCGACCTCAAGGACTCCTCGCCGGCGCTAAAGAAAGTCGCCACGCCGGAGAAAAAAAGCGTGGCCGAGGTCTCCGCTTTTCTCCGTTTGCCCGCCGATCGATTTATCAAAACCATGGTATACAAGGTGGATGGCTCGGAACGGGTCGCCGTCCTGGTCCGCGGCGATCACGAGATTAACGAGCTGAAGCTCAAGTCGGCGCTCCGCGGTCAGGACGTGGCGTTGGCGGGCGAGGCCGAGGTACAAAAGGCGACCGGTGTCGCACCCGGGTTTTTGGGCCCGATTGGTCTCAAGCTCAGGACCATCGCCGATCACGCGATTCAAGGCATGCGCGGCGCCGTCACCGGCGCCAACGAGATCAATGCGCATCTCGTCGAGGTGGACCAGGAGCGGGACTTCACACCGGCGGCTTTCGCCGATTTGCGCCTGGCCGTCGCCGGCGATCCGTGCCCGCGCTGCGCGGAGGGCCGTCTCGAATCGTATCGCGGCATCGAGGTCGGCCAGGTCTTCTATCTCGGAAAAAAATACAGCGAGAAGATGGGAGCGACTTATCTCGACCCCGAAGGGCGCGAGCAGCCGATCGAGATGGGCTGCTACGGCATCGGCATCTCGCGGCTACTCGCAGCGGCCATCGAGCAAAATCACGACGAGAACGGAATCATCTGGCCGTTCGCCCTGGCCCCCTTCCAGGTCTTGTTGCTGCCGATCAACTACGCAGATGAAAGAATCCGCAAGGCCGCCGACCCACTCTATGACGAGCTGCGGCAGCGCAACATCGACGTCCTGCTCGACGACCGCGACGAGCGGCCCGGGGTAAAATTCAAAGACGCCGATCTTATCGGCATTCCGCTCCGGGTCACCTTGGGCGCGAAGGGTCTCGACAAGGGATGCGTCGAGCTGCGCCGGCGGCGCGACGGCAGCATGAAGGAGGTTCCGCTGGAAGAGGCGGCGGCCACGGTTCAAGAGGCGATTCAGGCGGGGCTAAGCGAAGAAGCGCTACAGAAAAATTGACATGGCGTCGAATCTGCAACTGGTCCGCTCTCCCACTCCGATGCGCGAGCGGCTGATTCTCGCGCTCGACGTGGACGACCTGGAGAGGGTAAAGGGAACGGTCAAACTCCTGGCGAGCGAGGTCGGCATGTTCAAGATCGGCAAGCAGCTCTTCACCCATGCCGGACCTCAGGCCGTAAAACTGATACAGGAAATGGGCGGCGAAGTTTTCCTGGACTTAAAATTTCACGACATACCGACGACCGTAGCCAAAGCCGCGGTGGAGGCCACTCGTCTCGGCGTCAAGATGTTCAACGTTCACGCTTCCGGCAGCTCGGCAATGATGCGCCTGACGGTGCGCGAGGTGAATCGCGTCTGCCGGCAGGAGGCGCTCAGAAAGCCGATCATGCTGGCGGTCACCGTGCTCACCAGCTTGAACGAAAGCGATCTGAAAAAGGTCGGCGTCAGGGGCGAGGTGGCCGACCAGGTCGTGCGCCTGGCGCTGTTGAGTCAAAAAGCGGGCATGGACGGAGCGGTGGCCGCGCCCAACGAGGTGGGCGAAATTCGCTCGGCCTGCGGCCGGCGCTTTGTCATCGTGACCCCGGGCATTCGGCTGCAGAAAAGCAAGCGTGACGATCAGAAGCGGGTGATGACTCCGGCGGATGCCGTGCGCGCCGGCGTCGACTATATCGTCGTCGGCCGGCCGATCATGGAAGCCGCCGACCCCGTGAAGGTGGCCCGCGAGATCATCTCCGAGATGGAACAGAGCGCGACAAAAGTTTCCTGAAGAGGTTTAAATCATGGCAGTACTCACACTCAATTTAGGTTTCAACCCCGCGCCCAACACCCGCGGGTTTTTCGACGGCTCGGTGCGGTTGAAAGGTGTAGACCTCAAACTCCGATCCGAATTCGGCGCAGGCTTCGACAACGTCGGCGCGCGGCATCGCGAGATCATCGCGGGCAAGCTCGACGGCGGCGAGCTTTCCATCTCCTCGTTTATTCTCGGCCGGCTCCGCGGAGTGAAGCTGCGCGCCCTGCCGGTATTTCTTTCGCGCAAGTTTCGCCACCGCTGCATGTACTTCCCCGTCAATTCGCCGCTCAGCGACCCTGCGGAGTTGGCCGGAAAAAAAATTACCATCCACCGCTACAACGCGACGACGCCGGTTTGGCTGAAAGGCATTCTGCAAAACGAATACGGCGTCAAACCCGAAAGCGTCGAATGGGTCGTGGCGGAGCCGGACATCGCGGAGGAGTCGCTGCGCCCGCCGCCGCCGGAGATTAAAGTTCGGCTCATCTCCGAGCCGCGCACGCGCGAGCACGCCATCGAGATGCTCGAGCGCGGCGAGGTGGACGCGGCGCTCGAACCGTACGACGTGCTGGCGACCAATCCCAAGCTGCGCCGGATTTTTCCCGATCACCGCCGTGTCGAGGAGGATTTTTTTCGCCGCACAGGCTGCTTCCCGATCAATCATCTTTTCGTCTTGAAAGAAGACGTCGCCGCGGCCAACCCGGGCATCGTCGATGCCTTGCTCGACGGCTTTCGCGAGGCCGAGGCGATGGCGGACAAATACCGGAAAGACAAACAGAAAGAAGAGGCGGCGTGGGAAAAGAAGGTGATGGGCGGCGAGTTCGTCTACAGCCTAAATAAAGGCCCGGCCCGACGATCTCTCGAGACACTTTTCACCTATCAGATCCAGCAGGGAATTTTGGACAAGAAGCCGGATCTGGAGAATCTTTTTTTCCGCAGGTGCTGAGCCTCTAACTTACTACATTGGGAATTCTTCTTTAAAAGCAAGCGCACTCTAATCGAGCGCCGGATAAGTGGTCAAGATTAAAGGTGGCGCTAGTCTGACTCGTCCCAAAAACCGTAAAAGTGATTGACCGGGCTGTGGCCGGCGCCGACGGCGAAGCCGCTGCGGATCGCGCGCGTCAT
>DASXRG010000257.1:0-58211 GCA_036506735.1 Binatia bacterium | reverse complement strand
GCTGCGATAGACGCAGATCCGCGGACGCAGATCGGTTCCCCGAACCTGCTTGCGCACCCGCTGCTGGCGCCTGATGCGTCCGATCTCCCGGCGATTGTCGAGCATGTTTTTTTATTGTGACGACCCGGCCGCGCCCACCGCTTTTCCGGCCTTGCGTTTGATGAACTCTTCCCGGTATTTGACGCCCTTGCCTTTGTAAGGTTCCGGCGGCCTGAAGCCGCGGATGACGGCCGCAGTCTCGCCGAGGAGCCGCCGGTCCGCGCTCTGGAGCGTAATGATGATTTGGCGCTCCACAGTCGCCGTGACGCCCGCCGGCAAAGGAAACACGATCGGATGCGAATAGCCGAGCGTGATGTGCAGATCGGTTCCTTTGACCTCGGCGCGATAACCGACGCCGTTGATCTCCAACACGCGGGTGAAACCTCGACTCACTCCTTCGACCATATTGGCGATAAGCTTTCGCGCCAAGCCGTGCAGCGCCTTTACGTTTCTCTCTTCCGCCTCGCGCACGACTCTGATGACGTTTCCCTCCACCTTAACCTGGATTCGGGGCGGAATCGCGGTGCGGAGTTTTCCCTTCGGCCCCTCGACCCGGACGGCGCCGTCTTCCAGAGCGACTTTCACTCCGTCAGGAAGCGATATGGGCAGTCTGCCGATGCGCGACATGTTCTACTTCACCTAGGGCTCTACCAAACCGAACAGATCAGCTCGCCGCCGACTTTCGCCTTCTTGGCCTCGCGGTCGACTAGGATGCCCTTCGGCGTCGACAGAACGTTGATGCCGAGCCCCTTGCGAATCGGCGCGATCTCTTCAAGACCGACGTACACCCTGCGGCCCGGCCGGCTGACTCGCCGCACTCCGGAAATGACCGGCCGCTTTTCCCGGTCGAATTTCAAGTGAATCCGCAGCAGCTCGCCGGCGCCGTCTTTGACCTTCACTCTTTTGACCTCTTGCAAATAACCTTCGGCGATCAAGACTTGAACCAGCGACTCCTTGACGCGCGAGCAAGGCACCTCGACGCTTTCATGCCCCGCGCGCAGCGCGTTGCGAATTCGGGTCAGCAGGTCGGCAATCGGGTCGGTCATTCCCATTTTGTTGGCTCCGAACGGTTACCAGCTTGCCTTGATCAAGCCGGGAATCTGCCCTTTCCGCGCATTGTCCCTGAGACAGATCCGGCACATGCGAAAACGCCGGTAGAAGGCGCGCGCCCGCCCACAGAGCGGACAGCGGTGGTATTGCCTCACTTTGAATTTATTCGGTCGTTCCGCCTTGATTCGAAGACATGTCTTGGCCAATGGACCCTCCCGCGCTTAAGCGGCAAACGGCATTCCCATATATTTCAGCAGCGCTTTACCTTCATCATCCGTCTTCGCCGTGGTGACGAACGAAACGGTAAGCCCGCGCGATTTATCGACCTTGTCGGCGACGATCTCAGGAAAAATAATCTGATCTCTCAGCCCGAGGGAATAATTGCCGCGACCATCGAACGATTTGCCCGGAATTCCCTTGAAGTCGCGCACGCGCGGCAAAGCGGCATGGATCAAGCGGTCTAAAAACTCATACATCCGGTCGCGCCGTAGCGTAACCATGCATCCGATCGGAACTCCCTGGCGCAACTTGAAGTTTGCAATGGCCTTCTTGGCCCGCGTAATCACCGGTTTTTGGCCCGTGATCGCCATCAGTTCGGCCGCCGCCGAATCGAGGACCTTGGCGTTTTGCACCGCCTCGCTGAGAGCCATATTGAGCGTGATCCGCTCCAAACGCGGGACTTGAAGTGAATTCTTATAGCCGAATTCTTTCATCATCGCCGGGACGACTTCGTCCCGATACTTCTTTTGCAGCCGGGCAGCCATATCAAATCAATGTCGAATTTTGAATGATGAATTTTGAATTTCATTCAACATTAAAAATTCAAAATTTAGCATCAATCGATCGGGTCTCCGCAGCGCCGGCAGACGCGCGCTTTATCGTCGTCCGACATCGTTTTTGTTCCCACCCGCACCGGCGCATTGCACTTGTCGCACATCAGCATGAGATTGGAGAGCGGGATCGGCGCTTCCTTTTCCACGATGCCGCCGGGCTGCTGCGGCCCGCGGGCGCGCGAGTGACGCTTCACCAAATTCACCCGCTCGATGATCGCGGCGGACCGTTTGGGAATGACCCGCAAGACCTTGCCGGTCTTGCGCCGCTCCCTGCCGGCGATCACCATCACGCTGTCGTTCTTCCGAATGCGCATTGCTTCTGTTGCCTCTCTCACGCCTCTTGCCTTCTTAAAGCACCTCGGGCGCCAGAGAGATGATCTTCATGAATTTTTTCGCGCGCAGCTCGCGCGCCACGGGACCGAAAATACGCGTCCCGATCGGCTCTTTCTGATTATCGATCAGCACGGCCGAATTGGTATCGAACCGAATATAGGTCCCGTCGGAGCGGCCGAGCTCTTTCGCCGTCCGCACCACGACGGCCCTCATGACTTCGCCCTTCTTCACCTTGGCGTTGGGAATCGCTTCCTTGATGGACACTACAATGATATCGCCGACCGATGCGTACTTGCGCTTGCTCCCTCCGAGCACTTTGATGCACTGCACCTTGCGCGCCCCCGAATTATCCGCCACATCCAACACCGTTCTCATCTGAATCATAGACTGCCCCTGCCACGAAAAAACTCACACCGAGGGCGGAATGTCTGCGGGGGCGGACTCATCCGCCACGGCTCGTTCCAGAATTCGGCTCACGCGCCAGCGTTTATCCCGGCTGAGAGGCCGCGTCTCCACGATCAACACCCGATCCCCCACCTGACACACGCTCTTCTCATCGTGAGCCTTCAGTTTGCTGCGCCGCTTGAGATATTTCAGATATTTCGGATGCCGCACGGTCCGCTCCACCGCGACGACGACGGTTTTCCGCATCCGGTTACTGAGCACCACCCCCTGGCGCTCTTTATGCATCCGTTTGGGTTCCATCTAGCCTTTTCCGCCCTTGAGTTTTTTCTCTCTCAAGACAGTCTCCACGCGCGCCAAGTCGCGCTTGTCCTGTCTCAACTTCATCGGGTTTTCCAGCCGCCCCGTAGCGCGTCTCAGCTTGAGATGAAAGATCTGTTCTTTGAGCTCCACGTGCTTTTGCGCGAGCTCTTCGTCGCCCAGCTCGCGGAGCTGCTTAGCTTCCATGCCGGATTCCTCGCCGCATCACGAACATCGTGGGGATCGAGAGCTTGTGGGCGGCTAAACGAAACGCCTCTTCGGCTAAATCGTGCTCGACGCCTTCCATCTCGTAGAGGATCCTGCCCGGCTTGACGACCGCCACCCAACCTTCCGGCGCGCCCTTGCCTTTGCCCATGCGGGTCTCGGCCGGTTTCTTGGTGATCGGTTTATCGGGAAATATCCGAATCCACACTTTCCCGCCGCGCTTGAGATAGCGCGTCAAGGCGATCCGGGCGGCTTCGATCTCGCGCGACCCGAGCCATCCCCTGTCCAGCGCCTTGAGGCCGTAGTCGCCGAAGGCGAGCGAAGACCCGCGCAGCGCCATACCCGATCTTCGGCCTTTCTGCACTCTGCGATATTTGACTTTTTTCGGCTCTAACATCTCTATTTTACTTTTTCCGCCGGAGGCGGACCCGCCAATTTTTGTGGCGGGGCCTTTTACCTTTTACTTTCCTACGCTCCCATCGCGATCTTTTGCTGCTGCTCTTCCTCGGTCAGCACTTCGCCGCGGAAAATCCAGACTTTGACCCCGATCACGCCGTAGGTCGTCTTGGACTCGGCAAATCCATAACTGATATCCGCGCGCAAAGTATGGAGCGGCACGCGGCCTTCGCGGTACCATTCGGTCCGGGCGATCTCGGTGCCGCCCAACCTGCCCGCGCACTGGATCTTGATTCCCTGCGCGCCCATGCGCATCGCGCGCGAGACGCTCTCTTTCATCGCCCGGCGAAACGCCACCCGGCGCTCGAGTTGCAAAGCCACGTTTTCCCCCACGAGCTGGGCGTCCAGGTCCGGCCGGCGCACCTCGATGATATTGAGATAGACCTCGCGCTGGGTCAGCCGGGACAGCTCTTTCTTGAGCTTTTCGATCTCCGCGCCTTTCTTGCCGATCACGATGCCGGGCCGGGCCGTATGGATGTTGATCTTCGCTTTGTTGGCCGCGCTTTCGATCTCGATCTTCGAAATCCCGGCGTGATAAAGCCGGCTCTTGAGAAAATTCTTGATCTTAAAATCTTCGTGCAGCAGCTTGGCGTAATCGTGCCGCGCGAACCACTTGGAATCCCACGAATCGATGACTCCGACGCGAAACAGTTTCGGATGCGTCTTCTGACCCATTAGGATTCACTCCTCTCATCGACCACCACCGTGATGTGGCTCTGCCGTTTGCGGACACGCGTCGCCCGGCCCATGGCCCGAGGCATGAAACGCTTTTGAATCCCCGCCTCACCGACTTCCACGCGCTTGACGTAAAGGCGATCCACGTCCACGCTCTGTGTTCCTTCGGCATTGGCCACCGCCGACCTTAATGTCTTGGCCACGATTGCCGCCGCGCGCTTGGGAACGAACTTCAGCGCGTTGAGCGCTTCTTCCACTCCCCTGCCGCGAATCTGATCGACGACCAATCTCACCTTGCGCGGCGAAAGGTGGACAAAACGTGTGATCGCGCGTGTCTCCATGCTCGTTCGTTACGCTCCCGCTTTCGGCGGCGGTGCCGCTTTCGGGGCTGTTCCTGGCGCGGCGCCCGGCGCCGCCGCCGGTGCGCCGGGAGCGACCGGCGCGCCCGTGACGCCCTCTTTGGCCTCTCCCTTGCGATCTCCTGAATGGATGTAAAAGGTCCGCGTCGGCGCAAACTCGCCCAACTTGTGGCCGACCATGTTCTCCGTGACAAAAACCGGAATGAATTTTCTGCCGTTGTGCACGGCGATCGTATGACTCACCATTTCCGGAATGATCGTCGAGCGCCGCGACCAGGTCTTCACCACCCGCTTGTCCTTCCCCTGGTTCATCACCTCGATCTTGCGCCTCAAGTGCTCGTCGATGAAGGGACCTTTTTTAACCGAGCGCGCCATCGTTATCAAGCCTCTCTGCGCTTAACAATGTATTTGTCCGACGCGTGATTCTTGCGGGTTTTGTATCCCTTTGTCGGTTTGCCCCACGGCGTCATCGGATGATTTCCCTTGGACCGACCCTCGCCGCCGCCGTGCGGATGATCGACCGGATTTTTGGCGATGCCGCGCGACCATGGTCTGCGGCCCGACCAGCGCGTTCGGCCGGCCTTTCCCAGCGAGATATTTTCTTGTTCCAGGTTCCCTACCTGGCCGATCGTGGCGCGGCATTCCGCGAGCACGTTGCGCAGCTCGCCGGAGGGGAGCTTAACCAGCGCGTAGCCGCTTTCCTTGGCCATGAGCTGGGCGCCGCCGCCCGCGCTCCGAACCATTTGTCCGCCTTTGCCCAGTTTCAACTCGATATTGTGAATGACGGTGCCCACGGGAATAAATTTGAGCGGCAGAGAATTCCCCGGCTTGATATCGACCCCCTCGCCGCCCGAGATCACCGTCTCTCCGAGCTTGAGCTGAACCGGGGCCAGGATATAGCGCCGCTCGCCGTCGGCGTAGCAGAGAAGGGCGAGACGGGCGGAGCGGTTGGGATCGTACTCGATCGCCTCGACGCGCGCGGGGATGTCCTTTTTGTCGCGCTTGAAATCGATCAACCGGTAGAGGCGCTTATGGCCGCCGCCGCGATGCCCGCTGGTAACGCGCCCGGTATTGTTTCGGCCCCCGGTGCGCTTGAGCGGCCGGACCAGGCTTTTCTCCGGCGTATCTTTGGTAATCTCTTCGAACGTGAGTCCGGTTCTGAAACGGATGCCGTGCGAAGTCGGATTGTAGGTTTTAATTCCCATTGCGTTTCGATTTCTATGCGCCGCCGAAAAAGTCGATCTTGTCGCCTTCCTTCAAAGTCACGTAGGCTTTCTTCCACTGCGGCAAGCGCCCGGAGTTTCTGCCCACGCGGCGAATTTTTCCGAGATAACGATTGATCCGCACCTTCAGAACCTTCACCTTAAACAGCGTCTCAACGGCATGCTTGACCTCGACCTTGTTGGCGTCCGGCCGGACGCGGAACAGGACTTGATTGTTTTTCTCCGAGAGCAGGCTGCCTTTCTCGGTTACGAGCGGCGCCTGAATGATTTCCTGCGGCTCTCTCATGCCGCCAACCTCTCCTCGATCAGCCGCAGCACCTGCTCCGTCATGATGAGATGTTCGTAGCGCAGCAGGTCGTAAACGTTGAGTCCCTCGACCCGGAGCGCTTTAACTTTGGGCAGGTTCCTGACCGAGAGCGTTACTTTTTGATCGTCGCGAGGCAGAACGATCAGAGCGCTCTTTACTTGAAGCTCCTCGAGCATCTGGCGCATGAGCTTCGTCTTAACTTCCGCGATCTCGAGCGCGCTCAGCACGATGATCTTGCCCTCTTTGTGCTTCAGGCTGAGAGCTGAAAGCAGCGCCTCGCGGCGCGCTTTCTTGGGCATGCGGTAAGAATAGTCTCTGGGCGTCGGCCCGAAGATCGTCCCACCTCCTACCCAAATAGGAGACCGGATGCTTCCGGCGCGTGCTCTACCGGTTCCTTTCTGTCGCCAGGGCTTCTTGCCGCCGCCGCGGACGAATCCCTTGCTCTTGGTCGCCGCGGTGCCGGCGCGCCGGTTGGCGAGCTGCATCACGACCGCCTGGTGCAACAGGTGCGGGCGCAGCTCGACGCCGAAAATTTCTTCTTTGAGCGCGGGATGAACGACCTCGGCTGCCATGATCTATTTACGGCCTTTCACCGCCTGCCGGATTAAAAGGACCCCGCGCTGCGCGCCCGGGACCGAGCCTTTGACCAGCAGCAGGTTCGCGTCGGCCCGGACCTCGACGACTTCGAGATTTTGCACGGAAATCCGCTCATCGCCCCAATGGCCCGCCATCCGCTTACCTTTGAATACGCGACCGGGATAGGATCGATTGCCGATCGAACCGCCGTGACGAAAATATTCATGCGTGCCGTGCGAGCCGGGAAATCCCGCAAAGCTCCAGCGCTTGATCACGCCGGCAAAACCTCTTCCTTTGCTGATGCCGGCGACGTCCACGCGGTCGCCCGACTTGAAAAGGTCGGCGGCCTTGATCTCCTGGCCCAGCTCGTACTCAGCCGCTTTTTCGGTGCGAAACTCACGCAACACTTCGAAAGCGCCCTTGCCGGCCTTGGCGAGATGGCCCTGTTCCGCTTTATTTACGCGCTGCGCCTTGCGGCTGCCGAAGCCGACCTGCAGCGCGTTGTAGCCGTCTCTGGCCGCGTCTTTTTTTTGCACTACGACGCACGGTCCGGTTTGAATGACCGTGACGGAAACGACGGTGCCGTCGGCGCCGAACACCTGGGTCATGCCGATTTTTTTGCCGATAAGCCCGTTCATCTCAATCAAAATTTTGAATTTTGAATTCAACATTCAAAATTCATCATTGCAACTTTATTTCCACGTCGACCCCGGCTGCTAAATCGAGCTTGCCGAGGGCGTCGATCGTCTGCTGGGTCGGTTCGAGAATATCGAGCAGCCGCTTGTGCGTTCGGATCTCGAACTGCTCGCGCGATTTTTTATCCACGTGCGGCGAGCGGTTCACTGTGAATCGCTCGATGCGCGTGGGCAGCGGAATCGGCCCCGCGACCCGTCCCCCGGTGCGCCTCACGGTCTCGACGATCTCGCCCACCGACTGGTCGAGAACGCGATGGTCGTAAGCTTTAAGTCGTATGCGAATCTTTTCGTTCATGGTCTTAAGTCAGGATCCAATGGGTTGCCGGATTTGGCGCTGATCTCTTCGGATATCGAAGACGGCACCGGTTCATAATGGGAAAACTGCATCGTGTACGTCGCTCTGCCTTGAGTCATGGAACGGACGTCGGTGGCATAACCGAACATCTGCGCCAGGGGAACTTGCGCCTGGATGATCTGAGCGGTACCGCGCGAATCCATGCCCAGCACCTTGCCGCGCCGGGAGCTTATATTGCCGATAACCTCGCCCATAAACTCCTCCGGCGTCACCACTTCGACCGCCATGATCGGCTCCAAAAGCACCGGCGAGGCTTTTCGCGTCGCCTCTTTGAAGGCCATGGAGCCGGCGATCTTAAAGGCGATCTCGGAAGAATCGACGTCATGATAGCTGCCGTCGAACAACGTCACTTTGATATCGACCACGGGATAGCCCGCTATCGGACCGTTGTCGAGCGCCTCGCGGATTCCCTTTTCCACCGCCGGAATATATTCCCGCGGGATGCGTCCGCCCTTGACGCCGTCGACGAACTTGAATCCGCTTGCCGGGGGCAGCGGCTCCGCGGTGATATAAACATGACCGTATTGACCGCGGCCGCCGGTCTGGCGAATAAACTTACCTTCCTGCTCGACTTTCTTACGGATCGTTTCTTTATAAGCGACTTGAGGCTTGCCGACGTTGGCGCCGACGTTGAATTCCCGCAACAGACGATCGACGATGATCTCGAGATGCAACTCGCCCATCCCGGAAATGATCGTCTGGCCGGTCTCCTCATCGGTGCGGACTCTAAACGAGGGATCTTCAGTGGCGAGTTTTTGCAGTGACAGACCGAGTTTTTCCTGATCGGCCTTGCTTTTGGGCTCGATCGCGATTGAGATGACAGGCTCGGGAAACTCAATCGTTTCCAAAATAATCGGTTTCTCCTCGTCGCACAGCGTGTCTCCCGTGACGGCGTTTTTAAGCCCGACGGCGGCCGCGATGTCGCCGGCGTAGACCTCTTTGATCTCCTCTCTCTTGTTGGCGTGCATTTTGAGAAGCCGTCCGATTCTCTCTCTCCTGCTCTTGGCCGGGTTGTAGATGCTCGATCCCGAGAACAGCGCGCCCGAATAGACGCGGAAAAAGGTCAACGTCCCGACGTACGGATCGGTCATGATCTTGAAAGCCAGCGCGGAAAACGGCGCGTCGTCGCGCGCGGGCCGCTCTTCCTCCTGCTGCGTGTGAGGATTTTTGCCGCGCACCGGCGGGATGTCTACCGGGGAAGGCAAGTAATCGACGACCGCGTCGAGCAGCGGCTGCACGCCTTTGTTCTTGAACGCGGCGCCACAGATGACGGGAACCAATTTAAGCGCGAGGCCGCCCTTGCGAATTGCCGCGCGGATCTCGCTTTCGCTGACCTCTTTGCCCTCGAGATACTTTTCCATCACCGACTCATCGCAATCCGCCGCGGCTTCCAACAGCTTCTCACGGTATTCGTCCGCCTGGGCTTTGAGACCTTCGGGAATGACGTCGATGTGAAACTTGGCGCCGAGACTCTCCTCGTCCCACAGCACGGCCTTCATCTGTACCAGATCGATGATGCCCCTAAAATTGTCTTCGGCCCCGATCGGAAGCTGAATCGCGACGGCGCGCGCGCCGAGGCGATCCTGAATCATTTTGTGCACGCGGAAAAAATCCGCGCCGACCCGATCCATCTTGTTGATGAAAGCGATCCGCGGCACGCGATACTTGTCGGCCTGGCGCCATACCGTTTCGGTCTGCGGCTCGACGCCGCCGACGGAGCAAAAAACGGCGACCGCGCCGTCGAGAACTCGCAGCGACCGCTCGACCTCGATGGTAAAATCGACGTGGCCGGGCGTGTCGATGATATTGACGCGATGGTCGCGCCAGAAGCAGGTCGTGGCGGCCGATGTAATCGTGATGCCCCGCTCCTGCTCCTGGACCATCCAGTCCATGGTCGCCGTGCCTTCGTGCACTTCGCCGATTTTGTAATTGATTCCCGTGTAGTAAAGAATCCTCTCGGTCGTCGTGGTCTTGCCCGCATCGATATGGGCCATGATGCCGATGTTGCGGGTCTTGTCTAATGGAACCATTCTTGCCATTGCCAACTTTTCCGGAAAAAAAGAAGGCGGTTAAACCGCCTCCTCTAATTGGAATCCTCCTGACCGAATTACCAGCGATAATGAGCGAAGGCCCGGTTGGCCTCTGCCATCCGATGAGTATCTTCCTTTTTCTTGATCGCCCCGCCGCGATTGCTGGCCGCATCGATCAATTCCGCGGCGAGCTTTTCCTCCATGGATTTGCCCTCGCGGCCCCAGGCCGATTGGACCAGCCAGCGCATGCCGAGAGACAGCCGCCGCTGCGGCCGAACCTCGACCGGGACCTGATAGGTCGCGCCGCCGACCCGGCGGGAGCGGACCTCCACGGTCGGTTTGGCGTTTTCCAGCGCGCGTTTGAATACGGCCAGCGAATCCTCCTTGATCTTGGCGCCGACGAGGTCAAGAGACCGATAGAAGATTCCTTCCGCGATGCTCTTTTTTCCTCGGGTCATGATCGTGTTGATGAACTTGGCCACTTGCTTGTCGCCGTATTTGGGATCCGGCAGCCCTTCTCTCTTCTTGACTTCACCTTTGCGCGGCATTTTTACTTCGGTTTCTTCGCCCCGTATTTGGAGCGGCTTTGACGCCGTTCTTGAACGCCGATCGAATCCAAGGTGCCGCGGATGATGTGGTAACGCACGCCCGGGAGATCTTTCACTCGGCCGCCGCGAATCAAAACGACCGAGTGCTCCTGCAGGTTATGGCCGACGCCGGGAATATAAGAGGTCACTTCGATGCCGTTGGTGAGCCGCACGCGCGCGACTTTGCGCAACGCCGAGTTGGGCTTTTTCGGCGTCGTCGTATAAACGCGAATGCACACGCCTCTTTTTTGCGGGCATCCCTGGAGCGCTGGCGCGGTGTTTTTCCCGCGCTGCTTTTCTCTCCCATCCCGAACTAGTTGACTGATCGTCGGCATCGTTCTCCACCGCCCGATTCACGCTGTGAATCCGGCATATTGACTGATTGTTGGTCAAACCAACTATTAATAACAGACGCTTACGCCATTGTCAAAACAGGTCAGGCTTCGGCAGCCCGCGACACCTCGACTTCTTCGGTCTCCGGCTGGTCGATTTCGATTTCTGCGCTGGAATATTTCGCCAAGCCGGTGCCCGCTGGAATCAACCGTCCCATGATGACGTTTTCCTTCAACCCGCAGAGGAGATCCACCTTGCCCTGAATTGCCGCCTCGGTTAACACTTTGGTCGTCTCCTGGAACGACGCGGCGGAAATAAAGCTCTCGGTCGATAGCGACGCCTTGGTGATTCCCAACAGGAGAGGCTCCGCGATCGCCGGCTTCCCGCCTTGGCTAATCACCTTTTGGGTCTCTTCCTCGAACCGCCACTTTTCGACCTGATCGCCGATCAGAAAATCGGTATCGCCGACTTCCTTGATCCGGACCCGGCGCAACATCTGGCGCACGATCACTTCGATGTGCTTGTCGTTGATGCGCACACCCTGAAGCCGGTAGATTTCCTGCACTTCGTCCACCAGGTACTTGGCGAGCGCTTTCTCACCCAGGATGTTCAGAATATCGTGCGGATTGGAAGAGCCGTCCATCAGGGCCTCTCCCGCCTTGACCCGATCTCCCTCGTGCACGCTGATGTGCTTGCCCTTGGGAATCAGATACTCTCGCGGCTCGCCCACGTCGGGCGTGATGACGACTTTGCGCTTTCCCTTGGTGTCTTTGCCGAACGAGACGACGCCGTCGATCTCGCTGATGACCGCGAATTCCTTGGGCTTGCGCGCTTCAAACAACTCGGCGACGCGCGGCAGTCCTCCGGTAATGTCCTTGGTCTTGGTCGTCTCGCGCGGGATCTTCGCCAACGCGTCGCCGGCAAAAACCGATTGCCCTTCCTGGACATTGATGTGGGCGCCGACCGGGAGCAGGTAACGCGCCTCCAACGTTGCCGAGAGCCGCGCCGTTTGTCCGCCGGTGTCTTTGATCGAAATGCGCGGCCGCTTTTCGGTGTCTTTGGAGTCGATGATGACCTTGGTCGAGAGACCGGTCCGCTCATCCACTCTCTCTTCCATCGTGATGCTTTCGACAATGTCGCCGAATTTGACGGCTCCCGTCACCTCCGTGAGGATCGGTATGGTGTATGGGTCCCACTCTGCGAGGAGCTCGCCGGGCTTGATCTTCGCGCCGTCTTTCTTTTTGAGCTTGGCACCGTAAACGACCGGATAGCGCTCGCGTTCTCTCTCCCGGCCTTTTTCGCCTTCCGGATAATCGACGATCGCGATCTCGCCGTTGCGATTCATCACCACCAGATCGCCGTCTTTATTGGTGACGGTGTTGACGCTGACGAATTTGAGGAAACCCTCGTTGCGCGCCTCCAGAGTGGTTTGCTCGGCTCTCCGGCTGGCGGTGCCGCCGATGTGGAAGGTGCGCATCGTGAGCTGTGTCCCAGGCTCGCCGATCGATTGGGCTGCGATGACGCCGATCGCCTCGCCGTGATTCACCATGTGCCCGCGCGCCAGGTCACGGCCGTAACACATGACGCAAACTCCGCGCCGCGATTGACAGGTGAGCACAGAGCGGATCTTGATCCGCTCTAACCCGGCATCTTCGATACGCTGGACGAGATCTTCGTTGATCTCCTGATTGGCGCGAACAATGACATCCCCGGTAAACGGGTCCTTCACCTCTTCCAGGGCTGACCTTCCGAGCACGCGGTCGCCGAGCGGCTCGATGATCTCTCCGCCCTCCATCAAAGGCGTCATTTCGATGCCGTCGAGTGTGCCGCAGTTGTCCTCCGAGATAACCGAATCTTGCGCGACGTCGACGAGCCGGCGCGTGAGATAACCGGAGTTCGCGGTCTTGAGCGCGGTGTCGGCGAGTCCCTTGCGCGCACCGTGCGTCGAGATGAAGTACTGGAGCACGGTCAAACCCTCGCGGAAGTTGGCTGTGATCGGCGTCTCGATGATTTCGCCCGAGGGCTTGGCCATGAGGCCGCGCATGCCGGCCAACTGGCGGATCTGTTGGGCGCTGCCGCGCGCCCCGGAATCGGCCATCATGAAGATCGGATTGAAGCTCGGCACGGTGACCTTCGCCCCTTTTTCGTCCGTCATGGTCTCGGTGCCGAGATCGCGCAGCATCTCGTCGGCGATGCGGTCGGTCACCTCGGCCCAAATGTCGACGACTTTGTTGTAACGCTCGCCGTCGGTGATCAGACCGTTTTTGTATTGCTCCTCGATCTCGCGCACGTCCTCGTGGGCTTTCTTGAGCAGGACCTCTTTGTTGGGCGGGATCACCATGTCTTTGATGGCGATCGAGATTCCGGCCTTGGTGGCATAGTGGTAGCCGATATCTTTGAGCCTGTCGGCGAAAACCACCGTCGCCTTGTTGCCGGCCATCCGGTAGCTCACGTCGATCAAATTGGCCAGCTCTTTTTTCTTCATGACCCGATTCATCTCTTTGAAGGGAATCTCCGGCGGCGCGATCTCATAGAGAAGTACCCGGCCAACCGTGGTTTCGAGTCTCTCTTTGTCCACCCGCACGCTCACTTGGGCCTGCAATTCGGCGGCCCCTTGATCATAGGCGATGCGCACCTCCTGGAGGTTGGAGAAAAGCTGCCCCGTTCCTTTGGCGCCCGGACGCTCGCGCGTCATGTAGTAGAGACCCAGGACGATGTCCTGCGTCGGCACGATGATCGGCTTGCCGTTGGCGGGCGACAGGATGTTGTTGGTGGACATCATGAGGGCGCGCGCCTCGACCTGCGCTTCGACCGACAGCGGCACGTGCACCGCCATCTGATCGCCGTCGAAGTCGGCGTTGTAAGCGGCGCATACCAGCGGGTGAAGCTGAATCGCCTTGCCTTCGATGAGAATCGGCTCGAACGCCTGAATGCCGAGGCGGTGCAAGGTCGGCGCGCGGTTTAGCAGCACAGGGTGCTCGCGGATGACTTCGTCGAGAATGTCCCAGACCTCGGGGCGCTCCTTCTCGACCATCTTCTTGGCGCTCTTGATGGTCGTGACATGGCCGCGCTCCTCGAGCTTGTTGTAGATAAAGGGCTTGAAGAGTTCCAACGCCATCTTCTTCGGCAGCCCGCACTGATGCAGTCTCAGCTCTGGGCCGACGACGATGACCGAGCGGCCGGAGTAATCGACGCGCTTGCCGAGGAGGTTCTGGCGGAAGCGGCCGGTCTTGCCTTTGAGCATGTCGCTGAGAGATTTGAGCGGCCGGCGATTCTGGCCGGTGATGGCTCTGCCGCGGCGGCCGTTGTCGAACAGCGCGTCCACCGCCTCTTGGAGCATGCGCTTTTCGTTGCGGATGATCATGTCGGGCGCATTGAGCTCCATCAGCCTCTTGAGCCGGTTGTTTCGGTTGATCACGCGGCGATAGAGATCGTTCAGATCAGAAGTCGCAAAACGGCCGCCGTCCAGAGGCACGAGCGGCCGGAGGTCCGGCGGAATAACCGGAATCACTTCCATGACCATCCATTCCGGACGATTGCCCGAGCTGCGGAAGGCATTGACGACCTTGAGCCGTTTGGCGATCTTCTTGCGCCTGACCTCCGAGTTGGCGTCGCGCATCTCCTGCCGCAGGTCTTCGGAGAGCTTGTTGACGTCGACCGCTTTGAGCAGCTTGCGCACCGCTTCCGCGCCCATCTCGGCGCTGAAATTCGCGCCGAACTCTTCCACCGCCTTGCGATAACGCGTTTCGGTGAGCAGCTCTTTGTATTCCAGAGAAGTCGAGCCCGGCTCGAGCACGACGTAGGATTCGAAATAGAGGATTTTCTCGATGTCCTTGAGCGACATGTCGAGCAGCGCGCCGATACGGCTCGGCAGGCTCTTCAAGAACCAGATGTGCACGACCGCCGTGGCCAGCTCGATGTGGCCCATGCGCTCGCGCCGGACTTTCGATTGGATGACCTCGACGCCGCATTTCTCGCACACGACGCCGCGATGGCGCATTCTTTTGTACTTGCCGCAGTTGCACTCGTAGTCTTTGGTCGGACCGAAAATCTTGGCGCAGAAAAGGCCGTCGCGCTCCGGCTTGAAGGTGCGGTAGTTGATGGTCTCGGGCTTTTTGACCTCGCCGTGGGACCACGAGCGAATCTTCTCCGGCGAAGCGAGCGAAACTTTGATCGCGTTGAAGCTCAGCGGGTTCTTTGGTTTTTCAAATAGATTAAAAAGATCTTCCATTTAAACACCTCATTTGGAATTCGGAGTCGGCAGTCGAAATCCGGAAACTTTTCCCTCCGTATTTCCTTCTTCAGCTTTTCTCCTCCACCAGCTCCACATCCAGGCCCAAACTCTGCAACTCCTTCACCATGACGTTGAACGACTCTGGCAGTCCCGGCTCGAGCAGGTTGTCGCCCTTGACGATCGCCTCGTACATCCGGGTCCGCCCGACGACATCGTCGGATTTGACCGTCAGCATCTCCTGCAGCGTGAACGCGGCGCCGTAGGCCTCCAGGGCCCAAACCTCCATCTCGCCCAACCGTTGGCCGCCGAACTGCGCTTTGCCGCCGAGCGGTTGCTGGGTGACGAGCGAATAGGGCCCGGTCGAGCGCGCGTGGATCTTGTCATCGACCAAGTGATGGAGCTTCATCATGTACATGACGCCGACGGTCACCTTCTCATCGAACGCCACGCCCGTGCGGCCGTCGCGCAAAGTAACCTGGCCGGTCGCCGGCAGTCCGGCCTTTCTAAGGAGATTGAAGATCTCTTCCTCCGCCGCGCCGTCGAATACCGGCGAAGCAAGATGGAGACCGTCGCGGTATTTGTGCGCGAGCCGAACGAGATCCGTATCTTTGACCCCATCGACCAACTCACCCACTTCCCGGCTGGCAAGATATTCCTTGAGACGACGGCGGAGTTGCTCCACGTCCGGACGGCCGTTGTGGATCAGCTCTTCGATCTGTTGACCCAAGGTGCGCGCCGCCCAGCCCAGGTGGGCTTCGAGAATCTGCCCGACGTTCATTCGGGAGGGAACACCCAGCGGATTGAGCACGATGTCGACGGGAGTTCCATCTTCGAGCAGCGGCATGTCCTCTTCCGGCAAGATGCGCGAGATCACGCCCTTGTTGCCGTGACGACCGGCCATTTTGTCGCCGACCTGAAGCTTGCGCTTGATCGCGACAAAGGTCTTGACCATCTTGATGACGCCGGGCGGGAGCTCATCGCCGCTCTTGAGCTTGTTGATCTTGTCCTGGAAGACGACTTTGATCAGCTCAACCTGCTCGACGGTGCTTTCCACGATGCGCTTGAGCTCCGCCTCGACGGATTCGTTATCGACGCGGATCTCGCCCCAATAGGGCATCGGGATCTCATCCAAATCTTCCTCGGTGATCTCCTTGCCTTTGTTGAGCAGGACCCGGCGGTTGTCGTCGCGCACTTGCGACGCCGTGCGGCGGCCGACGAGCAGTTTCTTAAGGCGCTTGAGCGCGCCGTCCTGCAGGATGCGAATCTCTTCGTGCTGGTCTTTGCGGAGCCGGCTCACCTCCTCGTCCTCGATGACCTTGCTGCGCTCGTCTTTTCCCATTCCTTTGCGCGAGAAGATCCGGACGTTGATGACCGTCCCCTCGACTCCGGGCGGAACTCTCAGCGACGTGTCGCGCACCTCGCCCGCCTTCTCGCCGAAAATCGCGCGCAAGAGTTTTTCCTCGGGCGAGAGCTGGGTCTCGCCTTTGGGCGTGATCTTCCCGACCAGGATATCGCCCGGCTTGACTTCGGCGCCGATGCGCACGATGCCGCTCTCGTCGAGATCGGTCAGGGCTTCGTCGCCGACGTTCGGAATGTCGCGGGTGATCTCTTCGGGACCGAGCTTGGTGTCGCGCGAGACGCACTCGAATTCTTCGATGTGGATCGAGGTGTAGATGTCTTCTTTGACGACTCGCTCGCTGATGAGAATCGAATCCTCGAAGTTGTATCCGCCCCACGGCATCAGCGCGACCAGGACGTTGCGGCCCAGGGCCAATTCGCCCATTTCGGTCGAAGGCCCGTCGGCGATCACATCGCCCGCCTTGACGTGGTCGCCCACCATGACGATCGGCCGCTGGTTCATGCAGGTGTTCTGATTGGAGCGCTGGTATTTCACCATGCTGTAGATATCCACACCGGTGTCGCGGTGCGATCCGGAAGTTTTGTCGGCCTTGACGACGATGCGCGTCGAATCGACGCTCTCCACGATACCGTCGCGCTTGGCAACGAGCGTGACGCCGGAGTCGCGCGCCACGACCTTTTCCATGCCGGTCCCCACCAGCGGCGCTTCGGTGCGGAGCAAAGGAACCGCCTGGCGCTGCATGTTCGAACCCATGAGAGCGCGGTTGGCGTCGTCGTTTTCGAGGAACGGGATCAACGACGCGGCGACGCTGACCAATTGGTTGGGCGAGACGTCCATGAAGTCGACCTCTTCCGGCCGCGCCATCACGAACTCGCCGCCCTTGCGCGAGGAAACGAGATCGGCGGTAAACGATCCCCGGTTGTCGATCGGCGCGTTCGCCTGCGCGATCACGTGGTCTTCTTCTTCCAACGCGGAAAGATAGCGAATCTTGTCGGTCACCCGGCCGGCCTCGACTTCACGATACGGGGTCTCAATGAAGCCGTACTCGTTGACGCGCGCATACGTCGTCAGCGAGGCGATCAGGCCGATGTTCGGACCTTCCGGCGTCTCGATCGGACAAACGCGCCCGTAATGGGTCGGGTGCACGTCGCGGACTTCGAAACCGGCGCGCTCGCGCGTCAGGCCGCCCGGACCCAGCGCCGAGAGCCGGCGCTTGTGCGTGATCTCGGAGAGCGGGTTGGTCTGATCCATGAATTGCGACAACTGGCTCGAGCCGAAGAACTCTTTAAGCGCGGCGGAGACCGGCTTATAGTTGATAAGTTCTTGGGGCATCAGAGTCTCGATGTCCTGGAGGCTCATCTTTTCCTTGATCGCCCGCTCCATCCGGACCAGGCCCACGCGGAAATGATTTTCCACCAGCTCTCCAACCGCGCGCACGCGCCGGTTGCCCAGGTGGTCAATGTCGTCGACCGAGCCGATGCCGTTTCGGAGCTCCATCAGATAGCGCACGACCTCGAGGATATCTTCCTTGCGCAAGGTGCCGTGCTCCAGAGGCACGTTGAGTTTGAGCCGGTGGTTCAGCTTGAGCCGCCCGACCTTGGACAGATCGTAACGATCCGGGTTGAAGAACAGGTTGTGGAAAAAATTTGTCGCCGACTCTTTGGTCGGCGGATCTCCGGGCCGCAGGCGCCGGTAAATTTCCAGGATCGCCTGCTCGATCGCCTTCTCGGGCTTCTTGTGCTCGTCCTTATCTTGGGTCGTTTGATCCAGCCGGTCCTGCAGCAAGGTCGTACGCAGATAAGGACCGACGCGCGACTCGTCAATGAACAAAACTTCGATTTCGTTGATCCCTTTTTCCCGCAAGAGATCGAGCTTCTCCTGCGTGATCTCCTGATTGCACTCGACCAAGATTTTGCCCGTCTGGGGGTCCGTGATATCGTGCGCGGCGACGCGGCCGACGATGTCCTCCAAGGCGATCGGCACATGCTTGATCCGCGACTGCTCCATCTGACGGAGCAAGGGACGAGTAAACTTTCGCCCCTCCCGAACGATGAGTTCGTTGCTCTTGGGATCGCGCACATCGGCTCCCGCTTTGACTCCCACCAGGTGCTCCGGCTTAAAGGCCAGTTGAGCCTTGCGCCCGTCGAGGACGATCGTGTCGGTCTTGTAGAAGTAGTTGAGCAAATCCTCCGTCGTCATTCCCAGCGCGCGGAGCAAAACCGTCGCGTGAAATTTGCGCCGCCGGTCGATGCGGACATAGAGGATGTCTCTGGGATCGAACTCGAAATCGAGCCACGACCCGCGGTAAGGAATGACGCGCGCCGAATAGAGCAGTTTGCCGCTCGCATGCGTCTTTCCTTTATCGTGCTCGAAAAATACGCCGGGAGAGCGGTGGAGCTGGCTGACGATCACGCGCTCGGTCCCGTTGACCATGAAGGTGCCGTTCTTGGTCATCAACGGGATCTCGCCGAAATAGACTTCCTGCTCCTTGACGTTTTTGATGCTGCGGCTGCCGCTCTGAGGATCGACGTCCCAGAGAACCAGCTGGACCGTCACCTTGAGCGGCGCCGCAAAGGTCATCCCGCGCTGGTGACATTCGTCCACGTCGTACTTCGGCTCGCCGAGACCGTAGCTGACAAATTCGAGCGAGGCGGTCTCGTTGAAGTCCTTGATCGGAAACACGGACTTGAAGACGCCCTGAAGACCCGCGTTCTGGCGCTGATCGACGGGCAGATCTTTTTGCAGGAAGACGTCGTACGAGTTTTTCTGGATTTCAATCAGGTAAGGCAGATCAATAATCTTTTTGATCCGGCCGAAACTGCGGCGAAATCTTAAATTGTGTGCCACTTGAAACGCCATGATACTCCTTTTTGACTAGGTTGAGATCAACGACGAAAAATTGCGCCTACTTAATCTCCACCTTCCCTCCTACTTCCTCGATCTTCTTCTTGATGTTCTCCGCGTCGGCCTTGGAGACGCCTTCCTTGATCGGCTTGGGCGCGCCGTCCACCAGGTCCTTCGCCTCTTTCAATCCGAGGCCCGTGAGCTCGCGCACGACCTTGATGACTTGAATCTTTTTGTCGCCCGTTTCGGTCAGGATGACGTTGAACTCCGTCTTCTCCTCCGCCGCTGCGGCGGGACCCGCCGCAGCCGCTACCGCCACCGGTGCCGCGGCGCTCACGCCGAGCTCCTGCTCCAGCTCTTTCACCAACGCGGCGATCTCCATGACGGAGCTCTGCTTGATAAATTCCTTTACCTGTTCTCTCGTGACGTCCATGGCTTCCTCCTGTTTGGATGTTTCAACCCAGCGATTCTTGTTGTTTGCGGAAAGATTCCAAAAGTCTGACCAGCATGCTGGCCGGCTCCTGCATCAAGCGCACGAGCTGCGTCGCCGGCGCCTGCATGAGGGCGAGCAGTTTCGCCTGAAGTTCGGGCTTGCTCGGCATCTGGGCCAGGACTTTGACCTTGGCCTGGTCCATGAACTCGCCTTCGAACAGAGCGCCTTTGATCTTCAGCTTTTCATTCTCTTCGATGAACTTGACGAGCGTCTTGGAAATCGCGACCGGATCCTCATAACCGAAAACCCAGCCGTTGGGACCGTCGAGCAAACGGTCCAGGGCGCCGTACGACGTATCTTTGAGCGCGCGGCGCGCCATCGTGTTCTTGATGACGTGATATTCTCCGGCCGCCTGGCGCATCTGCTGGCGCAGCCGCGTCATCTGCGCCACCGTGAGGCCGCGATATTCCGTCACGATCGCCACTTTCGCGAGCTTGAATTTTTCATGCACTTCCGCAACGGTCGCGGCCTTTTCCGCCTGAATGGCGGCGTTGGTGGATAATAACTCAGCCATGTCGCTCTCCAACCCGTTATGCCGCCAGGGCTCGCACCTGAGACAGATCGATTTTGATTCCCGGCCCCATCGTCGTGGACACGGTCACTCCCTGAACGTAGTTGCCTTTGGCCGAAGCCGGCTTCGCTCTCACGATCGCCGTGAGAACCGTCCGCGCGTTGTCGAGCAGCTTATCCAGGCCGAAAGAGACCTTGCCGACTGGAATGTGCACGATGCCCGCTTTATCGACTCTGAACTCGAGTTTTCCGGCTTTAATTTCCTTGACCGCCTTGGCGATGTCCATGGTAACGGTGCCGACCTTGGGGTTCGGCATGAGTCCTCGCGGGCCCAATATTTTTCCGATCTTTCCGACCGCCGCCATCATGTCCGGCGTAGCGACGGCATTATCGAACTCTAGCCATCCCTCGCTGATCTTCTTGGTCAGATCTTCCGCGCCGACGAAATCCGCTCCCGCCTCTTCGGCTTCTTTGGCTTTCTCTCCTTTGGCGAAGGCCACGACTCGAACCGCTTTTCCCATCCCGTGCGGCAATACGACGGTGCCACGGATGTTTTGATCCGCCTGCTTGGGATCGACTCCCAAGCGGACCGCCAACTCCACCGTCTCGTCGAACTTCGCCCGCTTGGTCTCATGGACGAGCTTCAGGCCTTCTTCCAAAGGATAGCGCGTGGCGCGATCGACTTTTTGCAGCGCTGCTTGATAACTTTTCCCGTGACGCTTCATATTTTTTACCCTTCGATTTCCAAGCCCAGGCTGCGCGCCGTGCCCTCGACGGTCTTCACGGCGGCGTCCAAATCCTTGGCGGTCAGATCGCGCAGCTTGACCTGAGCGATCTCGCGAATCTGCGCCGGTGTGACTTTGCCGACTTTAACCTTCCCCGGCTCGCCGGAGCCCTTTTCCAATCCGGCCGCTTTCTTGAGCAGCACGGCGGTCGGGGGCGTCTTAGTGATGAAAGTGAACGACCGGTCCGCGTACACGGTGACGATGACTGGAATAATCATGCCTTGCTGGGACTGCGTCGCGGCATTGAACGCCTTGCAGAATTCCATGATGTTGACGCCACGTTGGCCCAAGGCCGGTCCCACCGGCGGGCTCGGATTGGCTTGCCCGGCCGGGATCTGCAGCTTGATCTCGCCAATTACTTTCTTGGCCATGTTAATTCCGCTCCACCTGAACGAAATCGAGTTCGACCGGCGTCGCGCGGCCGAAGATGCTGATCAGCACCCTTAGCTTACCTTTGTCCGGCCGGACTTCCTCGACGATTCCGTTGAAATCGACGAAAGGACCGTCTACCACCTTCACGCTTTCCCCCACCGAGAAGAGGACTCGCGGCTTCGGTTTGATCGCGCCCTCTTCCATTTGCTGCGTGATCGCTTTGACTTCTTCGTCGCTCACCGGAGGAGGGTGCGTACTCCCGCCGACGAAGCCCGTCACCTTCGGAGTCTCTTTGACGACGTGCCAGGTCTCGTCGTCGAGCTCCATCTGAACCAGGATGTAACCGGGAAAAAACTTCCGCGAGGAAGTTTTCTTCTTGCCCTTGACCAACTCCATTACTTTCTCGACCGGTACGAGGATCTCGCCGAATTGCTGCTCCTTGCCCATGCTCTTGACGCGCTCCTCCAGGGCCGCTTTGACTTTTTGCTCGTAGCCGGAGAAGGTGTGCACGACGTACCATTTCTTAGCCATACAGGGTGACCAGCCGGGAAGCTAACTGACGATGGCCTGAATGGCTCGCGTCAGGCCAAAATCTACCACTGCCAAAAAAACGCCGATGAGCAGAACGACCACGATGACGACCAGCGTGGCGACGTAGGTTTCTTTTCGCGAAGGCCAATGGACCTTCCTCAACTCTTGCCAGGCGTCCTTAAAAAACTCCACCGAGCGGCGAACAGCATCCGTAACTTTCTGTGCCCAATCCCCCATGAGAGTGCCGAACGCAATGAGATGGCGGGTCAGGCAGGAGTCGAACCTGCAACAACCGGATTTGGAGTCCGGCGCTCTAGCCAGTTGGAGCTACTGACCCTGACTCTCCTTTATAGCTTCACCTCTTTATGCTGCGTATGAGTTCGGCAAGAAGGACAGAATTTTTTAAAGGCCAACTTGTCGGTGGTCTTTTTTCTGTTTTTGCTGCTCGTATAATTTTTTCTCTTGCACTGATCGCACGCAAAGCCGATAAGTTCCCGCATGATCCGCCTCGATTCGAACGTTACTTAATAATCTTCGTCACAACACCCGCGCCAACCGTCTTGCCGCCTTCGCGGATCGCGAATTTCAATCCTTCTTCCATTGCGATGGGGGTGATCAGAGATATCTCCATGGCGATATTGTCGCCGGGCATAACCATCTCGGTCCCTTCGGGCAGTTTTACCACGCCGGTCACGTCGGTTGTGCGAAAATAGAATTGCGGCCGATAGCCGTTGAAAAAAGGAGTATGCCTGCCGCCTTCCTCTTTGGTGAGCACATAGGCCTCGGCATTGAAGTGCGTGTGCGGGGTGATGCTGCCGGGCTTGGCTAAGACTTGCCCGCGTTCCACCTCTTCGCGTTTGGTTCCACGCAGCAAGACGCCGATGTTGTCGCCGGCGCGGCCTTCGTCCAACAGCTTGCGAAACATTTCAACGCCGGTGGCTACTGTCTTCACGGTATCTCTAAAGCCCACGATCTCTACTTCTTCGCCGACCTTGACCACGCCGCGCTCCACGCGGCCCGTCACCACCGTGCCGCGGCCGCTGATCGTGAATACGTCCTCGACCGGCATGAGGAACGGCTTATCAATGGCCCGGGTCGGTTCCTTGACGTAGCTGTCCACCGCATCCATCAGCTTAAAGATCGCCGCCTCACCAATGTCGGACCCATCTCCCTCCAAGGCTTTCAAGGCGCTGCCGACGACGATAGGCGTCGCATCGCCCGGGAAGTTGTATTTAGAGAGCAATTCCCGCACTTCTAACTCGACCAAGTCCAGAATCTCTTTGTCGTCGACCATATCCGCTTTGTTGAGGAAGACCACGATGGCGGGAACTCCGACTTGGCGCGCCAGCAAGATGTGCTCGCGGGTTTGAGGCATCGGACCGTCGGCGGCGGAGACGACCAGGATGGCGCCATCCATCTGAGCGGCGCCGGTGATCATGTTCTTGATGTAGTCGGCGTGGCCGGGACAATCGACGTGGGCGTAGTGGCGGGTGTTGGTCTCGTATTCCACGTGCGCGATGTTGATCGTGACGCCTCTTTCCCGCTCTTCAGGCGCCTTGTCGATCTGGTCATACGCCATGAACTTGGCCATGCCTTTTTTCTCCAACACTTTGGTGATGGCGGCGGTCAGGGTGGTTTTGCCGTGGTCCACGTGGCCGATCGTGCCGATATTCAGATGCGGCTTCTTCCGCTCAAACTTCTGTTTGCTCATCTCACCCTCCTATTTTCCTTTCCCTTCTTTAGATTGTGGATTATGTTATCGTCTACTGTCTGCTAATTTCGGGCAAAGCCCAGGAGCGGGATCGAACCGCTGACCTCGTCCTTACCAAGGACGTGCTCTACCGACTGAGCTACCTGGGCGTCAGTCGGACGCCACACACAATTGGAGCGGGAAACGGGACTCGAACCCGCGACCCCGAGCTTGGAAGGCTCGCGCTCTACCAACTGAGCTATTCCCGCATGATGGTGGAGAGGGCAGGATTCGAACCTACGAAGCCTTACGGCGGCAGATTTACAGTCTGCTCCCTTTGGCCACTCGGGAACCTCTCCTCTTCTACCTCGGAAACGAATGGTTACGACGTTCACGATTTCTTTGCGTCGAGTTCGATGCGCCCGGCGAAAACTGTGGCTCTGGAGCTGGCGATAGGAGTTGAACCTACAACCTGCTGATTACAAATCAGCTGCTCTGCCGTTGAGCTACGCCAGCTTTGAATCCGAAACAAAACTTTACCGCGCGCCAACGCGAGACTCTTCTTTGCTGGCAAAAAAAATAAGAGACGACAATTCCGCTAGAAATTAGTAACGGACCACGGCCTTTAAGACGGATGAACGCTACAAGGCTAGGTATTGTAAACTCTTATATAAAGCACCTTTACGAATTCGTGTCAATAGTTTTCTGGCAGTTTTCAGGCCTAACCCGGCTTAAGGTTTACTCAAGTCCGCTTCGGCCCGTTGCCCTTGTCGGACGAGCTCGTACAGAAATATCCCCCCCGCCACTGACACATTGAGCGAGGCCACCCTGCCGCGCATGGGAATGGAAACCAGGAAATCGCACTCGCGCCGGATAAGCGGACGTATGCCCGTCCCTTCGGACCCCAGTATTATGGCCACTTTTTCGGGAAAAACCCGATCGTAGATGCCTTCCGCGGCGCCCGCGTCCAAGCCAACAACCCAACACCCCGCGTGCTTGAGGTCCTGGAGCGCGCGCCTCAGGTTAGAAACCCGATAGATTTTAAGGTAATAGACCGCCCCTGCGGAGCTCTTAACCACCGCAGGAGTCACCCCAACCGATCGATCCTGCGGGATAACAACATAGCGTACGCCCGCCCCCTCAGCCGAGCGCAACAGGGCGCCGAAATTTCGCGGATCGGTCACCCCGTCAACAACCAGGATATGCTGCCGCGCTGGACCGTGCGCAAGCGCCTGAAGCAACTCAGCCAAGGGAAGATACGAATAGGGCATGGTCGTTGCCGCTACTCCTTGATGCGCGCCGCCCGCGGTCAGTAAGCTGAGTCTTTGCGCGTCCACATACCGCACGGGCAAACCGCATCGCTGGGCCGCTTCGATGATCGAGTTGAGACTCGCGCCTTCGTGGCGCCTGACGACCATAAGCTCCGAAACCTGCTCGGGCGAGCTTCGGAGTTTTTCCATGATCGGATTGATACCGAAGATGACCAGCGGCTTTGCGGCCTTATCACTACGATTCATTTCATTTCTTCGCGCCGCCATTTTACAAAGGAGATTACACCGGATAACATGTTTGTATCGTGAAGCGCACCTTGACTATGTATCTCGCTATGGAGGTGATCCCGCCTTTTTTCTTCGGCCTTATGGCGTTCACGCTCATTCTCTTGATTGGCCGGATTCTCAAGCTGGTAGAACTGGTTGTGAACCGGGGTGTTTCCATCGTTCAAATCGGCAAGCTCTTCGCGCTGATCCTTCCTACCTTTTTAGAAATGACGGTGCCCATGGCGCTCCTGCTGGGAGTATTCTTGGGTCTCGGCAGATTATCGAGCGACCATGAGATCGTAGCGCTCAAGGCTTCCGGAGTCAGCCCGGTCCAAATTCTCCTACCCGTCGGGATTATCGCCGTGATCGTTTCGCTTCTAACGTTGCTCATTACGATCGAGGTTCGACCTGCGGCGAATACCGCGCTTAGGAAAGCGCTCTACAATATCGCGAAAAATCGCGTCGCCAGCGGATTGAAAGAGAAAATTTTCAACGATGACTTTCCCAAGATTCTCATTTACATCGAAGAATTGGTTCCGCCGGGCGAAACCGCCAAAGGGGTGCTGATTGTCGACCGCCGCAAGGCGGATCGGGAGCAAGATATCTTCGGCAAAATCGCTTTCATATTTTCCGACGAAGAAACCCAAACCATCAATTTCAAGCTCTTCGAAGGCACCGTGTACGAGAAACAACCGAAAAAGCCCGGCTTCAGCCGCACTCGTTTCAACACCTACGATTTCCGGCTCGATCCCGAGGACATCCTGGGTCCGACCCGCCAGAAGAATCCCGAGCCCAAGGAACTGTCCTTCCGGCGTCTAAGAAAAGTCATCCAGCAGAAGCGGGAAGAAGGTGTAAAGTTCACCCCGGAGTTGATCGAACTGCATCAGAGGTTCTCTTTCGCCTTCGCTCCGCTCACCCTATGTTTTTTAGCTGTCTCCTTGGTGATGGTACCGACACGCTCCCGGGCCAGCCGATCGTGGGGCTTCGCGCTGTGCCTGTCATGGCTCCTTGCCTACTATGCCTTGCTGTCGATGAGCAAGGCCCTGGGAGAGCGGGAGATAATTCCGGCCGCGCTGGGCGCATGGCTGCCCAATATCGTCATGACCTTGATCGCCCTCCACTTCTTTCGCAAGGCGCTGAAGGAATCGCCATTCTTGATCCAGGCCAAGCTCGAAGATTTATCTCTCTTCTTGACGCGCCGCTTCGGTATTTTACGCCAGGGAAGAACTCTCTAAAACGGAAAATGGAAAAGCTCAAAGGTCTGATCTTCGGCTCCTTGGGGGGCATTTTAGATCGCTACCTCACGCGCAGCTTTTTGCGGATCATGGTGATCAGTCTCCTATGTACCACGGCGCTCTATCTGATCGTCGATTTTTTCGACCGCATCGACAGTATTCTCAAAGCGGGGGCGCCGGTTTGGACGGCGATCCGCTACTTTCTTTACAAACTGCCGCTCTTGATATCGCGAGTGTTCGGATTCGCCGTACTTTTCTCTACCCTGTTTTCAATCGGCATGCTGTCGCGCAGTCAAGAGATCACCGCGATGCGCGCCAACGGCTTAAGCGTGTACCGGATTTCCCTGCCCCTGTTCATCACGGCGCTGCTGATCTGCGCGCTCAATTTTGTTTGGAACGAGGCCCTGGTGCCCGCTTTTACGCGGGAATCTCAATACATTTACAAAACGCAAGTTAAGAAGAAAGAACCCAAGAGCCTTCTCGGCACCAAGGACATGTGGGTCCGCTCGGAAGAAGCTTTTATCAGCGTCGATCGATTCGATACCAAGAACAGCGTCCTCGAAGGAGTCACGATCTTTCTCTTGAACCGAGATTTCACGTTGAAAGGTTTTATCGAAGTGCCGTCGGCGCGCTGGGACGGGACGCGCTGGCAACCCCAACGATCTGTCGAATGGGTATTGCTTTCCAATGGGGGAATGGACCAGCGGGAGGGCGATGTCACGATACCCATCTCCGAGACCCCGGAGGATTTGAAATTGCTGGCTCGGGATCCGGAGGAGTTCAGCTTCTTAGACCTCAAAAAGCAGATCGCAGATCTGCAGGGTAAGGGAATCGACGCGACCGAGCAGAAGGTCGATCTCCAAGTGAAGATGGCCGTCCCTTTCGTGTCGCTATTGATGGTCGTGTTGGCCATCCCTTTTGCCACCCGGTACAGACGTGGCGGAGGGCTCACATTGAGCTTCGGTCTCACCATGCTGATCGGCTTCGGCTACTGGTTTTTGCTCGCTTTTAGCATTTCACTCGGGCATAGCGGAGCGATTCCGGCCTGGGTGGCGGCATGGATTCCCAACGTCACCGTAGGCATGGTGGGACTGTTTTTCTACTCTGCGGCTGAGGAGTAGCGGAGCGGCGAAGACAACCTGAGGCTTCAGCGCTTGGAGTACTGGGGCCGCTTACGCGCTTTGTGGCGGCCGTATTTTTTGCGCTCGACCGCGCGCGGATCGCGCGTGACAAAGCCGGCCTTTTTGAGCGGCAGGCGAAAATCCGGGCTCACCAGCATCAGCGCGCGCGTAATGCCGTGGCGAATCGCGCCTGCCTGGCCCGAGATTCCTCCTCCTTGGACATTGACCTCGGTGTCGAAACTGCCGGTCGTTTGCGTCACTTGAAAGGGCTGAAGCACCACCATCCGGGCCGTTTCGCGGCCGAAGTATTCCTCCAGAGTCCGCTCGTTGACGAGCATGTTGCCGGTTCCCTCTTTCAGATTGACCCGGGCGACCGAAGTTTTGCGTCTCCCGGTAGCGGAGAAAACTTTTTGCGCTTGCGCCATTTTTATTACTCCTAAGCTCGGATCGTCAGCGGCTGCGGCTTTTGCGCGCTATGAGGATGCTCGCCGCCGGCATAGACTTTCAACTTCGTGCGCAGCTTCCGGCCGAGCCGGCTCTTGGGCAGCATTCCCTTTACGGCCAAGCAAATGAGAGTCTCGGGTTTTTCCGCCAGCATCTTCTCCGCAACCGTCAGCCGAATGCCGCCGGGATATTCCGAATGGCGATAGTAGACTTTTTTCTCCGGCTTCGTGCCGGTGAGTTTGATTTCGCGCGCGTTGATCACAATGACGAAATCGCCGCCGTCGACGTGGCGGGTAAAGCCCGGCTTGTGCTTCCCCCGGAGCACCCGCGCCACCTCGGTGGCGAGACGGCCCAATACCTTTCCGGCGGCGTCAACGATAAACCACTGCCGTTGAGCCAGGGCCTCGCTTTTTTTCATCTGAAACGTTCCCATCGCGATTGATCCTTGTCTGACCAAGGGGAATCACTTCGGCGCCGTGGTCAGAAAGTAAAATGGCGGGGCCGACGAGACTCGAACTCGCGACCTCCGGCGTGACAGGCCGGCGTTCTAACCAACTGAACTACGACCCCGACAGCTTCGTTAATCGTTACTCGTTATTCGTTCAATCGTCAACGGCCGAAAGTTATCGAGTAACGAACTGGTAGGCGGTACAGGATTTGAACCTGTGACCCCCGGCTTGTAAGGCCGATGCTCTCCCGCTGAGCTAACCGCCTCCCTCGGACCAAACAGCAGCGCCCCTAGTCGCCGGCTTGGGACTCCTCAACGCCGCGCTGTGATCCCGGGTTTGTTTCGATCTCGAGTCAAAACGGCGAATTAGCTGCTGAGGGACTCCTTCAAGGTCTTGCCAGCCTTAAACTTAGCGGCACGAGAGGAAGCAATTTGAATCGTTTCCCCGGTTTTCGGGTTTCTTCCGGTCCGCGCCTTGCGATCGGAGACGGAAAAAGTTCCAAAGCCGGAGATATTTACCTTATCGCCGTTCTTCAAGGCACCGACGATATCGTCAAAGAGCCCGTTGACAATTTCCTCAGCCTTGGGCTTGGGAAGCTCGGCCTTGTTCGCCACCGAATCAATCAGTTCCGCTTTCGTCATGACTCTCCCGCCATAAGACGACAATGATCACAAAATAATATGACGATTCTTATAACAGCCGGCGGAGTCAGCGTCAACCGTGTGCGAGGTCGAGCGATCCCTATTGCGGCAGGATCTGCGCTCCGGAACCTTCCTCTTCCTTCTCCTCAAAGCTGGGCGGCTCCTCTTTGGATTCCGCCGCTTGCGGTTTGAAGAGACTGGCGGGGTCCGGGACGATGAGAGCCCGCTTCAGAACCTCGTCCATGTGAGAGACGAGAATCAGATCGACCGACTTGAGAATGGTGGAAGGGATCTCTTCGATATCCTTTTCATTCTCTTCGGGAACCAGCACTGTCTTAATCCCGCCCCGATGAGCTGCTAAGACCTTCTCTTTCAAGCCGCCGATCGGAAGGATTCTCCCTCTGAGCGTGATCTCTCCGGTCATAGCCAAGTCATGGCGAACCGGAACGCGGATCAGCGCGGATACGAGCGACGTGGCCATCGTGATCCCGGCGGACGGTCCGTCCTTGGGGATAGCGCCTTCGGGCACGTGCAGATGGACATCGAGCTTCTGGTAGAAATCTTTGTCCAAGCCGAGCTCGATCGCGCGCGACCGTACATAGCTCATGGCGGCCTGAGCGGACTCCTGCATCACATCGCCGAGCTTGCCCGTGATGATGAGCTGTCCCTTGCCGGGCATGATCGTCACTTCGGTGGCGAGGAGCTCGCCGCCAAGCTCGGTCCACGCGAGACCGGTGGTGACACCGATTCTCTGCTCGCCTTCGATTTTCCCGTAGCGGAATTTTGCCGGTCCTAAATGCTTGTGGAGACTCTTGGCCGTTACCTGGATCTTGGCGCTCCGATCCCTCTTGACCACCTCCACGGCGACCTTGCGGCAGATGGATGCGATCTCGCGATCCAAACTCCGCACTCCGGCTTCTTTGGTATAATGACGGATCAGGCCGAGAATCGAGCTGTCGGTAAATACGACGTTCTCCGGGCTGAGGCCGTTGGCCTCTCGCTGTTTTTCCAGCAGATATTTTTTCGCGATATTCAATTTTTCTAGTTCCGTGTAGCCGGCGATCCGAATGATCTCCATCCGATCCTGCAGCGGCCGCGGAATGCGATCCAGCATGTTAGCGGTCGTGATGAACATGACTCTGGAGAGATCGTAGTCGAGGTCCAGATAGTGATCGTTGAACGCGAAGTTCTGCTCCGGATCCAAAACCTCCAATAGCGCCGACGAAGGGTCGCCGCGGAAGTCCGTGGACATCTTGTCCACCTCGTCCATGAGAAAAACCGGGTTGCTGGAGCCCGCCTTCTTCATCGACTGGATGATTTTTCCCGGCAGCGCGCCGATGTAAGTGCGCCGGTGGCCGCGGACCTCCGCCTCGTCGCGCACTCCACCGAGGGAAACGCGGACGAATTTTCTGCCGGTCGCCCGGGCGATCGAGCGGCCGAGCGAGGTCTTGCCGACTCCTGGAGGGCCTACGAGGCAAAGAATAGGCCCTTTCATCTTGCCGACGAGGCTTTGCACCGCCAGGTATTCTAGAATCCGCTGCTTCACTTTTTCCAGGCCGTAGTGGTCTTCTTCGAGGACTTTCTCGGCCTCTTTAATGTCGAGCTTGTCGTCGGTAAATTCGTTCCACGGCAGGCTCAGGATCCAATCGATGTAGTTTCTCACTACAGTCGCCTCGGCCGACATGGGCGACATCATCTTGAGTTTTTTGAGCTCTTTTTCGACCTTGTCGCGCGCTTCGGTCGAGAGCTTCTTCTGTTTGATCTTTTCTTCGATCTCCTGAATTTCGTTCTTGAACTCGTCCTTTTCGCCCAGCTCTTTTTGAATCGCGCGCATTTGCTCGTTCAGGTAATATTCCTTTTGCGAGCGCTCCATCTGCTTCTTGACACGCGATCGGATGCGCCGCTCGACTTCGAGGATCTCGATCTCGGCGCGCATGTGGCCGAGCACTTTCTCCAGCCGCTCGGTGGCGTTAAGCGTCTCCAGGAGATTCTGCCGGTCCTCGATCTTGATGCCGAGGTGCGTGACGATCGTATCGGCGAGACGACCCGGATCGTCGATCGACGAGACGGACATGACCATCTCGGGCGGAATCTTTTTCTTGAGCTTCACGTAGTTTTCAAACGTGGTGTGGACTTCGCGTATGAGCGCTTCCACCTCCGCGTTCTTCTCGACCACTTCCGCGACCTCCTCCACTTCGACCAGAAAAAAGTCCGGGTGGTTTAAAAACCGCGAGACCTGGGCCCGCTTTTTGCCCTCGATCAGCACCTTCACCGTGCCGTCGGGGAGCTTCAGCATCTGCACCACGCTGCCGAGCACGCCGATACGGTAGATGTCGTTCTCGGTCGGCTCGTTGGTCTTGGCGTCTTTCTGCGAGGAGAGAAAGATCGGGCCCTGTTTTTGCGTCGCCTCTTCGAGCGCCTTGATCGATCGCTGGCGTCCGACGAATAGAGGCACCACCATGTGAGGAAAGACCACGATATCTCTCAGAGGGAGCAGCGGCACCGTCAAGGCAGTCCCTTCCTTTTCTTTGTCGTCCTTCTTGTCGCTGCGAAACAACATAATTTCTCCCTACGCGCTCTCTGCCGCTTTGCTGTAGACAATGATCGGCGGCTCGTTGCGGGTCACGACTTCCTCGGAGACTACGACTTCCTTAATATTAGGCTGCGACGGCATGTCGTACATGACGTCGAGCATGATATTCTCCATAATCGCCCTGAGGCCACGCGCACCCGACTTTCTTTTCATCGCCTCTTTTGCGATTCCCTTTAACGCCTCTTCGGTAAACTTGAGATGGACGCTTTCCATCTCGAAGAGCTTCGAGTACTGCTTGGTGAGCGCGTTCTTCGGCTCTTTCAATATCCTAACCAGGGCGGTCTCGTCCAACTCATCCAGGGTCGCGAGAACCGGCAGCCGGCCGATGAATTCCGGGATCAAGCCGAATTTCAGCAGGTCTTCGGGCTGGACCTCGTGGAGCAGTTCGCTCGTGCGGCGGCCATCGCGCTGCTCGAGCTGTCCGCCGAAGCCCATCTGCTTCCGGCCGGTGCGCCGGCGGATGATCTCTTCGAGACCCACGAAGGCGCCGCCGCAGATAAATAGGATATTGGTTGTGTCCACTTGCAGGAATTCCTGCTGCGGATGCTTCCTGCCCCCTTTGGGCGGCACGCTGGCCATCGTACCCTCGATGATCTTGAGCAGCGCCTGCTGCACGCCTTCCCCGGACACATCGCGGGTGATCGACGGATTCTCCGACTTGCGGGAGATTTTGTCGATCTCGTCGATGTAGACGATTCCTCTCTGGGCCTTTTCCACGTCGTAGTCCGCTGCCTGTAGCAGGTTCAGAATGATATTCTCGACATCCTCGCCGACATATCCGGCCTCGGTCAAGCTCGTGGCGTCCGCAATGGTAAACGGCACCTGAAGAAAACGCGCAAGAGTTTGGGCCAGCAGGGTCTTTCCGGATCCGGTCGGCCCGAGCAGCAGGATATTGCTCTTCTGCAGCTCGACGTCGCCCGTCACCATCTGGCTGTCGATCCGTTTGTAGTGGTTGTGGACGGCGACCGCGAGGATTTTTTTCGCCCGCTCTTGGCCGATCACATACTGGTCGAGCACGCGCTTGATCTCGGCGGGCTTGGGAACGGTTGACGAAGAGGCCAGGGCCTCTTCATGGTCGCATTCCTCCGCGATGATATCGTTGCAGAGATCGATGCATTCATCGCAGATATAAACTGTCGGCCCGGCGATGAGCTTGCGGACTTCATCCTGACTCTTGCCGCAAAACGAGCAGACTAAATTTCCCGAACGCTCATCACCGTGCTTTGGCATACAACCCTCGCTTTATTTCTTGATGGGTCGATTGGTAATAACTTCATCCACCAACCCGTACTCCAGGGCTTGCTTTCCGGTCATGAAAAAATCGCGGTCGGTGTCTTTTTCTATTTTTTTTTGACTCTGGCCCGTGTGCTTCACCAGGATGTCGTTCAATTCTTCTCTCATCCGAAGGATCTCTCGCGCCTGAATGTCGACGTCGGTGGCGGTGCCCTGAAATCCTCCCAGGGGCTGATGGATCATGATGCGCGAATGCGGCAGCGCGCAGCGCTTCCCCTTTGCGCCGGCGGCCAAAAGGATGGCGCCCATACTCGCGGCTTGACCGACACAGACCGTGGAAATGTTCGGCCTGACGTATTCCATAGTATCATAGATCGCGAGACCGGCCGTCACCGAGCCACCCGGTGTGTTGATGTAGAAGAAGATGTCACGTTCCGGGTCCTCCGATTCGAGGTACAATAGTTGCGCGGTGATGAGATTGGCCACGTCATCCGTAACGACCGTCCCGAGGAAGACGACTCGCTCCTTGAGAAGCCGGGAATAGATGTCATACGCCCGCTCTCCGCGCCCTGTTTGCTCGACCACAATCGGAATGAAGTTCACGCCGGCCACGACTCCTTACCACTCGATGCCATTTTAGCTGTTTTTGCTCTGGGCATCAACGGGTGGCTCTACTTCTTTGGTCTCAGCGTGCTGCAAGAGGTAATCGATGGTGCGATCCATGACCATTTGGGACCGGAGATTCTCGCGCGCCTCGGCACGCCCATAGAATTTGCGCACGGCCGGGGCTTTATCGCCGGAGGCGCGCGCCGCGTCCTCGATCCTTTTTTGCACGTCGACATCGGAGACCTCGACGTGCTCGAGCTCGGCGATTTTTTCCAAGATGAGAGTGGCCTTCACTTGACGCTTCGCGTGCGGTTCTAATTCTTTGCGCAATTCTTCGACCGAAGGAGCGTCGGCGCCGGGGACTGAAGCTTGGCTTCGCTGGCGGTTCTGGTGCCGTTCCAGCAAGTAATGAACTTGGCGATCAATCATGCTCGGTGGGACGTCGAAGGAGTACGCGTCAACCAGCCGATCCATCAATTGCTCTTTGAGTTCTCCGGTCTGAAACTCGCGCAGTTCAGCTTCCAATTGCGACCGGATTCTTTGTTTTAAGTCTTCGAGGGTGGCGCAATCGCCGTGATCTTTGGCGAATTCATCATCGAGGGGAGGGAGGATCTTTTTCTTGATGTCGCGAACGGTGACCGTAAAAAGCGCCACTTTCCCTGCCAACTCTGGGTTAAAGTAATCTGCCGGGTAAGGCACACTAATAGTATGTTCGGTTTCTTTTTTCAACCCGATAAGCGCCCCTTCGAATTGCGGCAGCGCCGCGCCGCTTCCCACCTCCACCGGATAGTTCTCGCTCTTGGCTCCGGGGAGCGGTTTGCCGTCGATCGAGCCGACGAAATCAAGCGTGACAAAATCTCCGCGCTCGACAATATCGCGGTCTTCCACCGGCGCCAAGTGCGCGTGCGCGTCCTGGAAGCGCTGGAGCGTCCGCTCCACCTGAGCTTCATCAACGGAGAGCTTCGTCTTTTTGAGCTCTAGGCCCCGATAGTTTTTGACTTCGACTTCCGGCCTGACTTCGACGAGCGCGGAAAATGCAAACGTCCTTCCCTCTTCCAAGGTCTCCGCTTCGACTTCAGGGTCGGACACGACTTTCAGTCCACGCTCCTTATAGACTTCGCCCAGAGATTGTTCGACAAGGCGCGAGAGGACCTGTCCTTTGACTTCGTCGCCGTAAAATCCCTGCAGCACCGAGCGGGGAATTTTTCCCGGACGAAATCCTTTGATCTTCGCGCGCCGGCCTAACGTTTCATAGACCCGCACAAACTCTTGTTCCACGGCATCGCCGGGGAGCTCCACGCGAATCTTTCTTTGTGTCGGACTGACTATGTCGACGTCGATCTTCATCGGATGAAAACGACCGGTTGGTGCGAGAGGGGGGACTCGAACCCCCACGGTTGCCCGCTAGATCCTAAGTCTAGTGCGTCTGCCAGTTCCGCCACTCTCGCAACCTGCGGGACAAAATTTCCCTGTACAACAGCCTGAGAAAAAAGAGTAGGAAACCGGCGGAATTAAGTCAAGGACCAAAACGATCCGGGAAGAGCTATCGCCATCGATCGGCCGTGGAGCCGACGGCAATCTGTCAAATAGAAGCCAATTTCTTTCAGACTCAACCGCCGGACGGTTGTTTGCGACTGAGTTTTTGGTGGGCCGCCGGAGACTCGAACTCCGGACCCGCTGATTAAGAGTCAGCTGCTCTACCAACTGAGCTAGCGGCCCATATCCGAGCTTTGCTCGAAATCTCAGATCTCAAATTTCAGATCGCACATATATATGAAATCTGAGATTTGCCATCCCGAAGGGCTTGGGGTGAGTGAAGGGATTTGAACCCTCAACCCCTGGAGCCACAGTCCAGTGCTCTAACCTAATTGAGCTACACTCACCACATTGAAAGAAAGCCATACTGGCGCGCCAGAAGGGATTCGAACCCCTGACCTACGGCTTAGAAGGCCGTTGCTCTATCCACCTGAGCTACTGGCGCCTAAAAAAGCGAGCAGTGAGGAAGTGAGCGGTAAGCAGTCTCCACCACCGACCTCTCTGCTGCTCACTCCTCACGTCTCACTGCTCACTATCTTGGTCGGGGCGAGACGATTTGAACGTCCGACCCCCTGCGCCCAAGGCAGGTGCGCTACCAGGCTGCGCTACGCCCCGGTTTTTAGTGACGCAATCATTTTACACCATATGCAGGGCGTGAAATCAACCGAGTGTTGCTGGTTAGAGCGACAGCAAAGGCAACGTCTCGGCAAGCTTTCTGAGGGCCTGTCCTCTGTGGCTGACGCGGCTCTTAGCGTCGCGGTCAAGCTCGCCGAAGGTGCAACCCAGCGGCGGGTAAAAAAATAGCGGATCGTAGCCGAATCCGTTGCCGCCGCGGGGAGCGAAAGCGATGCGTCCTTGGCACTCGCCGCGGAACAGCCGCTCTTCGCCTCCCGATGACGGCGGCATGCACAGCGCAAGTACGCAGACAAAGCGGGCTGCTCTCTTTTCCTCAGGAAAGTTCTTCAACGCCTGAAGCAGCTTCTCATTGTTGCGCGCATCGTCCGCTTCTGCGCCGCTGTAGCGCGCCGAGTGGACGCCGGGTGCGCCGCCGAGAGCATCGACTACGAGTCCGGAGTCGTCGGCGAGAGTCACGCGCTCCGAGAACGCGGCCAGCGTATGAGATTTTTTGAGCGCGTTTTGTTCGAATGTCTTTCCGTCTTCGACAACCGTCGGATAATTTTCTAGAGCATCTAACGGAAGCAGGGAAATGGGGAGATATTTTAGGATTGCATCGATCTCGGCGAGCTTACCTTTGTTGGTAGTCGCTACTAAAAGCTCCATTCATTGTGGTCTAGCGTCTTTCTGAGCCGCTTTCCACCGTGTTCTGGCCCCGCTCGGACGCATTCTCCTTCAAAGCCCCGGCCGTCTGGAGAAGCTTTTTTAACGCTTCGAGAAGCTCTCGGTGGGTGAAGGGTTTGGGCAGGTAGTCGTTGCAGCCCGCAGCGAGACATTTTTCCCGGTCGCCGGGCGCCGTCATGGCGGTGGCGGCGAGAATCGGTATCGCAGCCGTCTTCGGATTTTCGCGGATGCGCTTGGTCGCCTCCAGGCCGCTCATCTTCGGAAGCATCATATCCATAATGATGGCGTCGGGCACCAAATGGGCGGCGAACCCCACGGCTTGCAGGCCGTCTTCGGCGATGAGTACGTCGTACCCACCAAAGCTCAATTCCCGCCGTATGAGGTCGCTCGTGTCGGGATGGTCCTCAACTAGAAGTACGCGTTTCCTCATGGTTTCCTCCCCGGCTTCTCGTTTCTATCGGCAGGAAAACGGCAAACTTAAGCTTCTCTAAACGCCTCGCGTTGACTTATTGATTGAGGACGTTTTTTTGGATTTTGAGCAGCTCCCGGATGCCTTCGGCGGCAATCTCGGTCATCCGGTCGAGCTTTTTCTTGGTAAACGGCACGTGCTCGGCGGTTCCCTGAACTTCGATAAACTTGTCCGAGCCGGTCATGACGATGTTCATGTCCACCTCGGCGCGGCTGTCCTCCTCGTAGTTGAGATCCAAAAGAACTTTTCCCTCGACGACCCCGATGCTCACGGCCGCGACCGAATCGCGCACCGGCATTTTCGCGACAATGCCGTTCTTCACCCAGCGATGCGCCGCCTCGACGAGCGCGACGTAAGCGCCGGTGATCGAGGCGGTGCGCGTTCCGCCGTCGGCCTGAATCACGTCGCAATCGATCCACACGGTTTTCTCGCCAAAAGTTTCTAGATTTGCAATCGCGCGTAGGCTGCGGCCGACCAGCCGCTGGATCTCGTGCGTTCGGCCGCCGATCTTGCCGCGCGACGACTCGCGGACGATCCGCGTCTGCGACGAGCTCGGAAGCATTCCGTATTCCGCGGTGATCCACCCCTTGCCGCTGTTGCGCAGGAAAGGCGGCACGCGGTCTTCGAGCTTGGCGGTGCAGATCACGCGGGTATCGCCGACTTCGATCAGCACCGAACCGTCGGCATGCTTGAGGTAGCCCGGCGTGATGATCACGGGCCTGAGCTGTTTGTCTTTACGGCCGTCGGAACGCATCAGGCGTTGAGATGAAATACGATCATTTTCAGTTCGGTCATTTCTTCGACGGCGTAGCGCGGTCCCTCTTTGCCGAAGCCGGATTCCTTGAGGCCGCCGTAAGGCATGAGGTCGACGCGCCATTGCGGGCCCCAATTGACGTGGAGATTGCCGGCCTCCGCCTCGCGCGCGAACTTCATCGCCCAATCGACGTTTTCGGTGAAGATGCCGGCGGCCAGACCGTAGACGCTGTCGTTGGCAAGCGCGATCGCCTCTTCGATCGTCTCGAAAGGCGTCACCGCCACGGCCGGACCGAACAGCTCGTCGCGCGAGATGCGCATCTCCGGCTTCACGTCCGCGACGACCGCCGGCACGTAGATCGCGCCGCGTCTGCCGCCGCCGGCCGCCAGACGAGCGCCGCCCGCGATCGCTTCGTTGATCCAATCTTCCACCCGGACCGCTTCAGTCTCCTTGACCATCGGCCCGACTTTGGTTTTTTCCTCCAACTGATTGCCGGTCGCCAGCGCTTCGACCTTGGACTTCAACGCGCCGAGAAAATCGCCGTAAATTTTCCTTGACGTCAGCACCCGTTGGGTTGAGATACAGGTCTGCCCCGCATTGGAGTAGCCGGTCGCTGCCACAGCGACCGCCACTTTGTCCAAATCCGCGTCGGGCATGACGATGAGCGGGCTGTTCGAGCCGAGCTCCATCGTGACTTTTTTGATGCCGGCCATGTGGCAGATTCGCTCGCCGATCTCGCGGCTACCGGTAAACGTGACTTTGCGCACGCGCTTGTCGGCGACCAGGGCGTCGCCGATTTCGCCGCCCGGGCCAGTAAGGCACTGAATGCCCTCCGGCGGCAATCCGGCTTCGAGTAAAATCTCCGTCAGCTTCAACGCCGAGAGCGGCGTATCGGACGCCGGCTTGACGATAACCGAGTTAGCGGCGGCCAGAGCGGGTCCTACTTTGTGAGTGACGAGATTCAGCGGAAAGTTAAACGGGCTGATCGCCGCGACGACGCCGCACGGCACGCGCAGCGTAAAGCCCATTTTGTTTTTGCCCGAAGGATCGCCGTCCAAAGGAACTGTCTCGCCGTGAATCCGTTTGGCCTCCTCGGCCGATCCCATCATGGTTTCGACCGCGCGGGCGGCTTCGCCCCGCCCCTCGGCGATGATTTTTCCTTCTTCTTGAGAGATGATCCGTCCCAGCTCTTCGTTGCGCGCCGCCATCAAGTCGGCGGCCCGGCGCAAAATTTTCCAGCGCTCATAGCCCGAGAGCTTGGCCATCACCTTGGCGCCGCGCTCGGCGAAGCTCAAAGCGCACTCGACGTCGCCGGCATCGCCTTTCGGCACCGCGTCGATGACCGAGTTATCGTACGGGTTGCGGACTTCGATTTTTTTTGGTTTGTCGGCCCACGTTCCGGCCAAAAACATTTTCATCGGTAACTCCTGTGAATCGCGACTCGGGAAGGGTCAATCTTTCCTGCCGCCGTCGCCGCCGCGAAAAAAACTCCGCCCATAGGCGCGGTGAAAAGAGGTCCAGCGCGAGCCGGATTCCTTTTCCATCAGGTTCTGAATGCTTTGGATCTTGCCGTCGAGATCGTCCAGATAGTGCAGCATCACTGCCTCGACCGTCTGGGGCAGCTTGGGCGAGCCGAACTCGTAGGCGCCGTGGTGGCTCACGAGCAGATGCTTGACGAGCAGCGCGAGCTGCTCGGGAAACTCGGGAATCAAGGCGATCTTCTCGCTGACTTTCTCGACCTCCATGACGAGATGGCCCAGGAGCTGGCCGCTGTCGGTGTATTCCACCGAGCGGTCGTAGGAGAACTCATAGATCTTGCCCATGTCGTGCAGAAACCCTCCGATCAGCAACAAGTCGACGTCGATCCCGCGGTAGTTCTCGACGACTTTGAGAATCAGTTTGAGCAAAGAGAGCGTGTGCTCCAAGAGCCCGCTGAGATAGGCATGGTGGATGCTTTTTCCGGCCGGGGCGCGCTTGAATAAATCCATGAACTCGGCATCAACGAAGAACGCCTCAGCCAAAGCGCGCAGATGAGGGTTCTTCACGCCGCGGAGAATCGCCATCAGCTCGACCGCCATGATCTCGGGATCGTAAGGGCTCTTGGGCAGAAAGTCCTCGGCCGCGACCTCGCTCTCATGAACGCGCGCGACGTCGTGCACGCGGATTTGCAGCCTGCCTTGATAAAGGGTGGCCTGGCCGCGCACCCTCACGTAGTCGCTTTTGTCGAATAATTTTCCCAAATCGTCCGCTCTGTCCCATACCCTGCCTTCGATCTCACCCGTGCGATCGAGAAGTTTCAGAATGATGTAGCCGCTGCCGCTTTTGGTGACACCGTGATTCTTAGACGCGCACATGAAAACCGAGTCCACCGGCTGGTTCTCGCGAATGTCCGTGACAAACACCAGTTTCATCGTTAACTCGCGTAGCGGAGCGACTGCGCCAGGTCCATGAGCGATTGCACCACGAAATATTGCAGGAAGATTATCACGACAAAGACCAGAATCGGCGAGAAATCGATGCCCCCCGCGTAAAGCGGCAGCGCGCGGCGAATCCGGTAGAGCACCGGCTCGGTGGCGGCATAGAGAAACCGCACAATCGGGTTGTACGGGTCCGGATTGACCCAGGAGATCACCGCGCGCGCGATGACGATCCACTTGTACGCCTCGAGAAGATAATACAACACCTGAGCTACGGCGATCAGAAAATTGGCCAGAATGAACACGTCCTGTTACTCGCCGCGCGGACCGAAGATGGCGGTGCCGACCCGCACCAGAGTCGCCCCTTCTTCGATGGCGATTTGATAGTCATGCGTCATGCCCATCGAAAGCTCTTTGAGATCGACGTTCGGTATTTTCCGCTCCCTGAGCTCGTCCTGCAATTCGCGCAGCGCGCGAAAATAGGGTCGCACCTGCTCCGGCTCGTCGCGGTAAGGAGGCACGGCCATCAAGCCTTCGATCTTCATCGAGGACAGCTGGCCGACTTCCGCCAGCAGCCGGATAACCTGGTCGCGCGGAATTCCGCTCTTGGTTTCCTCGGCGGCCAGATTGACCTCGACCAGCACGCGCACCGCCCGGCCTCTTTTCTTTCCCTCCTTATCGAGGGCGCGGGCCAAGTCCACGTTGTCCAACGACTGAATGAGATCGCAGAGATCGACAGCCGCCTTTACCTTATTGCGTTGGAGATGACCGATCATGTGCCACTCGACCGCTTCTCCGACGGCGGATTTTTTGGCCTCAAGCTCCTGGACATAATTTTCACCAAAGAGCCGGATCCCCGCCTCTATCGCCGCCCGGATCTTATCGATGCTTTGGGACTTGGAAGCGGCCAGCAGCCTGATCTCTTTCGGGTTCCTGCCGCATCGGGTCGCCGCTTCGCCCATGCGCTTCAAGACTTCGCGGCAATTGGCGGCGACGTCGACCATCAACGTGTTTTGAATATCACATTCGCGGACATAAATCACTCTTATCTTCGAGAATGAACTTGACTTTCAGAGGGTCAAAATTTATCCTCGCCCAGGGAATGTCTAACTCAGTTCTGGCTTACACCCAAGCCGACATTCTCCGGCTGAGAGACCTGCTGGAGAAAAAGACGGGAATGTATCTTCCCGAGGAAAAGCTCATTCGCCTCGAGGAAGCCTTCAAAGATCTCGAATTGAATTTTCCGGATGTTTCTCCCCAGGAAATTATTCGGGCGATCGACGCCGTCACTTTGGACGGAATCGCCTATCTCGACCGGCTGGTGGCGTCGATCGCCACCAACGAGACTTACTTCTTTCGCACCCCGGCCCACTTCGACTCGCTCAAAGACTACCTTATCCCGGAATTGGTGCAGAAGAAAAAATCCCGGGGGGTGAAGACGCTCAAAATCTGGAGCGCCGGCTGCTCCACCGGCGAAGAGCCTTACTCGCTCGCGATCTTTTTGATCGAGAACTTTCCCGAGCTGCTCGCGTGGCAGTTGAAAATCCTCGCCACCGATATCGATCTCGACGCTCTGGAAAGCGCCAAGCGAGGCGTCTATCGGCCCTGGTCGTTTAGAGGACTGAAGAAGGAACTGATCCGGAAGTACTGGCGCCCGCTCAAAGGCGAAACGCACTTGCTGGACGATCGCGTTCGCTCGCTGGTGACTTTTCGTCCGCTCAACCTGGAGAGCGATCCCTATCCCTCCAGCACGAACGGAACGAACGAGCTGGATATCATCTTCTGCCGCAACGTTACGATCTACTTTCGCCCGCACACGATCCTTAAAATCATCCGCAGATTTCACGCCGGTCTCAACGAGGGAGGATTTCTCATCACCGGAGCGGCGGAATATTCCCGTGACATCTATCAGGAGTTCGAAGCGCGGGTGCTTCCCGAGACCGTCATTTATCAAAAGCCCTCGGCCAAAGCGCCGGCGGCGTCGCCTCTCCCGCTGGTGTGGCCGACCCCTTCGTCGCGCCAAACTCCGGCGCCTCCCAAGGCCAAGGTGAAGCGCACGCCCGTGCCGGAACCGCCAATCAGTCCTGAAGATTCCATCGCCAAAGCTATCGAGTTGATATCACAGGGAGAGGTCGATCCCGCCTTGATGCTGCTCGCCGGACAGGCGGAAAAAAATCCCCAAGACTCGCGCGTCTGCTTTCTTCTGGGCCAGATCGCCGCCGATCGCCAGCACCTCGGCGAGGCTACTTATTGGCTCAATCGGACGATCTCTCTAGATCCGCTGAATCTCTGGGCCCATTACTTCATGGGACTCTTGTGGATGGAAGAGGGCAAGATGGACGAAGCCCTCCGCGCGATGAAAAAGACGGTTTATATCGACCCCAATTTCGCCCTGGGCCATTTCTATCTCGGCAAGATTCATAAAGCGCAGGGCAAGGCGGAAAACTCGCGGCGCAGCTTCGCCGTCGTGAAACATCTTTTGGCCTCCGCTCCGCTCTCCGAGCATCTGCGCGGCGCCGAGGGGATAACCGGTCAGCAACTGCTGACCTTGGTGGATAGGGAACTGGTCCATGAAAGATGACTTCACCTTGCTTACTTTCGCCCTCGAACCGGTCTGGTACGCGATTTCGATTCGCGACGTGCAAGAGGTGGTCCCTTTGCCGGAGCTGACGCCGCTGGCCGACGCGCCGCCGTTCGTCAGCGGCATGTTCAATCTCCGCGGCAAGGTCGTCACCGCGATCGACTTAAGACAGCGCATGGGACTCACCCGCCGGCCGTGGGACCGCAAGACCGCGGTCCTGGTCACTCCCTTCGAGCAGAAACTTTTCGGTCTGGTCGTCGATCAAGCGCTCTCGCTCATCCACATCGCCGCGGCGAACATGGAGCCGGCGCCCGATCTCTCCGCTTTCTTAGGCGGCCTGCAGCAGCAGTTCATCGTCGGCGTGGGAAAAGCGGAGGGTCGGCTGATCCCGATCCTCAATCCGCAGCGGATCTTCTCCGTCATCGAGGCGCAGGAACTCGGCGATTGGCAGACCAAACCAGCCGATGGATGACAAGAACGTGACCATGCTCTTCGATAACGGGCAAGCGCGTCAGGACGATTTGCGCGAGATCCTGCGCGAGCGGGCGCGGATTTTGAGCGAGGTGCCGCCAGTAGAGGAAAGCGGCGAAATGATTTCCGCCCTCTCCTTTCAACTGAGCGGCGAGCTTTATGGAGTCGAGCTCAAGTATCTGGCGGAGACGCGCCAAGCGACACCGCTGCGCCGTCTGCCGTTAGCCCCGCCTCATCTTGCCGGAGTCATGAATCTCCGTGGAGAGCTCGTGCCGGCGGTGGACTTGGGACCGATTCTGGGACTCGGCCAGCGGGAAATACACGCCTTAGCTTCGACCGTTCTGGTTTTGTCGCTTCAGGGCAGCAAGCTGGCGCTCGCGGTGGATCTGGCCAGAGATATTATCGTCTTCCCCGCCAAGGAACTCCAGCCGCCGCCTCTATCGCTCGAACCCGAGCGGGCGATTTTCATTCGGGGCGAGTATTTGATCGACCGCCGACTGCTGACTTTACTCGACGTGGAGAAGATCATCGCGGACCCGCGCTTCGCGGGGCAGGTGTGATCAGGCCGGATACTTTGAGGGAGACCGATATGAAAATTTTTCTGCCGCGGGCATTTTTCCGCAAACTCACTCCGGCTACCATCAAAGGCAAACTGACCTTCTGGCTGCTGCTCCTCTCGCTCGTTCCCATCCTCGCGATCGGCTTCATGGCTTACAGCAACAGCAAGGGCAGCCTGGAAGCGGAGATCTACAACAAGCTCGACGCCGTGGCGGACAACAAAAGCTACATTCTCATGAGCTGGTTCAAGGCCCAATTGGCGGACGCCGCGAGCCTCAGCGCCAATCAGGTCGTCAAAGATCTCGTCTCGCCGACCTTCAGAGTGGTCTATCCCAACCTTGCCGCCAAGACGGACGCGGAAAGAAGCCAGCGGGTGAAGGACTTGATCACGGCGCGCCAGGAGACCAACCCTTCTTACGTCGATGTGCTGATCGCCGACGGCGATGGCAAGATCATCAGCTCCAGCTCCAAGATCCTGCCGCATGAGGGGAAAAACTTGAGCGAGGTCGGACTGCCCAAGACCGACAACTACGAAATCGCCTATGTCAGCCCCGTGTTTTTATCTCCGATAGCCCAGCAGCACGTCATCATGATCGTGAGTCCCGTCCACGACAACAACGCCAGGGTCGTCGGCCGCGTGGTCCTCGAAGTCGAGCTGCGGCCCGTCGAGCGGCTTATCGAAGAGCGCTCGGGTCTGGGACAAACCGGCGAAGTCATTATCATCGATCGCGATCGTCGGATGCTGACCCAATCGCGCTTCACCGAAGAGTCGACCCTGCTGAAAACCGTCACGGATAGCGGTCCGATCCGCCTCGGTCTCGGTGGAACCAAAGGGCACGATATTTTCAGCGACTACCGCGGCGTCCCGGCCATCGCCTCATTCCGGCCTTTGCCCGAAATCGGGTCGGTATTGATCGCCAAGATGGACAAATCCGAAGGGCTGGCGCCGATCAACAAACTGGGCTATGTCGTGGCGTCCGTCATCGCGCTCACCCTCCTGGTCGCGGGCGGGGCCTCGCTCCTGATCGCCCGGACCATCTCGCAGCCGATCCGCGACGGCGTCGGCTTCGCGCGCCAAGTCGCGCAAGGCGACCTCACCGTGACCCTCCCCACGCAGGATTCCTCGGAGATCGGGATGCTCTCGCTCTCGCTCAACCAAATGGCGCAGGACTTGAGTCAGATTCTGATGCGCATCATCGAGATGGTGCAGAACACCAGTTCGGCGGCGAGCCAGATCTCCGCTGCGGCGGAGGAGCAAGAGCGCACCGTCGCTTCCCAAGCCGCTTCGATCAATGAGATCACGACGACGATTCAAGAGCTGGCGCAGTCTTCCAACCAGGTGGGAAAGACCGCCGATGACATGGCATCTCAATGGCGCGAAGTGAGCCGGCTCACCGAAGAAGGAAACCGCGCGGTGCAAAAAGGCATCGACGAGATGAACCAGTTGAAAACTCAATCGCAGGGAATCGCGCAAAACATTCTCAACCTGAGCGAGCAGATTCAGCGCATCAGCTCGATCGTCCATACCGTTTCGAGCATTGCCGAGCAGACCAACATGCTGGCGCTGAACGCCGCCATCGAGGCGGCGCGCGCCGGCGAGCACGGCAAGGGCTTTGCCGTGGTCGCCACCGAGGTGCGCAAGCTCGCCGATCAAAGCCAGAAAGCGGCGGCTCAGATCGGCGCGATCATCCAGGAGATCCAGGCGGCGACGCAGAACACGATCCTGGCGGTCGAGGACGGAACCAAGGGTGTCGAAGAAGGCGTGCGGCAGATTTTCCAGGCGGGCGAGACGCTGCAGGGCGTAACCGCCACGATCAAGCAAACCATGGGATCGGTGCAGGAGATCACGCTCGCGACCCGCCAGCAGGCGATCGGCGCGGACCAGGTCTCCGACGCGATGCGCGCGATTGATCAAGGGATGCGAGAGACGGTGATCGGCACCAAGGAAACCAATCTCGCCGCCTCTCAATTGATGAGCCTCGGCCAATCGCTCGAGCAGTTGGTCAAGCGCTTCCGCACCGCCGAGGGCGATCATTTCGAGATTTTCGATAGCCCCAAAGACTAAAGATGCAGCCGGGCGATCAAGAATATCAGCAACTGTTCCAGATCTTCCGCGAAGAGTGCGACGAGCACATCCAGAAGCTGAACGACGGGCTGATGATCCTCGAGCGCCAGCCGCAGCAGGCGCCGATCGATGAGATTCTGCGCTCGGCGCACAGCCTCAAGGGCGCTGCGCGCATGATGGGCTTCAAAAACCTTGAAACCCTCGCCCACTATCTCGAGACCCTGCTCACCCAACTCAATCGCGGCGAACGTGAGGTGACGCCGATCATCATCGACGCGCTCTATCGCGACATCGACGCCGTCGGTCAAGGGCTGAATGCGCTCATCGAAGGCAAAGAGCCGTCCAGCATCGATGCGCTGGTTGACGAATTGCGCGTCGCCGCGGGCGAAAGCGCGCCGGCGCAGCCCGTCGCGAAAGCCGCGGCGAGCGATGGATCGAAGGAGAGAGTTACCGCAGTGAGCGGACAGGCTCCAGCGAGCCGCGACGCAACTCCCGCGCTCAGCAGCATCCGCGTCCAAACCGAGCGCTTGGATACCTTGATCAACCAGGCCGGAGAGCTCCTGGTCACGAAAATCGAGGCGTTGGACAACCTGCGGCAGATCGAAGACACGCTGGATGCGCTGGAGGAATGGCGCCGTAGGCTCGCACGTGAAACTCACAGTCCGTCCTTTGGCCGAATTGAAAAAGTCGGCGACGACCTGTCGCGCGTGCTGCAACGGATTTCGGAAAATACCCGCCGGCTGGAGCTCCTCGTCGATGAAATCCATGAGGGGGTGCGCGGCCTGCGGCTGCTGCCGTTGTCCACCATTCTGGAGCCTTTTTCTCGTATGGTGCGCGACTTGAGCCGCGACCTCGGAAAGGACGCCGAGCTAAGGCTTGAGGGAAGCTCGACCAGCTTGGACAAGAAGATCCTCGAAGAGCTGCGCGAGCCGCTCATTCACCTGGTCCGTAACGCCATTGACCACGGAATAGAGCCGCCCGAGGAGCGCGAGCGCAAGGGTAAGCCCGCGCGCGGCACGCTCTTCATCAGCGCCCGGCAGGAAGGCACCAAGATCGTCGTGATGGTCAAAGACGACGGCCGAGGGCTCGACCCCCAGGCGATTGCGGCATCAGCAGTCAAAAAGGGTCTGGTCTTGGCCGAGGAAGTTCAGCGCTGGCCCGAGGACGAGATCTTGGACCTTATTTTCCGTCCGGGATTTTCCACCGCCGCTGGAGTCACGGAAGTTTCGGGGCGCGGCATCGGCCTCGACGCGGTTGTCGAGCGGCTCGAGCGGCTGAAGGGCTCGATCCTTACGGAGTCCAAGCCCGGCGCAGGAGTGACTTTCACGCTGTCCCTCCCGCTCACCCTCAGCACGACGCACGCGCTGCTTTTTCACAGCGGCGGCGACATCTTCTGTCTGCCGACCGATGCGCTGGAGAAAACCCTGCTGCTTGCGCCGGATGAAATCACGTATGTAGAAGGCAAAGCCACCGTCATTATCGACGGCACTCCGCTTGCCTTCGCCTGGCTCGCCGATGTGCTCAACCTGCCGAAGAGCGAACTAAAGAACGGCGCCATCCCGGCGCTGCTACTGCACGGCCCGCGGGGAAAATTGGTTTTCGGAGTCGAGGCCCTGCTCGGGGAAGAGGAGGTCGTGGTCAAGGCCTTGGGAAAATTCTTCGGCCACATCCCGCAGGTTTCCGGAGGGACGATTCTCGGCAAAGGCGAGATCGCGCTGATTCTCAATCCGAACGAGCTGCTGCGCTCGGTCGCGCATCAAGTCAGAGCCACCGCGCCGATCGCCGTCCGCCCCATGGCACCGCGGCCCGCGGCCAGAAAACGCGTGCTCGTGGTCGAGGACACGCTCACGACCCGCACTTTGGAAAAAAACATTTTGGAGGCGGCCGGCTTCGATGTTACCACGGCCGTGGACGGCGAAGACGGTCTGATCAAGCTGTACGAGAAAAGCTTTGACATCGTGGTCAGCGACGTCCAGATGCCGCGCCTGGACGGGTTCTTGCTGACCGAGCGCATCAAAAAAGACGAGCGCTTCAAAGATCTTCCGGTGATCCTGGTGACCTCCATGCAAACCGATGCGGACAAGAAACGGGGCATCGAGGCCGGCGCCGACGCCTACCTCACCAAAGCGGTCTTCGATCAAAAGCGCTTCTTGGAGATCGTCCAGCGCTTTGCCTAATGCGACATCTTAAGGGAAGATGTTCCTAAGGGGGGTTCGCGAACCGCCCCGACCTCGCTATGATTAGAGTTCTCATCGCCGACGACTCTCCTTCGATCGCCGCCATGATGCGCGATCTACTGAACCGCGACCCCGAGCTCGAGGTCGTCGGCTGGGCCAAAACGGGCCGCGAGGCGATCGACTTGAGAAATTCGCTCAATCCGGACGTGATGACGATGGACCTCGACATGCCCGTCATGGGCGGTCTGGACGCCACCAAGATCATCGCCTCGACCCGCCCGGTGCCGATTCTGGTGGTGAGTCAGTTGATCGAAAGCCGCGACTCGGGGGTCGCCTTCGAAGCGCTGCGCTGCGGCGCAATCGATATTATGGGTAAGCCGAGCGGCGCTGCGCCGGGAGGATTTTCTCAGATCGGCGAAGAGCTCATATTTCGCGTAAAGACCGTGGCGCACATTCGCCCGCTGCGTTTAGTGAGCAAACCCGCGCTCCCCACCATCAAGCCGCGGTTCAAAAGCCTGCGGCAGTTGCGACAGGGGTTGATCGTCATCGGCGCCTCCACGGGCGGACCGCCGGCCCTCGCCACAATTTTGAAAGGACTGCCGCATTACCTTCCGGTTCCGATCGTGATCGTGCAGCACATCGCGCCCGGTTTCCTTGCCGGCCTGCGCCAGTGGCTCGAGCGCCAGTCGCCGCTGCCGGTAAAACTTGCCGGCAACGACATGACGCTGGAAAACGGTACGATTTATCTCGCGCCGGATAACTATCATCTCGAGGTCGGCGCCGGAAAAAAACTCCTGCTCACGTCCGGCCCGCCGCTCCAGGGACACCGCCCGTCCGCGGACCGGCTGATGGAAACGGCGGCTCAAGTCTACGGCGGCGAGACGCTGGGCGTCTTGCTGACCGGCATGGGGCGCGACGGCGCCCACGGCTTGAAAAAAATCCGCGACGCGGGCGGCCACTCGATCGTGCAGGACGAGGCGACGTCGCTCGTGTTCGGCATGCCGCGCGAGGCGATTCTTAACGGCGCGGCCGAAATCGTCAGCCCGCTCGACAAGATCGCCGACGAAATCGTTCATGCCACATTCTCCAGAGAGGAGGGCTGAGCCATGACTGCAAAGATCGTGGTCGCCGACGACAGCCGTACGCAGCGCAGCACCATAGCCCTAGCGCTCGAACGCAAAGGTTATCAAGTGGTGCAAGGCAGCAACGGGCTGGAAGCGCTGCATCTCGTCCATAGCGAAAGCCCCGATCTCCTGGTCTCCGACATCGTCATGCCCGAGCTTACCGGCTATCAAGTCTGCCGGCTGCTTAAAAACGATCCGGCGACGGAGGACCTGCCGATCATATTGCTGACGACCCTGGACCAGCAGGAACATCGTTTTTGGGGCAAGGAGGCCGGCGCCGATAGTTACGTCCTCAAAGGCGCCGGCACGGCGCCGCTCGAGCAAGAGGTCGGCCGGCTGTTGACGGAAAAGAAACGCAAGCCGGCGGCAAAGCCGGTTTCCAAAGGCGTCGTTCCGTTTGCGCGGCAGACCGCACACGCGCGGCTCACCGACCTCCTCGACCGGCTGCTTTTCGAGGCAACCATAAGCAATCGCATCCGCGAGACCGGCCGCTCGAGCAGTGATCTCGTTGGGGTGTTTAAAAGTTTTTTTGAATTCTTTCAGTCTCTCATCGACTATCAAATAGCGATCGTCTGCCTGCGTGCGCCGAGCGGGCCGCGGATCATCGTCCATTTGGCGGAACGGGTGCCGGCCATTTCGTTGGGTTTGGCCAAGGACATCATCGTGGAAGAAAAACTCCTGGCGCTCAACGACAAGGAGACGCCGCAGGAGAATGTGCTCAATCCTGAACTGCTGACCCAGGAAGAGCCGGTGGAAAGGCGGACACCGGCGATGCTCTCGGCCCGCTTTTCCACCGCCATCGAAGGCGGTTTGTGCGTCTTTACGGCCAACCGCTCGCTTTACACGGACGAGACGCGGCAAACACTCGGCATGGCCGCCCGCGAGCTGGAGCCGATTCTCCAGGCAAATCTGCAAGCCGAGGCGCTGGAAAAGCTCAAGGCGGATTTTACCGCGATGATCGTTCATGATCTAAGAGCGCCGCTCACCGCGATCATGTCTGGCGCCGCGATCATCGAAGACGGTTTGGTCGGAGCCGTCACCGAAGAGCAAAAAAGCTGGCTGATGAAGATCAGCGCGAGCAGCCGCAACCTGCTGAACCTGATCAACGACTTCCTCGACCTTTCGAAGATCGAGGCCGGCCGCCTCGATCTGATCAAAGAAGAAATCGATCTGGAGCAAGTCATTCGTGCCAGCCTCGATGATTATCTCGTGTTGGCGCGGGAAAAAAAGATAGCTCTCACCAGCCGCGTCGATGGATCGCTGCCGCGCATCGAGGCCGATCCCGGCCGACTGGGACAGGTTTTTACCAACCTGATCAGCAACGCGATCAAGTTCACCGGCGAGACCGGAACGATCGAAATTGGCGCCGCCCGGGAGGGCGCCGCCGAGACGAAAGTGTGGGTCAAAGACAGCGGCGTAGGGATTCCACCTCATGAGATCGGCGATCTGTTTGAAAAATACCGGCAGACACAAAGCGGCAAGGTTTCCAAACATAAAGGGACCGGCTTAGGGTTGGCGATCTGCAAAATGATCGTGCAGTGCCACGGAGGAAAAATTTGGGCCGAAAGCCAGGAAGGAAAGGGAACGACCTTCTTCTTTACCTTGCCGCTCAGCGCGTGAGATTTGCCGACTCGTAAAAGCAGCGACGCCTGACCGCCGGTGCGGTCAGGCGTCCGCGTTTTCAGCTCTGCTTCAGTTGGCTTCAGCTTCTAGTCGCGCCTAAGATCGCGGCGATCGCGTCTGAGCTCCCGACGATTTTGCGTGAGATCCTGCCGGTCCTCACGCGCCGCGCTTCGGTCGCTACGGATCTCGCCGCGATCATTTTGCAATTCCTGGACATCGCCGGCAATTTCTCCCGGAGGGGCCCCCTTGCGGAGATCTTTTCTGAGTTCCCGTTTGTCTTTCCGGAAATCCGCCCGATCTCGATTCAATTCTTTCCGGTCGCTCTGGACCTCCTCACGTTCACTGTGAACGGCCTGGCGGTCTTGCCGGACTTCTTGCCGTTGAAACCAGCGGGGCCACTCCCAGGCCGATGCCGGCGCGCTGGAAATAAGCAAAGATCCCGCAGCGATTCCCAGCATAGTCGCTCTACGCCTATTCATAAAAACACCCCCATTTTTTTATTGCGGAGGCTCCGCGCCCCCTTTAAAATAGTGGTGCAACGCTCATGCCAAGCAAAAAGCTCCAAAGTCTAGCCACTTGTGCAACCGAACAAGCTAGAGGTAAGTCAAAATGTAAACCGGTAGGGAAATTTTACGGCCCGAGCGCCTGGCAAATCTGGCGGGATGGAAGCGGCCTGACAAGCGTCGCGCGCAAAATTTACCGCGTTACGGTATTTACTGCTCCAGGTGAGCGAGAGCTACGGCAAAAGCCGGTGACTTCAAGATACCCGAAGCTTAGGGTCGAGCGCATCGCGCAGCGAGTCGCCGAAAAGATTAAAGGCGAAGACCGAGAGACTGATGGCCGTGCCCGGAAAGACCGCCATCCACGGCGCGCGCTCGGCAAACTCGACGGCGGCGCCGCGTAGCATCAACCCCCAGGCCGGCACCGGCTCGGCGACGCCGAGACCGAGGAAAGAGAGCGACGCTTCCAATAAGATCGCTTGACCGAGGAAAGCGGTCAGCATGATCAGGTAAGGCGCCATGACGTTGGGCAGCATATGGCGGAAAATGATCCGCGTGTGGCCGAATCCCAAAGCGCGCGCCGCGTCGATAAACGGAGTTTGTCTGAGCGAGAGCGCGCTGCTGCGGGCGACCAAAGCACAACGCGGGATCATCGGAACCATGATGGCGAGAATCACATTGAGTGTGCCGGTCCCCATAACCGCAACGACCACCAGCGCCAGCACGATCAGCGGGAACGAGAGCAAAAGGTCCATGAAGCGCTGCACGATGAGATCGGTCTTGCCGCCGAAGTAGGCGCTGGTGACTCCGATAATGGCGCCCAAGTTCGCGCCCCAGAAAGAAGAAAAAAAGCCCACCAAAAGCGCGGTGCGTGCTCCGTAAATCACGCGCGTGAGCACGTCCCGTCCAAAGGAATCGGTGCCGAACCAATGCGCCGCGCTCGGCGCCTGAAGCATAGCGCCGTAATCGGTCGTCAATGGATCGTACGGCGAGATCAACTCCGCCAGCGCCGCGGCCAGCACCATGACGATGATGATCGCAGCGCCGACGGCGCCGAGCGGCCGGCGGCGCGTAAAGCGCAAGGCTACGCCGGCCCAACGGTGAAGGCGGGCACCTTCAGAAAACGAACCTGCCGCAATCGCCGTGTCGCGCGCCATATTTCCGAATTATTGGTAGCGTATGCGCGGGTCCAACCAGGCGTTGATCAGATCGACGAGGAAGTTGACGAAGATAAACACAAAGGAAGTGAGCAACACCAGGCTCTGCACCATCGTATAATCGCGCTGACTGATCGACTCGACAAAGAGCTTGCCGATGCCGTTTAAATTGAACACCTGCTCGGTCACCACGAGCCCGCCGACAAGAAACGCGAACTCAAGGCCGAGCACCGTGATCACCGGCAAGAGCGCATTTTTGAGCGCGTGGCGCGTGAGCACGACTTTTTCCCATAGTCCCTTGGCGCGCGCCGTGCGAATGTAGTCCTCGCGCAGCACTTCTAAAACCGCCGAGCGCGTCATGCGCGTCGCGACCGCGGAATAACGGTAACCGACGGCCAGCGCCGGCCACAGGAGCTGCATGAGATTGGCCTTGGGATCGACCCAAAACGAGGTGAACGTCAGCGGCGGGAGCCAACGAAAGAAGATGATGAAGACGAGAATAATGAGGATGCCGAGCCAGAAGGAAGGAATCGCGAGACCGGCGATCGAAAAGACCCGGATGAAGTAGTCGATCCAGGTGTCCTGTTTGAGCGCCGCCAGAGTCCCCAGCGGAACCGAGATGAGAATCGCGACCAACGTCGCCATCAGCGCGAGCTCGAGGCTGAGCTCGAGTCGGATCGCGACCTCGTGCGTGATCGGCCGGCCCGTCCACATCGAGTTGCCGAAGTCGAGACGGACGATACCCAACATCCAGCCGACAAACTGACGCCACAGCGGTTTGTCCAGGCCGAGTTGCGCTTTCTCCCGCTCGATCGCCTCGCGGGGCGCGAACGTCCCGCTGCCCGCGTATTTAAGCTCGACGATGTCCCCGGGAACTACGCGCAGGAGCAGAAAAACCAGCACCGCGACGCCGAACAGCGTCGGGATCATCAACAGCAGCCGGTTGAGAATGTAACGGTGCATGAATTGAGGACGGTGAGGCGTAAGGGGTTAGGGGTAAGGGCTTTCGCCTCACCTTTTACGCCTCACGCCTTACGGCTTTTCATTCTGACAGCCAGACGTCCCTAAGGTCCTGGTTGACGTAATGGCTCGGCGTGATCTTCCAGCCCTTGACCTTGGCCCAATGCGGCACGATGCGCTGCCACCAGAGGATATGAAACTGGTAGGCCTGGTCGTCGAGCACCCTTTTTTCGAACTGCCTCAGGATCTTGAGCCGGTCGCCGAGCACCGTCATGCGGCTTTGCCGGTCGTAGAGCTCGTCCAGCTCGTCGTCGTTATAGCGGCCGTAATTGAGAGAGCTCTTCTTTGCGCTCAAGAATTTTTGCATCTGCAGATCGGGCTCGTCCATGAAGTCGCAGGCGAAGTCGATCGCCGCGTCGTAATTCCCCTGGCGCAAATCGCCGAAGTACGTATTCTCTTCCTGCATGACGTGGTTGACGTTGAGTCCGACCTGCCGCCATTGATCGATGACGTAGACGCCGGTCACCTCGTAGGGCTCCGGCACGTTGCGGTTCTTGAGCGTAAACGAAAATCCCTCGGGCACTCCGGCTTCCTTCAGCAAGCGGCGGGCTTCCTTGCGCGCCGCGTCGATATTTTTTCCGAAGCCGGCGAGCTTCGTGAGCTCGGCCTCGGGCGTCGCGAACTGCGCGCCGGGACGGAAAAGTCCGCCGACATACTTCAGGAGCGAGGTCCTTGAGAGCGCCTTGGACGCGCCCCAACGATCCAGAGCGAGGCTCAAGGCGCGGCGCACGCGCGCGTCGTTGAAGAATTTCTTCTCGGTGTTGATCGTGACGGTCAGGTTGCAGATCCAGGGGCTCTCCTGCACGACGGCATTGTTCGCCACCGTCTTGAGAATGTTCTCCTGCGCCGCCGGATTGAAGCCGCGGAACTCGATCAGCGCCTGGCCGCTCCTAACCGCGGCGACGCGCGCGCCCGTGTCGCGAATGAAAAGCGCCTTGAAGCCGTCCAGGTAGGGGCGGCCTTTCATAAAGTAGTTGGGATTCTTTTTTCCGACCCAGTGCGAGCCGGATACGTGCTCGACGAAGACGAACGGCCCCGAGCCCATGACGTTCTTCTCGTACCAGCGCGGGTCCTGTTTGAGTTTCTCGGCGCTGTAAATGAAATTCCACGGCGAGGCCAGGTTGGCGATAAACGACGCCGAGAGCTGCTTCAATTCGAACACGACGGTGGAGGGGTCCGGCGCGTCGATTTTTTTGACGACGGAATACGACGCCTGCCGGGCGCTGGCGACGCCTTCGGGCGGAAAAATAATCTTGTCGTAGGTCGCCTTCACGTCTCTCGACGTGAGATCAGTGCCGTCGTGGAACTTGATTCCTTTGCGGATCTTGAAGGTGTAAGTGAGACCGTCTTTGGAGATGGTCCATTTGTCTTCCGCCACGTCGCCGATAATTTTGGGATAGCCCTGCGGATCGAAGCGCAGGAGCGTGCTGTAATGAGGCGCGAGCGGGTGGAGCATCGCAAAGGTGGTTTCGCGGTGGCCGTCGAAGGAAGGCGGCGTTCCGCCCACGGCAAAGACCAGCTCGCCTCCCGTGCGGGGTTTCTCCACTTGCGCGGCGCCGGCCGGCAGGGAGAAAAGAAGGGCCAGCGAAAAAACGGCCGCGGCCATAACCGCACTATACGATTCACGTTTCATCTCCGGTACCTCCTCTGTATCTACAATGGCTCGCGCCTCGGATAGGTGCCGCCGTCGTTGCGAATACCTAGTCCATGTTCCGCCGGAAAGTCAAGTGGTTAACAAGGCGGAGAACTTGACTGCGTCCGACCCGCGATACTATGATCGCGTGACCGCGAAGAAGGGTTGGATTATGAGCGCGCTCGACCAGCCGCTGCTGATCGCGAACAGCAACTATCACGTGGGCCATCAAATCGCGATTTTCGTCGCTGAAGAACAGGGATTTTTTCGCGCCGAGAGGCTCAACGAATACCAATACGACGCGGGCGGCCTGATCCCAGGTCCCCTCGAAAAAGAGGGGCTGGCGCTGGCGATGAAAAATCGCGGCGTGGACATCGCAACCGCGGTGGACGTGGAAGCGGCGATTTGCCAGCGCGCCCAGGGAGCGGATGTTTATATCGTCGGCGGCTGGCGCTACACGCCGTTTCTTAAATGGTACGGCGCCAAGCACGTCAAAGACATGGGCGCGCTCCGCGGCGGCCGGATCGGCATGCGCGAGCGGGAAGGCTTGGTCCAGGTATTCGTCCATCAGGCGCTACGCCGGGCGGGTGTCGATCCGGAGACCGAAGTCGAATGGGTCTATGATCCCGTCTTCGGCTACCGCAATAATCCCGCCCACGCCGAAATGCTGCGCGCGGGAAAAGTAGACGCGATCACCTCGCAGCCACCTTTCTCCGACGATCTTGAGAGAGACGGCTATCCGATGATTCTCGATCCGAACAAGATTTTTCCTCGGCGGCCGGGAAAGATAACGGTCGCGACCGCAAAGACGATCGAGCGGCGCGGCGATGAACTTGGGGCGTACTTCCGCGCGATCATCCGCGCCTTCTGGTTCATGCGCGACGTCAAAAACTTCGACTATTTGAAGGACCTCGAAGCGCGTCTCAGGAAAACCAACACACACAACGAAGACGAGCGCCGTCTGGCGATCGTCACCTCGCCCGATCGACTCGACAGCTGGGCGCTGCCGATCGACGGCGGCGTCGCGCCGGAAGCCATCGAGAGAATCATTGCTGAAATGGCGCAGAGCGGGAAGCTCCGCCAATCAATTTCGGTCGGCGAAGTTCTGCGGGAGGGTCCGGTCACGGAGGCCTACCGCGAAGTCAGCGCGCGCGGCGCGGTAAAGCAATCTCTCCAAATCGCTTTGGCCGCCGTAGAGAAATACGGCTTTTAACTATGAAGACGCCTGCACGGAGTCGGCTCAAAGTTCTGGCATTGGCGGCCATCGTAAGCGCCGCCGGAACCGCGAGCGCACTGGAACGGGCGCACGTCCATATTTCCGCGGGCATCAGCCCGAACACGCTGCTCTATCGGTACACGATCGAGAAAGGCTTTTACAACGAGGAAGGGCTCGATGTGCTGGCGGTTCAGGCCGGCATGCTGCCGGGCATCCAGGGACTGGTCGGCGGCAATTTCGACGCGAGCCAGATTCTCGGACAAGGCGCGGGCGCGATTTTGCGCGGCCTGCCGCTGAAGATCGTGATGGTCTTCGACACCCGGCCGCTCAACTGGCTCTACGCCAGGAACATCAAAACGCTGCAGGAGCTCAAAGGGAAACAAATCGCCGTGTCGAGCTTCGGCGCCGCGCTGGATCAAATGACGCGCGAGCTATTTCTCAAAAACGGTCTCGATCCGCAGCGTGACGTCGTGCTGCGCGCGGTCGAGCCCACGCCCAGCAGGCTCGCCGCCTTGATGACGGGAGCGGTCGACGCCGCCGTGCTCAACCAGATGGACAGCCTGATCGCGAAGAAAAACGGCTTCAACGAGCTGCTCTTTTACGGCGATCATCTCGAATTCGTCACCGCCGGCGTCGTGGTGGCGGAAAAGACCCTTGCTCAACGGCCGGATTTTCTGCGCCGTTTTCTGCGCGGGACTTTGAAGGGATTTTTCTGGTTCAAGTCCAACGAAAAAGAAGTCGTGGGTAAAATGGCCAAGGCGATGAAAGTTTCGGAGAGCGAGGCGACCGAGGTTTACAAAGCGTCGCAGCGGATCATGTCCGCCGACGGAACCATTCCGCGCGGCCTACAGGAGACGATGATCGCGCAGCAGAGAAAGACGCTCAAGGTAGAGCGCGAAGTGCTGCCGGAACAAGTGTACGACTTCGCCATGCTCCGCGCGATCGGCAAAGAGCTGGGCCGCTGAGCCCTCTAGGAGCGATCATATTTTGTCCATTTGCTGTCACAAATTTGTCATCCCTGCGGGGTTTTTGAGCGGGAATTTCGCCAACTTGCAGGGGAATTTCCTCCCTTGAATGCGTCCACCACCGGCACGCAACTTGCTTAAATACGTCGCGAAATTGACGCTGGAGGTCAATCGATGAGAGCAAAAGCAAAGCGCTGGGCCTTGGTCGTGTTGATGATCGTTACGGTCTGCGGTTGGGACCGCCCCGCTCGGGCGGCAGGGGCGCCGTGTCCGGTTCTCGTATTCGACACGTGGGACATAGGCATCACGGGAAATACTACCGGATTTGCGCACATAACGTTCAACTTCGACGGCACGATCACGGGTTATCTCATCATAAGACCCACCACTAACGTGAAGGCAGCGAACCGCCCCGACGTGACCAACTTCGGCTTCACTTTTTTCAGCGGACTATGGAGCTTCGGACGCGGCAACACCATCGTCGGTTTCTTTAGCGGCGGCAGTGAGGATGTGCCGATCGATATCAAGTCGTTTACAGCGACCTGCCGCAAGGGAAAGATGAGCATAAAAGCCACAACCACAAATGGGCGTATGGTGGCGACCGGACTCCCGGCCGTCCAGCAACCGCTGTTGGACGGATCTGTGTGGCAGGCGGAAGTTGTGAAAGATGGCGTGGCATTTACCGAGTTTTTTTCCTTATCGTCCACGATTACCATCTGTCTCGATGATCCCCCGCCGGCCGACCCCGCCGATTGCGTAGTCGAAGGCCCCTTCGGCCCGTTTCTCAATCTCTATTTTTTGACCGGCGCCGGAACCAGCTACATCACAAGCGGCAATGTTTTGTTATCCGCCGGGAACAACATCGGGCTCTCGCTCGGAGAATTCGCCATCGACAAGGATACCGGAGAGGTGGAGGCAGAGCCGGGAATCGGCCGCGGCGTGACCGGAAACATTAATGTTCTTGGTGGAACCTCCTCGATGACGGGCGAAGACGATAGCCCGGCGAAAGTCAAGATGGATGCGCTCTTCTTTCTCCCGTAAACTTTTCTCTACGACCGGATACAGGCAACCCGGTGATCCGGTTTGATCTCTCTTAGCTCCGGCACCGCGCCGCGGCACTCGTCGATCGCGATCGGACAGCGCGGGTGAAAAACGCAGCCTGAGGGCGGGCTGGAAGGGCTCGGCACCT
>DASXRG010000256.1:0-20839 GCA_036506735.1 Binatia bacterium | reverse complement strand
TCGCGCGCTTCGGAAAACCTGCCCTGAAGCGCGAGATTGTCGGCGAGCCAAAACGTGCAGGCGATGAAGGCGCCCTCTCCTGGAGGCAGCCCGTCGATGTGGGGAGCTTCCGCGTATCGACTGACCAATCCATCGGCCGTTAGCCGTTCCTCGATCGCCTTCACGGTCCCGATCATCCGCGGGTCGGTGCCGGGCAAGAAGCCGACCAGCGGGATCATCAATAAACTGCCATCGACTTCTTTCGATCCGTAGTACTGGACGAAAGAATTCATTTCCGGATCATAGCCGTTGCGGCAAACCTCCGCGTGGATCTCGTCGCGCACCTCGCGCCAGCGGCCGGCCGGTCCTCGGAGGCCGAAGCGTTCCACGGATTTAACCGCGCGGTCCAAGGCGACCCAGGCCATCACCTTCGAATGCGTGAAGTGGCGCCGCGGCCCGCGCACTTCCCAGATTCCCTCGTCGGGCAGTTTCCCGGCCGATTCGACGAACTCGGTGAGCGCCGTTTGCATGCGCCAGGTGTTTTCGTCCGGTTCCAAGCCGACGCGCCGCGCAAAATGCAGCGAGTCCATGACCTCGCCGTATACGTCGAGCTGAAACTGATCGCAGGCTGCGTTGCCGATGCGCACCGGCGCCGAGCCTTCGTAGCCGGGAAGCCAGGGAAGCTCCAGCTCCGGTAGGCGGCGCTCGCCCATCACTCCGTATAAAATGCTCACTTGCGACGGTTTTCCCGCGACGGCCCGGAGCAGCCACTCGCGCCACGCGCGCGCCTCTTCGACGTAGCCGCCGATCATCAGCGCGTAGAGCGCGAACGTGGAATCGCGCAGCCAGCAATAGCGATAATCCCAATTGCGCACGCCGCCCAAGCGCTCGGGCAGCGACGTGGTGGGCGCGGCGACGAGCCCTCCCGTGGGGCTGTAGGTGAGCGCCTTGAGCGTGATGAGCGACCGCAGGACGGCGTCGCGCCATTTACCTTCGTATTTGCAGCGGTCCGACCATTCCCGCCACCAGCGCTCGGCGGCATCGATCTCTTCCCCGGCGTCGCGATCGGCGGGCGCAGACAAATGGGACGGAAACCAGGTGAGAGTGAACGGAACGCGCTCTCCTTCCGACACGGCGAATTCGGCGACGTGACGAAATTCTTTGCCGCGCAGCTCGATCGGCGTGCGCAGCAGCAGCGCGTCGGGCCCGCCGACGGCGAGGATCCCGCCGTCGACCCGGCGCACCCACGGCACGAGCGACCCATAGTCCATCCGAATGACCAGCTCCAAGTGCATACGGACCCGGCCGCGCTTTCCCACCGCCATGCGCACGATGTCGCGCTCTTGCGTGCGCGGCGGCATGCAATCGATCAAGGTGACCGCGCCGTCGTCGGTCTCATATTCGGTCTCGAGGACGAGGGTGCCCTCGCGATAGCGCCGGCGCGCTGCGCGAACCTCGCCGGCGGGGGCGATGAGCCACCGTCCATGATCCGGCGTGCCGAGGAGCGCGGCGAAACAGGCGGGGGAATCGAAGCGCGGAAAGCACAGCCAGTCGATCGAGCCGTCGCGGCCGACCAATGCCGCCGTCTCGCAATCGCCTATGAGCGCATAATCTTCAATCCGTGATGGCATAAAAAACAAAGCTGAAGGCTGAAAGCGGAAAGCGGAAATAAGACGGATCGCTATATTTCAGCTTTCATCCTTCCGTTTTCATCTTTGCAGGTCCTATTGCCGCATGACTCTTAAACCATTATACTTCGTAAAACTTTTTTCGATACATACACAGGCTCATGAATAACCTTACCTGTTGTAAGATCTGCGATCTAGTGCAGCGCGTAGAACCGGAGCTGCCGCCGGGCATGGTGGCGGAATGCGTTCGCTGCGGGTCGGTGATCAAGACGGAAAAGGCCAATAGCCTCGGACGCACGGCCGCGTTGGCGCTGGCGGCGCTGATCCTTTACGTGCCGGCTAATATCTATCCGATCCTCCGCATGGACTACTACGGCGCCTATTCCGAGAGCACGGTCTGGGACGGCTGCGTGAAGCTGTTTCAGCAGGGACAGTGGCCGATCGCGGTCATCGTCTTTCTAGCGAGCATCATCATTCCGCTGTTCAAGCTGCTGGGACTTTTTTACTTGACGGTCACGACCCAGCGCGGCACCGGGCGGCGGCGCCATGAGCGGACCTGGGTTTACAAATTCATCGAGGTGATCGGCCCGTGGGCGATGCTCGACGTTTTCCTCCTGGCCATTCTCGTCGCGTTAGTCAGGCTCGAGCAGCTCGCCAGCGTTTATCCCGGTCCCGGGCTGCTGCCGTTCACTTCGGTCGTTGTCTTGACGATTCTGGCGTCGGCAAGCTTCGACCCGAGCTTGATTTGGGATGAACCGGAGCAAGAGTCATGACCGATACGGAAGAAAATTCCGCGCCTCGCGAAGAGTTGCCGAAGGCGGCGGTCAGAAAAAGAAGGTGGGGCTTCCCGGTCGTCTGGGTGGTGCCCGTGATTGCCGCCGTAGTCGCGGGCTATCTAGTCTACGACCGCGTTCGCTCGTACGGACCGCAGATCACGATCCGGTTCAAGGACGCAACCGGCATCAAGCCCGGCGAGACGCCGATCAAGCATCTCGGCGTGGCGATCGGCACCGTGACCGGGGTCGAATTGACCGAGGACTTGGAGCACGTCGTGGTGACGGCCCGCCTGAGACGGGCGCCGGTCTCGGTGGCGCGCGAAGGAGCGGTTTTCTGGATCGTGCGGCCCGAGCTCGGCGCCAGCAGCATCACCGGCCTCGGCACGGTCATCAGCGGGCCGCACGTCGAAGTCTTGCCCGGCGACGGCGCGCCCAAAAAGGAATTTGTCGGCCTCGAGAGCTCGCCGGTCATCCTGGAGCGCAACGGCCTGAAGATCTCGTTGCTCGCCAACAAGGTCGGATCGTTGCGGCCCAATTCGCCGGTCTATTATCGCGGCGTCGAGGTCGGTGTGGTTCAGGAAGTCGATCTCAGCCCGGACGCCACGATGGTCAACATCCGTCTTTTCATTCGGCAGCGCTATGCCCGGCTGGTCCGGAGCGGCACGAAATTTTGGAACGTAAGCGGCGTGGACGTGAGCGCGGGCCTGTTCCGTGGAATCGATATCAAGATGGAGTCGCTGAGATCGCTCGTGGCGGGCGGCATCGCCTTTGCCACTCCGGACGACCCCAAAGCCCCGCCGGCCCGCAATGGAATGACGTTCCCGCTCTACGACGAGCCGAAAAAAGAATGGCTCGAATGGTCGCCGAAGATAGCCATTCCACCGGAGAAATAAAGTCGGCAGCAGATAGGCGGCAATAAACAGTCAAGCATCGTTCTTATCCGTCATGCCCATGCTTTCCGGATTCCAGGTAATTCCTGTCCTCTAATTCAGGTGTTCACCTGATACGCGTTACTTTGCGCCATAGTTAAACTTTAAACGTTCGAGGTGGGGAGAGGTGCGCGCGCTTCGTGTGTTTATCCCCGGCCCACTCATCCTTGGAAAGTTTCCGGTTTCGGGTTTCAGGTTTCGGGAGCGGCTCGAAACTCGGGACTTGGGACTCGAAACGGTGACCTGCGGCGATGGCCCAGATATTTCATCCGAGCACGAACACGCTCTCCAAAGTAAGCATCTTTGGCGGGATCGCCGTCATCGCCGCGATCGTTGCGGCGCTCGCCGCCATCAACCGGTCTTCCTATGTAACCGGCGTCCGGGTCGCGCGCGCGCAGCCGGTCCCTTTCAGTCATAAGCACCACGTGAGCGACGACGGCATCGACTGCCGCTATTGCCACACGTCGGTGGAAAAATCCTCGTTCGCCGGCATTCCTTCGACCAAGATCTGCATGAATTGCCACAGTCAAATTTGGGCCGGCAGCCCGATGCTGGAGCCGGTGCGGGAAAGTTTTCGCAGCGGAAGATCTTTGGAGTGGACCCGGGTGCACAATCTTCCGGGCTTTGTTTACTTCGACCACGGCATTCACGTCAATAAAGGCGTCGGCTGCTCGACGTGTCACGGCAGGGTCGATCGGATGCCGCTCACCTGGCGCGAGAACTCCTTGTACATGGAATGGTGTCTGGAATGCCATCGCGAGCCGGAGCGCTTCGTCCGGCCACGGGCGGAGGTCTTCAACATGGACTGGCAGCCGCCGCAAAATAAGACGGACCGGCTCGCGCTCGGGCGGAAGCTGGTGCAGGAATACGGGATACAGAAACTGACGAGCTGTTCGGTGTGCCACCGATGAAACAGCCGCGAGGCGCAAGGCGCGAGGCGACAGAAGAAAAAACAAAAACAATGGCCGAAAACAAACCTGAAACGGAGCGGCTGGATCTCGCCGCCGTTCGCGCTCGTTTGAATGGGCTTCACGGCGAGTCCTACTGGCGCAGCCTGGAAGAGCTGGCGGAGACCGAAGCGTTTCAGGAGCTTTTGCAGCGCGAGTTCCCGCGCCAGGCGTCGGTCTGGCTCGACGGCGGCAGTCGCCGCGACTTTTTAAAACTCATGGGCGCTTCTCTCGCGCTCGCCGGCCTCGGCGCGTGCGGCAGTCCGGCGCCGACGAGCGAGAAAATTGTCCCTTACGTGAAACAGCCGGAAGGGTTGGTGCCGGGGAAGCCCAGATTCTTTGCCACGGCGTTCACCCACAACGGTTCCGCCGTCGGCCTGCTCGTCGAGAGCCACGAAGGACGGCCGACGAAGATCGAAGGCAATCCAACCCATCCCGCGAGCCTCGGCGCCACCGACGCGTTTGCGCAGGCGTCCATTCTCACTCTCTACGATCCCGACCGGTCGCAAGTCGTGACCAACGCGGGGGCGATCAGCACCTGGAGCGCTTTTCTCTCCGCGCTCAATCGCGAGCTGGAAGGACAAAGGCCGAGCCGCGGAGCGGGGCTTCGGATCTTGACCGAGAGCGTCGCGTCGCCGACCCTCGCGGCGCAAATGAAAACGCTGCTGGCGAAGTTTCCGCAGGCGAAGTGGCATCGATACGAGCCGGCGGGCCGCGACAACGTGAGAGCCGGGGCGCGCCTCGCGTTCGGCGAATACGTGGACGCGCAATATCACTTCGACCGCTGCGACGTGATTCTTTCCTTGGACGCCGACTTTCTTTTTTGCGGCGGCGGCAGCCTCCGCTACGCGCGCCAGTTCGCGGACAAGCGCAGAGTGCGCGCCGGGCGCGCCGAGATGAACCGTTTGTACGTCGTCGAAAGCGCGCCGTCGGTGACCGGGGCGATGGCGGATCACCGCCTGCCGCTCAAGCCCAGCGAAATTCCCGGCTTTGCCCGGGCAGTCGCCGCGCGCCTCGGCGCTGCGCGGAAAACCAAGTCGGAGCAGCCTTCTCCTCGGCTCGCCCGGTGGACCGACGCGGTCGCGCGCGATCTCGAAAAACATCGCGGCGCGTCGATCGTCACAGCCGGCGCGCGGCAGCCGCCGATCGTCCACGCGCTGGCGCACGCGATAAACGAGACTCTCGGCAACGTCGGAGCGACCGTCACTTACACAACGCCGGTCGAGGACAATCCGACGGACCCGATGGCTTCGCTTATCGAACTCGCCGGAGACATCGAGGCGGGCCGGGTGGCGCTGCTCATCATTCTCGGCGGCAATCCGGTCTTTACCGCGCCCGCCGATCTCCGCTTCCAAGGGCTGCTCTCCAGAGTGGCCTTTTCGGTTCACCTGGGCCTCTATGAAGATGAAACGTCGGCGCGCTGCCATTGGCACATCCCGGAGGCGCACTATCTGGAGTCGTGGAGCGACGCGCGCGCATACGACGGTACGGCGACGATCGTCCAGCCGCTCATCGCACCGCTTTACGGCGGCAAATCATCGCATGAATTACTCTCCGCGCTCGCCGGCCAACCGGGGCGATCGGGCTACGACATCGTGCGGGATTACTGGAGGAGTCGGAATCGCTCGAAGGATTTCGAGCTTTTTTGGCGCACCGCGCTCCACGACGGCGTCGTCGCCGGAACGGCGTTCCCGGCAAAGCCGGTCAAGGTGAAAAAAGTTCAAAGTTCCGAGTTCAAAGTTTCGAGTCCCTCTCCCCAAACCTTGAACCTTGAACCCGGAACGCGGAACGATTCTTTGGAGATCATCTTCGCTCCCGATCCCACGATCTTCGACGGCCGCTTCGCCAACAACGGCTGGCTGCAGGAATTGCCCAAGCCGCTCACCAAGCTCACCTGGGACAACGCGGTCCTCATCAGCCCGGCCACGGCCGAGCGCCTCGGGGTTTCACGCCGGGTCGGCGCGCGGGGCGGAGAGCACGGCCGGATTTTTGTCGACGTGGTCGAGCTGCGCTACGCCGGGCGGACGCTCAGCGCGCCGGCCTGGATCATGCCGGGCCACGCCGACGGCTGCGCGACGGTCACCTTCGGTTACGGCCGGACGCGCGCCGGAAAAGTCGGCACCGGCGCGGGATTCAACGCCTATGCGATCCGCACCTCGGATGCGCCGTGGCACGGCGCTGGAGTCGAGATGCGGAAAGCCGGCGCGCAATACGCGCTCGCCTGCACGCAGTTCCACCACAACATGGAAGGGCGCGAGCTGGTGCGCGCCGCGACGTTCGAAGCGTACCGGAAAAATCCCGACCTCGCGCGTAACAAGCAGCACGAAGAGAACGCCACGCTCTATCCCGGCTTCAAGTACGAAGGTTACGCCTGGGGGATGAGCATCGACACGAGCGCCTGCACCGGCTGCAACGCCTGCGTCGTCGCGTGCCAGGCGGAGAACAACATTCCCGTCGTCGGCAAGGAGGAGGTCACGCGCGGCCGCGAGATGCACTGGCTGCGCGTCGATGAGTACTACAGCGGAAGCATCGACAACCCCGAGACCTTTCATCAGCCGGTGCCGTGCATGCACTGCGAGAACGCGCCGTGCGAGATCGTTTGCCCGGTGGGCGCGACCGCCCACAGCCATGAAGGGCTGAACGACATGGTTTATAACCGCTGCGTCGGCACACGCTATTGCTCGAACAACTGTCCTTACAAGGTGAGGCGCTTCAATTTTTTCCAGTACTCGGATTTCGCGACGCCGAGCCTGAAGCTGGGAAGAAACCCCAACGTCACGGTGCGCAGCCGCGGCGTCATGGAAAAATGCACCTACTGCGTGCAGCGCATCAATGCGGCGAAGATCGCCGCGGAGAAAGAAAACCGCCCGGTGCGCGACGGCGAAATCGCGACCGCCTGCCAGGCGGCATGCCCAGCGCAGGCGATCGTCTTCGGCGACTTGAACGATAAGAACAGCCGAGTGGCCAAACTCAAAGCCGACCCGCTCAACTACGGTCTGTTGACCGAGCTCAACACGCGGCCGCGGACGACTTACCTGGCGAAACTTAAGAATCCGAATCCGGAGCTCAAAGAGAAGGAAGAGGAAGGGGCGGGATGAGGATGAGTGTGAGATATCCCACGTCACTCCCGCGGCCGCGGGAGTCCAGGCCAGGAAAAAGACTGGATTCCCGTTTCCACGGAAATGACGGAGAAAAGCGAAGACGCCTGCGGGGATGATTATGGCGGACGAGCCCAAACTACAAAACGAAACTGCTGCGATGGAGGCTCCGGTCATCGAGCCCGGGCACACGTTCGCCAGCGTCACGGACAAAATCAGCGCGATCGTCTTGACCCGTCCGACGCCGCGCTTCTGGTACGTCGGCTTCGGCGTCGCGTTCATCTTGGTCATGCTGCTCTTCTACGCGATCGCCGCGCTGCTCACGATCGGCGTCGGCCTGTTCGGCATCATGATCCCGGTCGCGTGGGGATTCGACATCGTCAACTTCGTCTGGTGGATCGGCATCGGCCACGCCGGCACCTTGATCTCGGCCATTTTGTTATTGATGCGCCAGAAGTGGCGCCAATCGATCAATCGCTTCGCCGAAGCGATGACGCTCTTCGCCGTCGCCTGCGCCGGCTTGTTTCCGCTGCTGCATCTCGGGCGGCCGTGGTATTTTTATTGGCTCTTTCCCTATCCCAGCACGATGGGAATCCAGCCGCAGTTTCGCAGCCCGCTCGTGTGGGACGTGTTCGCGGTCTCGACTTACTTCACGGTCTCGCTGCTCTTCTGGTATTTGGGTTTGATCCCCGACCTCGCGACCTTGCGCGACCGCGCGCGCAAGCGCTTCGCGCGCTTCGCTTACGGCATGCTCGCGATGGGCTGGCGCGGCTCCGCCGTTCACTGGCACCGCTACGAAATGGCGTATCTGCTGCTCGCCGGGCTGGCGACGCCGCTCGTCGTTTCGGTCCACACCGTGGTGAGCTTCGATTTCGCGGTCGCTCTGGTTCCGGGCTGGCACTCGACGATTTTTCCCCCGTACTTCGTTGCGGGCGCGATTTATTCCGGCTTCGCGATGGTGCTGACCCTGGCGATTCCGCTGCGTAAAGTCTATGGGCTGGAAGACTTCATCACCTTGCGCCACCTAAAAAATATGGCCGAGGTGTTGCTGGCGACGGGCCTCATCGTCGCCTACGGCTACCTGATGGAAGGATTCATGGCGTGGTACAGCGGAAATCTCTACGAGCGAGCCATGATGGTGAACCGCATGTTCGGTCCGTACGGATACATGTTTTGGGCGCTGATCGCGTTCAACGTGTTGATACCGCAAGCGCTGTGGGTCCCAAGGGTCCGCACGAACATCCCGGCGCTGTTCGCGATCGCGATCTGCGTGAACGTCGGTATGTGGCTCGAGCGCTACGTGATCGTCGTCGTCAGCCTGTCGCGCGACTTTATGCCGTCGGCCTGGGGCAGGTACTCCGCGACCGTGTGGGACTACGCGGTGTTCGTCGGCTCGATCGGTCTGTTTCTCGCTCTGATGTTCATCTTCGTCCGGCTGTTGCCGATGATTTCGATCTTCGAAATGCGCGGGCTGGTGCAGGAGGAAAAACAAGGATGAACAATCCTCCTCTCTACGGCATGATGGCGGAGTTCGCCAGTCCGGAGGCGCTGGTCGCGGCGGCGGGGCGCGCGCACAGCGAGGGTTACCGTCGTATGGACGCCTACAGCCCGTTTCCAGTCGAGGGATTGGCCGAGGCCATCGGCTTTCACAAAAATCGTCTGCCGCTGATCGTCTTGATCGGCGGGATTCTCGGTTGCGCCGGCGGTTTTTATCTCCAGTACTGGGCCTCGGCGATCGACTATCCGCTGAATATCGGCGGCCGGCCGCTCAATAGCTGGCCGTCGTTCATCCCGGTCACGTTCGAGCTGACTATATTATTGGCCGCGCTGTCGGCGGTGCTCGGCCTGCTGGCGCTGAACGGGCTGCCGATGCCCTATCATCCGGTATTTAACGTCGAGCGCTTCGAGCTCGCGACCCGCAACCGTTTTTTCCTCTGCATCGAGGCGCGCGATCCCAAGTTCGACCGCGAGGCGACGCGGCGGTTCATGGAAGGGATGAATCCCCAGGGAGTTTACGACGTTGAGCCGTGACGAGGCGCGAGGCATGAGAAACGGAATTTTAAATTCGAGATCCAAAAGCCGAAACTCAAAATCGGGCCGCCGCCATTTGGCGATCGTCTTTTCCCGGTTTCTGCGTTATCTCGCGCCGCTCGCCTCATGCCTCGTGCCTGTCTTGCTGCTCGCCTCCTGCCAGCAGCAGATGGCCGACCAGCCGCGCCATAAGCCGCTTGCGAGGAGCGGGTTTTTCGGCGACGACCGGTCCGCCCGCCCGGACGTCGAGGGTACGGTCGCTCGCGGCGAGCTCGAAGGCGACGAGCACTTTTACACCGGCAAGATCGGCGGCAAGCCGGCCGATTCCCTTCCTTTTGCCGTGACGCTTCAAGTGCTCGGTCGGGGACGGGAGCGTTTCGATATCTATTGCTCGCCCTGTCACGATCGCGTCGGCAACGGGGAAGGGTTGGTGGTCCGCAGGGGCTTTCGCTTTCCGCCGTCGTTTCATATCGAGCGGCTGCGTCGCGCGCCCGCCGGCTATTTGTTCGACGTCATGACGCACGGCTTCGGCGCGATGCCCGACTACGCCGAGCAGATCACTGCCGAGGACCGTTGGGCGATCGCCGGCTATGTTCGCGCGCTGCAACTGAGTCAAAACGCCACCTTGGGGGAGGTGCCCGAGCCGGAGCGCCGGAAGCTGATGGAGCAGCGATGAACACGGCGGATTTGACCCGCGCGCGCAATCGGGCTTTGGCGATCGGCGTCGCCGCAGCGGCGCTGTGCCTGATCGGCGCGCTCGTCAACCCGCAGCAGTTTTTTCGCTCGTACCTGGTGGCCTATCTGTTCTGGATCGGCTTGCCGCTCGGCTGCTTCGCTCTCGTGATGCTGCATCACCTGGTCGGCGGCCGCTGGGGTTTCGTGACTCAACGGCTGCTCGAATCCGCCGTGCGAACTTTTCCGCTGATGGCCGCCCTGTTTGTGCCGCTCGTCTTCGGCATGCGCGACCTTTATCCCTGGTCGCTGCCGGGAGCCGCGGCGGATCCGCTGCTGCAAGAAAAGAGCGCCTATCTGAATCCGAGATTCTTCGGCGCGCGCGCGGCCGTCTACTTTGCCGTGTGGATTTTTTTCGGACGCCTGCTCTACCGGTGGTCCGTCGCGCAAGACCGCACCGGCGAGCCCTCCTGGACCGACCGTCTGCAAAATCTCAGCGGGCCCGGCCTGGTGCTCTACGGACTCACCGTGACGTTCTCCGCGATCGATTGGATCATGTCGCTCGAGCCCCACTGGTACTCGACGATCTATGGAATGATGTTCATGGTGAGCCACGGGCTCGCGGCTTTGGCGTTCGTCGTCGTCGTCACTTATCTTTTGGCCGAGCAACCGCCGCTGTCGCAAGTCGCCGGTCCCGACCGCTTTCACGATCTCGGGAATCTCCTGCTGGCGTTCGTCATGCTCTGGGCTTATCTCGGCTTTTCCCAATTCCTGCTGGTGTGGGTGGAAAACCTGCGCGAGGAGATCCCGTGGTATCTCAGCCGGATCACCGGAGGCTGGCAGGCGCTGGCGGTTTTGCTGATCGTTTTCCAGTTCGCGTTGCCGTTCCTGCTGCTGCTTTCCCGCGCGGCCAAGCGCAGGGCGCGGCTGTTGTCCGGGATCGCGCTCTTGATTCTTTTCATGCATTGGATCGATCTCGTCTGGCTGGCGGCGCCGGCGTTTCATCCCGGAAGTTTTTATCTTCATTGGATCGATTTTGCCGCGCTCGCCGCCATCGGCGGCATCTGGATCGCCGCCTTTTTGTTTTACCTCGGGCAGCATGCGCTGTTGCCGCTCCATGACCCGCGGTTTGTCGAAGCGATCGAGCAAGCGCAAGAAGCAAGGCAAACAGGGTAGGGGGCGCGATTCATCGCGCCCTTATGAAAGCAAAGAGAACAACCGATGGACGAAACCACGCGCGCAGGCCATGAGTTGAGCGATTTCGAGCCGCGCAAGATCGCCCTGTTCGGGGCGGGATTGGCCGCGGTAATCATCCTCGTCGCGGCGGTGAGTTTCTTATTCTTAAAATATGCCTTGGTCCGGTACGCCGGCCGGCAGCTTCCGTCTTCGCCGCTGGCGCATACGCGCGAGCCGACTCCGGAGCCGCGCCTGCAAGTAGGCGGCGTCAGGGAGTTGCAGCAAATGCGCCAGGAGGAAGAGAGCGTGCTGAACGGTTACGCGTGGGTCGACAAAGAAAAGGGCATCGTGCGAATTCCGGTGGAGCGGGCGATGGAGCTCCTAGCGGAAAAGGAAAAAGGCAAAAGGAAAAAGTAAAAAGTGAAGAGGCAGGAGGGCATGGCAATGTTTGCGCTACAGGCAACAGAAAGTAAGACAGGGCGAAGTCTTTCACTGCTCACTGCTCACTCCTCACTGCTCACTCTTATGCTCCTTACCGCCTGCTGCTTACTCCTTGCTGTCTCCGCCCACGCCCACGACGACGGCCGGCCGGCGGCGCTGCGCGACGTCGCGCTCGAGCAGAAGCTGGGCGCGCAGTTGCCTTTGGATTTAGAGTTCCGCGACGAGAGCGGCAACAAAGTCCGGCTCGACGACTACTTCGGCGCGCGCCCGGTGATCCTCGCGTTCGTCTACTACCGGTGCCAGGATCTCTGTCCGCTGACGCTCGACGGCCTGCTGAGAACTTTGCGCGCGCTGTCGTTCAGCGCCGGAGATCAGTTCAGCGTGCTCACCGTCAGCTTCGATCCGCGCGACACGCCGTCGCTGGCGGCGGCAAAAAAAGGCGACTTCATCAAGCGCTACGCGCGCCCGGGGGCGGACGGCGGCTGGCATTTTCTGACCGGAGACCAGGCCGCGATCCAGCGCCTGACCGAGACCGTCGGCTTCCGCTACAACGAAGAGGGCGATCGATACGGCCACGCGACCGGGATCATGCTCTTGACCCCGGAGGGACGGATCGCGCGTTATTTTTACGGCATCGAGTTTTCGCCGCGCGACGTCCGTCTCGGTCTCATCGAAGCGTCCGCGGGCAGGATCGGCTCGGCCGTCGATCAGTTGCTGCTCTTTTGCTATCACTACGATCCGGCGACGGGAAAATACGGGCTGCTCATCACCAACGTGATTCGGCTCGCCGCCGCCGCCACGGTGCTGGCGCTGGGCGGATTTATTTTTCTGATGCTGCGCGGCGAGGCGCGACGGCAATCCCCGCCGACCTCCGCGGAGAGAGGGTGAAGCAGAAGCCGCATGTTTCAGAATCTACCACTCTTTCCGGAAAAGGCTTCGACGATCGCCTACCGCGTCGATGCGCTTTTCTATTTTCTGACCGCGGTCGCGGTATTTTTTGCCGCGCTCATTTTTATTTTGATCGTCGTCTTCGCCGTCAAGTACCGGCGGCGCTCGGCCACGGAGAAGGGCGCGCCGATCGAAGGAAATATTGCGCTGGAGATACTTTGGACCGTCGTTCCCCTGGGAATCACGATGGTGATGTTCGGCTGGGGCGCGCTCGTCTACGTCGATATGTTCGATCCGCCGAGCAACGCGCTCGAGATCGACGTGGTCGCAAAGCAGTGGATGTGGAAGATGCAGCATCGCGAGGGACAGAGCGAGATCAACGAGCTGCACGTGCCGGTGGGGCGCCCGGTCCAGTTGATGATGACTTCGGAAGACGTGATCCATAGTTTTTTCGTGCCCGCCTTCAGGATCAAGATGGACGTTTTGCCCGGCCGCTACACGACCCTGTGGTTTCAGCCGACCAAAGCGGGGGAGTACCATCTGTTCTGCGCGGAGTTTTGCGGCACGCAGCATTCGGGCATGCTCGGCAGGGTGATCGTCATGGAGCCGGCGGAGTATCAGGGGTGGCTGGATGGCGGCGCGACCGGAATGTCGATGGAGCAAGCGGGCGCGCAGCTCTTCCAGCGGCTGGGCTGCGGCGTCTGCCACCGGCCGGACGGCGCCGGGCAGGGACCGTCGCTCGTGGGAATCTTCGGTAGGCCGGTGAAGCTCGAGGGCGGCGGCGCCGTGACCGCGGACGAGGCTTACATCCGCCGGTCCATCCTCGAGCCGCACGCGCAGGTCGTCGCCGGCTATAAGCCCGTCATGCCGACGTTCAAAGGTCTCGTGAGCGAGGACGGCATCTTACAAATCATCGCCTACCTCAAGTCGTTGCAAAAGGAAGGGCCGCAGGCGCAGCGATGAACGCCCAGCGTCGAGAACATTATCTCAACGTCAACTACGGCGTGCGCTCGTGGCTGCTCACGACCGACCACAAGCGCATCGCCTGGCTTTATCTCGTGTCGGTCACGTTTTTCTTTTTCGTCGGCGGCTTTTTCGCCACGCTCATCCGTCTCGAGCTGCTGACGCCGCAGGGCGATCTGGTTCAGGCGGAGACTTACAACAAGCTGTTCACGATGCACGGCGTCACGATGGTCTTTTTCTTCCTGATTCCGTCGATCCCGGCGGTGCTGGGAAATTTTCTGATCCCGATGATGATCGGGGCGCGCGACCTGGCTTTTCCAAAACTCAACCTGGCGAGCTGGTACATTTTTATCATCGGCGGCCTGTTCACGCTCGCCGCGACGGCCGCCGGAGGAGTCGACACCGGCTGGACGTTCTACACGCCGTACAGCAGCATTTACTCGAATACGCACGTCGCGCTCACGGTCGTGGGAATTTTCGTCACCGGATTTTCCTCGATTTTGACCGGGCTCAACTTCATCGTCACCATTCATAAAATGCGCGCGCCGGGCTTGACGTGGTTTCGCCTGCCGCTGTTCGTCTGGGCCCATTATGCGACGAGCATCATCTTCGTTTTGGGCACGCCGGTCCTGGCGATCACGCTCGCCCTCGTCGGCCTCGAGCGCATCTTCGGCCTGGGCATTTTCGATCCGGCGCGGGGCGGCGATCCGGTTTTGTTCCAGCACCTGTTCTGGTTTTATTCGCATCCGGCGGTTTACATCATGATTCTCCCTTCGATGGGGATCGTGAGCGAGCTGATCGCCTGCTTTTCGCGCAAGCGGATTTTCGGCTACGCTTTCGTCGCCTTCGCGAGCCTCGGCATCGCCATCATCGGCTTCCTCGTCTGGGGACATCACATGTTCGTCTCGGGCCAATCGGTCCACGCCGGCCTGGTGTTTTCCTTGCTGAGCTTCCTCGTCGCGATTCCGTCGGCGATCAAAGTGTTCAACTGGACGGCGACTCTCTATAAGGGCTCCGTCTCCTACGACGCGCCCATGCTCTATTCGCTGGGATTCATCGGCGTGTTCACGATCGGCGGCCTGACGGGCTTGTTTCTGGCAACGCTCGGATTCGACGTCCACGTCACCGACACTTATTTCGTCGTGGCGCATTTTCATTACATCATGGTCGGCGGGGCGGTCATGGGTTATTTGGGCGGCATTCACTTCTGGTGGCCCAAAATGACCGGGCGCTTATATCCTGAAATATTGGCGCGGCTCGCAGCGCTGATCGTCTTCCTCGGCTTCAATCTGACCTTCTTCCCGCAGTTCGTCCTCGGCTTCCTCGGCATGCCGCGCCGCTATCACGCCTATCCGCCCGAGTTCCAGGTGCTGAACGTCATGTCGTCGGCCGGCGCCTCGATTCTCGCCGTCGGCTACGTGCTGCCGCTGGTTTATCTGATCTGGTCGCTGCGCTACGGCGCGGTCGCGGGACGGAATCCCTGGGGCGCGCGCGGGCTCGAATGGGAGACCGACTCGCCGCCGCCGACCCACAACTTCGACACGACGCCGCGCGTGACCGAAAGCGCGTACGCGTACGAAAAGGAGCCGGAAGAAATCTATCATTTCGGCGCAACCGCCCATGTCTGATGTGATTACAGTCCGCGCGCATCAGTTCGACGATCTGGAGCAGCAGCACGAGGCTTCCTGGATCGGCATGTGGATCTTTCTCGCCACCGAAGTCATGTTCTTCGGCGGCATGTTTACCGGCTACGCGTTTTATCGCGCGGCCTACCCGCAGGCCTTCGCGGCGGCGAGCAATCGCCTGGACGTCTGGCTCGGCGCGATCAATACGGCGGTGCTGATCTCGAGCAGCTTCACGATGGCTTTGGCGGTGCACGGCGCGGAGACGGGCAGGCGCAAGGCGCTGATTCGCTTTCTGCTGCTCACGATCGTGCTCGGCGCGGTCTTCCTCGGCATCAAATTTTTCGAGTATCATTCGAAGTTCGAGGAGCATCTCGTGCCCGGCCACTCGTTCCAGTTCGAGGGACTGCTGGCGCGTCCGGCAGAAATCTTTTTCTCCTTTTATTTCGCGATGACCGGCATGCACGCGCTGCACATGGTCATCGGCATCGGCCTGCTCGCCGTCATGGTCGTCAAAGCGCGGCGCGGCCGCTTCTCCACGGGCTATTTTACGCCGGTCGAGCTCACCGGCCTCTACTGGCACTTCGTGGACATCGTGTGGATTTTTCTGTTTCCGCTGCTCTACCTGGTCGGACGCCATTTATGAAAAACGGCGCGCATATCTCCGTAAGAGCTTACGCAGCCGTGTTTGCCGCGCTCCTCGCGCTGACGGCGCTGACGACCGGGGTCGCGTTCGTCGATCTCGGCGGCGGTTTGAACAACGTCGCCGCGCTTGCGATCGCGGTCGTCAAAGCGGTGCTGGTCATTCTCTACTTCATGCACGTGCGCACGAGCGACCGTTTCACCTGGATCGTCGTCGGCGCGGGATTTTTCTGGCTGCTGATTCTAGTCGGCGGCGTGATGGACGATCTCCTGACCCGCAACTGGCCCGGCCGGTGACCGGCCTCGGAAAAAGTTTTCAACGGCCTGAGAAAATTACCCCAAACGCGACAACATCTGCTTCGCGGCTGTTCTCTCAATCTTTCTTGAGACCCAGAATCCACTCGAAGCGCTGCATGACCAGCGCGATGGCGGGCGCGGAGAAACCGACCTCGTGCGCCAGCTCGAGCGCCGGGCAGAGACCCTTGTAGAAAAGATGGGCCATCCACCGAGGGTCGGCGCTTTTCAACTCTCTATACTGCGCGATCCAGTTGTCGGCGATTTGGCTTTGCGCCGGGGTGACGCGAACGATCTGTTCGAGTATTTTGGGATCGAGGCCGGCTTTTTCCGCCAAGGTCATGCCTTCGTAGGCGGCCATGCGGTTGAGGCAGATGATCGTCTGCTGCGCGAGCTTTGCCGTGGCTCCCATGCCGACCGCGCCCGCGTGAATAATATGCGCCGCGGAAGCGGAAAGAACGGTTCGGCATTTTTCGAAATTGGATTTTTCTCCGCCGACCATGAAGCAAAGCTGCCGCGCTCGCGCGCCGGTCTGACCGCCGCTCATCTGCGCGTCCACGACGCCGACCCCTTTGGCTTCGGCGGCCGCGGCAATCTGCCGCACGGTTTTCGGGTGGATCGTGCTGTGAATCATGATCAGGCTTCCCGGCCGCGCGCGCTGGAGAATTCCATTTGCTCCGAGTGCTACGGCTTCCGTCTGGGCGTCGTCGACAACCGCCGTCTGGATGACCTCGCCATGCGCGCCGATTTCCGCCGCCGAGCCGGCGGCTTTCGCCCCCAAACGAACCAACTCGTTGACCGGCTCTTCGCGGAGGTCATAGACCATGAGATCGAAACCCGCGTGGAGCGCGTTGGCGGCAAGCGCGCTTCCCATCGTTCCCAGGCCGATGAAGCCGACTTTCAGAGCCATGACCGTTGAACCGCTTCTTTACGCGCTCGCACTCCGTCCGTAAAGTCCGTCGATGAAGCCGCTATCGTCGACGATTCTCAGATAATGGGTGTCCCAGATCTCGAGCGGACCGATAAAATTCACTTTGGGGTCGTGCCCCACGTCGAGGTCGTAGACGTTCCAAACGGCCAGCGGGTGCGGATAAGGTTTGGCCGAAAGAAGCCGGCTCCACTGGTCATGGAGATATTCCACCTCGTCGTCGCCTTCGAGATGAAGCAGCGGAACCAAATGGTCCCTTAGCAGCGCGCACGTTTTTTGTTTTTCGGTCTTGAAGAAGTGAATCGCTTCAATCAGCGCTTTGAGAAAGGCGATCACCGTCTCTTCGTTTTTGCGCACGTACTCCATGTTGGCGCAAATCGTCGTGTTATGAATGACCGGACGCGCCGGCAGCTCAATCACGTTCAAGCCCCTCTTCTTGGCCTGAAGATCGAACGGGATGTCCACGCTCGCCGCGTCGACCTCGCCGCGCATCACCATCTCCACGGCCCGGTGCTTGCCCTCGTGCCGGCCGTATACCAGCTCGACTTGCGATGTGTCCACGCCCGCACGCTGGAGAGACTGTTCGAGATTGCCGCCCACGCACGGCGCCCTATTGGTCAAGATTCTTTTGCCCTCGAGCTGTTTGGCTTTCGTGATCTCGGGCCGTGAAATCAGGCGATCGTCCCAGTCGTTTTGCGTTTGCGCCAAGTAAACCAGCCGTTTGTCCCCTTTGGCGCGATAGATATACGTTTCATGATGCAAGCCGCTGAGAAATTCATATCGGCCGGTGAGCAGTCCCGGGGCGCGCTCCGACATTTTGATGATCGAGCCTCCCACCTCGATATTGGCGATATCGACTTCCAGCTCGAAGCCGTGCTTCTCCGTCACCCCCGAATGACGGAAAATCGTGTGCAAAGGCATGTGTGAGAGATCGCTGCAGAGCATGCGAACTTTATTATTTAAGGCCATACGTTCTCCTTCGGGTTTCGTGTTGCGTCGATTACTTTTGTTTCGCTTCGCCGAGCGCTTCTTTGACCAGGCTTAGTATCGGCGTCATGTCGAACCACTCGGGTCTATTGATCATCAGGTATTTCCCCTGGGGCTGGCGCCGCGCCTCCGGAGGCACGTCGTCTTTCGGAATGTCCACTCTCAAGGAATCGGCTCCGCCGAAGCCGACTTTGCTTTTCTGATAAGCCGTCTGACCTTCGCGCGAGAGAAACCAGTTGATAAAGAGCCGCGCGGCGTTCGGATGCGGCGCGCGGTTGAAGAGACCGATGGCGCCGGTGATCGGAACGATGCTCGCGCCTTCCTTCAGGTCGTAAGTGCCGACTAATTTAAACGGCAGTCCCTGTTTCATCGCCTGATACACTTCGGTGGTCCGGCAAAAAAGGCAGAAAACGTATTTTCCTCCCGCCACCCAATCGATCATCTGGCGATTGTCCCGGGAGATAACGAGGTCCGTCTCGGTCAAGAGCCGGCGCAAATATTTGGGCCCGAGCTCGGGATGGTAAAAGAAAAAACGCATGGCTTGAGAAACAGTGCCCGGAAACCTCGGATCCTGAGCGGCGATCTTGCCCTTCCACTTCGGATTGAGCAGATCCCAGTAGGAGCGAATCTCGTCCGGCTTGACCGCGTCGGTGTTGTAGGCGACGTAAGCTTGAGCCGAGCCCTCGAAAAGAAAAATGTGCTGTCCTTCGGGATCGATGTACTGATGCTTCCGCTCGAACCATTTGGCCGCGTCGGTGACCTCGGGCAGCAAGAGCGCCGGCTTGATCGGATCGAGAGCCTTGGCGGGATGAAGAATCGAAATCGGCGTGTCCGGACCTCCAACGTCTACGTCGGCGAGGTATTTTCCCGCCCTCCGCTCGGCCAACACTTTGAGCCGCGCCTGAGAGCCGCCGGCCATCGCGAGATCGGACACTTTGATTTCCGGAAACGCTTTCGAAAAATCCTCGAGGTAAGTCGGACTGGGACTGGTCAATAAATCGAGCCGCGCTTCCTTCTTGGCCGCCGCGACGGTCTTCTCCCACTCCGCCTGCCAGGGCGCCTTCTCGGCGGCAGTGGCTGCACCGGCGAAGTTGAAAACCAACAATATGATCGTCGCCGCCTTATTGACAAAGCTTTGAACCCTCACCCCTTCCCTCTCCCTCTGGGAGAGGGCGAGGGAATCCTGCGCTGACGCTGATTGCTTAGCACCGATCTTTTCGTAAAACTTCACTGTCTTCTACTCCGGCTCGTTGAGTCCCGACGGCGTCACCCATTCTTTCAGCGGTTTTCCCTCCGCGAGATTGCGCAGCTCGCGCTGCCAGATTTTTCTCAAGAGAATCACGCCGCCGTCCATGCGCCCCAGATGCTCGCTCGCGCGTTCCGCGACCGTGCCCTGTCCGACCTGAACGGCGTAGTCTTCGACCCAAAAAAGATAGTAGGTGCTCATCTTCGGATCGAGATCCTTGACGCGCATTTTCCCCGCCAGGACGCGTTCGCCGTATTCGTTCGGAGACACCGTCACCTGAGCGCGCGCCTGCAGCCTGCGCTCTTTATATTGTTGAGCCGCCGCGCCGGTAAGCGGCATCCAGTCGATGACGAAGCTCACGCTGTTTTCGTCGTCGACGGGAACGCGCCAGAAGAGCCGGTCCACCCATAGCGTCGCGGCGTCTTTCAACGAGCCTTCGATCCGCGCTTGGGAGCGGGTCTGGTTGGTGTTGGGCATGTGCAAGTGAGTATGGAAGGGCGGTCTTCCCGGAACACTCACGCTGGTTTTTATCCCATACTCGGTTTCCGACGAAGAAGCCGTCCTTTGAGCAAGTTGTTCCGGCCGTCCGGCGCGGAGCGCCGACTCCCGGTGCGTGAAGGTCACGTGACCGACGTCGCAGGCATTGTCCAGTCGATTAAAATAGTTGCAGGGCCAGTACTCGGGCAATCCCGTCTCCAAGACGCCCGGGCGCTCGAAATCAGGATGTCTTGGCAGCGGGGGCGGCTTGCCGGCGCCGAAATAGACGAAGACGAGTCCCAGGTATTCCTCGGTCGGACAGCTGCGGATTTTTATCTTGGCCGCAAAACCTTCTTCCTCCCCCGGCTGCTCCACGCATTGCCCGGTGCCTTCGTATTTCCACCCGTGGTACATGCAGCGCAGGGAGTCTTCTTCCACCGATCCCGTCGATAACTGCGTCCCTCGGTGCGCGCAGCGGAAAGCGACGACGTAGGGCTTCCCGGTCTCTCCACGGTAAAGCGTAAAGTCCTCGCTCATGATGCGAATCGGCACGGCTTGCCCGTTCGATAAATCCTCCGAGCGCCGGACCGGCTGCCAGAAACGTCTTAAATACCGGCCCGCGGTCGTTCCGGGTCCGGTGTGAACGAAGTCGCTATCATCCGGTTGAGACATGGATGCCTTCTATCGCGCCGGCGAAAACCCCGACCGGCGAGGTTCGAGACATACGTCGCCAGTATCATAACGGATTGCCGGCTGGCAAGATGCGTTGGCTATTCCCTTCCAGATCGCTCCCTTTTATCGGCAGCCTGTTTTGCCTTGCCTCTCTTTCCGTGGTAGATAACCAGCAGCGATACGGCTGATTTTCTACGGATGAGAAACGGAAAGGAGAAGCTTATGGCGGAACAAGAGAGTCCGATCAGAACCAAAAAGATCGGCCACGTGGTGCTGAGCGTCAGCGACATCGAGCGCAGCGGCAAATTCTGGACCGAAATCATGGGGTTTCAATTCTCCGACCGCAACGAAAACGGCATGCAGTTCTACCGCAACGCGACGGACCATCATACGATCGCGCTGATTCAAGCCAAGGACAAGAACGAGCTGCCCCAGCGGGGACA
>DASXRG010000255.1:0-1627 GCA_036506735.1 Binatia bacterium | reverse complement strand
AGCAGTATCTTCGGCTCGTTCGCGAGAGCGCGCGCGATCGCAGTGCGCTGCTGCATGCCGCCCGAGAGCATCTTCGGATAATGGTTCTCGAAGCCGCGCAAGCCCACGCGTTCGATGTAGCGCGCGGCGATCTCGTTCTGGCGCGCCTGCGGGATGCCCTTCTCCCGCAGCCCGAAGCAGATGTTCTCTCGCACGGTAAGCCATGGGAATAGCGTATACGACTGGAAAACCATGCCGCGATCGGCTCCGGGCGCACTGACGGGCGCGCCGTCGAGCAGCACGCGGCCGGATGTGGGCGCGTCCAGTCCGGCGACGATCCGCAGCAGCGTCGACTTGCCGCAGCCTGACGGCCCGAGGATCGAGATGAAATCGTTGTCCGTGACCGTCAGCGTGGTCGGCTCGAGCGCAACCGTCGGCGCATGGCCACGTCCGCCCGGGAAGGTGCGGCTGACGCCGGCGATCACGAGCTTGCTCATCTAGCAGGCTGGTGCAGGACCCGTCGTGGCCGCGCAGCGGCTTTGCGGGATGGGATGCCGAATTTGCCAACTAAGGCGGCGAGCGACGTGTGCGGACAAGCACACGAGCGAGCTGCGACAAAGCAGATCGCCCGCAAAGCCGCTGCCGACCGGGTTTCGACGCTCATTTGGCAAATAAGGGCCCCGTCTGCGGTGTTGCTCGCCTTGCGAATATGCGAAAGCTATTCGACGCGGCTCGCGCCTTGCATCCAGGGCCATCTCGTCCGAAACGCGGCTCATGAGGGGTGCCGTCTCAGCCTGCTAGTGCTGCAATATCTTGGACAGGAACAATTGTGCGCGCTCGGAGCGCGGTTTGCCGAAGAAATCCTCTTTTTTCGCATCCTCGACGATCTTTCCCTGATCCATGAAAATCACTCGATGTGCGACCTTGCGTGCGAAGCCCATCTCGTGGGTGACGACCATCATGGTCATGCCTTCTTTCGCGAGCTGGACCATGACATCGAGCACCTCGTTGATCATCTCCGGGTCGAGCGCAGAGGTCGGCTCGTCGAACAGCATGCAGATCGGGTCCATCGATAGCGCCCGGGCGATGGCAACGCGCTGCTGTTGACCGCCCGAGAGCTGCCCGGGAAACTTGTCTTTCTGCTCCATCAGGCCGACCCGGTCGAGGAGCTTCAAGCCCCGCTTCAGGGCCTCGTCCTTGTTGCGACCGAGCACCTTCATCTGCGCCAGCGAGAGGTTTTCCTTGATCGACAGATGCGGGAAGAGCTCGAAATGCTGGAACACCATTCCCACATGCGCGCGGAGCTTGGGCAGATCGGTCTTCGGATCGCCGACCGAGACGCCGTTGACGGTGATCGTTCCCTTCTGGAAAGGTTCCAGTGCGTTGACGCATTTGATGAGGGTCGACTTGCCCGAGCCCGACGGACCGCAGACAACGATAACTTCTCCCTTCTCGACCTTGGTCGTGCAGTCGGTCAGCACCTGGAACTGCCCGTACCACTTGGAAACGTTGTCCATCGAAATCATCGATGCTCTCCCTTGAGCGCTCCGCCTTCTAGTCACTCCAAAAACGCTTCACCGCAAAAGGCGCAAAGAACGCAATGAACCGCATTGGATTTGACCGCCCTTCAGCGGATCACTGCGATTTT
>DASXRG010000254.1:0-1527 GCA_036506735.1 Binatia bacterium | reverse complement strand
AGGCCCTTGATGTTCATCGCCACCCGCGACAATTCTTCCGTGTATGGCTGATCGGCTGTCTTATCGATAAAGCGGGCGAATCCCTCTTCGACTGTAATGTCGGCGATTTCAATTGCCGTTTTCGGCGGCTGAGACGCGGACTTCGGCGGTTGCGCGCCGGACGATGACGCCGACTTCACGGGCGGCGTGGTAGGCGCAGCCTTAGGCGCAGGTTTTGCCGCGACTTCTTTGGCCGGAGCCGCCGTGACTTCCTGCTTCTTGGCAGCATCGGCAGGCGCGCCCTTCTGTTTTGTTTCGCTCGCCGGAGCGGCCTGTCCATCGGATTTGGTCGTGGGGGCGCCAAACATTGCGCGCAGCGGCAACGAGCCGTCTTTTTCGCGCTCGATCAGCGCCGACGGCTTACGCACCAGCACGCGCGCAATTTTGATCTGCCCCGGCCACTTGACATCTATATTGGTCACGCTCGCCTGCTCCATGGAAACGACCGGGGTTTTAGCCGGGCCGAGCGTGAGACGGCTCACAGCCGCTTTACCGGTTGCGGTGGCTTGAAGCGGGCCGCCGTCCATCGTGGCGACCACAGCCAGCTCGGTCTCCGCCTTGCCGCCGAGTGGCGCGGAAATCGGAATGTAGCGCTGATAGGCGGAGAGATCGGCGTCTTTTAATTTCACCCGCAAGTCCGCCTTCACCGGCTTCAGCACGACGGTGCCGCCGACGTCGAGCGTGCCGCCCTTGGGGAGTTGAGAGTTGATCTGGAGGAGTGCGGGCTCGTTTTGCGGCCAGCTCAGCTTTTCGACGGAAGCTGTGAGCTTCGCCAGATCGAATTGCGACGGCGGAGTGAGACTCGTGTCGACGACCGTGGGATCGCCGGCAACCTCGACGCGGGCGATATTGACGACGCCGTTGTTCAGGTTAATATTTTTGAGATTGATCTTCAGCTCGGGCGCTGAGAGAAACGGCTGCGGCTTTCCCTGCTGCAACACGGCGAGCTTTTCCAGCCGCACGTCGCCGTCCAACTGCGCGCCTTCTTTCCCGCCGTACTTGAGCGTGAGCGCGACGCCCAACCGTCCGCTTTGCAAGGTCGCCGGCGTGTCGGTGGGAACGTAAGGCAGCAGCAGCGCGAGATCGAATCCTTCGAACTTGAGCGCGGCTTGGCCGTTGGTCGGCGTGAGGTGAAGCTCGCTTGCGTTGATGGCGATCGGCGTGCCGGCCAAGGTGAGATTCAACGTCGCCTTGCCCGCCGGCCCGTCCGCGCGCGTCGAGACGTTCTCAACGTCGAAGTTGAGCCCTTCCGCCTTCCAGGACTTCGCCGGCGTGATCGCGCTGTCTTCAAGGACGATGACGCCGTCCGATAGCTTGAACTTCTCGATCGTGATATCGAGCCCGCCCTTCTGCTCTTTTTTTTCTTCTTTCTTTTCGCCGGCAAGTAGATCCGAAAAATTGAACTCATTCGCCTCCGTGCGCGCGAGACCGATGGCAGGCGCCGCGAGATTGAGCTCCGCCAGCTTCAGGTGGCCGCGAAAGAGCGGC
>DASXRG010000253.1:0-11037 GCA_036506735.1 Binatia bacterium | reverse complement strand
ATTCATGTAAGTGGACGAGCCCATCTTGATCCAGTTGAGCGCTTCGCCGCTGATTTCTTTTTTGACTTGCGCCGGGCTGCCGGCGGCGAGGACGCGGGGAGGGATTTTCGTATGCGGCACGACGACGCTGCCGGCGGCGATGAGCGCCTCTTCGCCGATCTCGGTATTCTCCAAAATCGTCGCGTTCATGCCGATGATGGCGCCGCGCCGAATCACGCAGCCTTCCATGATCGCGCCGTGGCCGATCGTGACATCGTCTTCGATAATCGTGGGCGCTTCGCCCTGGTGAATCACGCAATTATCCTGGACGCTCGTGCGCGCGCCGACCACGATCGGGTAAGCATTCTGATCCGAGCGCAACACCGCGCCGAACCAGATGCTCGAATCGTCTCCCACGGTCACGTCGCCGATCAGGACGGCGGTGGGCGCGATAAACGCTTTGGGCGAGATCTTCGGCCGGCGGCCTTTGTACTCGATGATCATGGAAGTTTCCTCCGTGCTAAGTTCGCTTCAAGCTAGTGGAACGATGGCGGGAAATCAATCCTGAAGGGAAAACGCTTGCGCCGCGGTCGCGACGATTCTCTCTCCGATGGCGAGCGAGGCGGTGGCGCCCGGCGAAGGCGCGTTGAGCACGTGGATCGCGTTGCCGGTCCGCTTGATGACAAAATCGTCCAGCAGCGCGCCGTCGGCTGCGACGGCTTGCGCGCGCACCCCCGATCCGCCGGGCCTGAGGTCGTCGATCGTGATCGCCGGCAGGAGGCGCTGCAACGCCTTGGTGAAAGCCCGTTTGCTGAGCGAGCGGTAACTTTCTTCCAGCGCCATCTTCCAATACTTTCTCGCCACCGAGTGAAAACCTTTGAAGGCGAGCGTCTCGCGGAGGTCGCGGAGGTTCACGTCGGTCCAGCGGTAACCCTCGCGCGCGAAGGCCAGCACCGCGTTCGGCCCCGCCTCCACGTAGCCGTGAATGCTGCGGGTAAAATGGACGCCCAGGAAAGGAAACCTGGGATCGGGGACCGGATAAATGAGGCCTTTGATCAGCGCGCCTCTTTCCGGAGCGACTTTATAGTACTCGCCGCGGAAGGGGACGATTTGAACGGAGATATAATCGTCGCTCGCGAAAACTTCTCGCTCCGAGGCCTCGTCGCTCGCGAAAGCTCCTCGCGCCGAGATGTCGTCGCTCGCGGACGCGCCGCGCGCCGACGTCATGCGGGCGATCCGGTCGGAAAAAAGGCCGCCGCAGTTGAGCAAATAGCGGGAGCGAAATTCTTCCCAGGAAGTTTGCACGATCAGCTCGCCTTGCCGCGGCAGAATATTTTTCACCTCGCGCGAGGTGAGGATCTCCGCGCCCGACTCGCGCAATCGCGCGGCGTAGGCTTCGGCGACTTTGGTGAAGTCGATGATGCCGGTCGCCGGGGAATAGACCGCTCGGACGCCGCGCGCGTGAGGCTCGATCTCGCGCAGTCGCTCCGGGCCGATCATCTCGAGGCCAGGGACGTGGTTTGCTTGGCCGCGCCGGAATAATTCTTCCAGCCGCGGGATCTCTTCTTCATCGGTGGCGACGATGACTTTGCCGCACAGCTCGTAAGCGACGCCGTTCCGGTCGCAAAAATCCAGCAGAGCCCGGCGCCCCGTCACGCAAGTGGCGGCCTTGAGAGATCCCGGCTTGTAATAGATTCCGCCGTGGATGACGCCGCTGTTGTGGCCGGTTTGATGCCGCGCGATGGCGGGCTCTTTCTCCAGCACGAGCAGGCGCAATTTCGGAAACCGCTCGGCCATTTTCATCGCGCTGGCGAGGCCGACGATGCCGCCGCCGATCACGATCACGTCGTAGATATTGGCTGCCATGGCACGTTGAGAGGAATCAGCCGGATTTTCCGATGTCGACCACGCCGGCGCCGCGGATCTCCCCGCGCTTCAGTTTTTGCAACGCCTCGTTGATTCCGGCCAGCGGAAAAGTTTCCACTTCAGTGCGTACGGGAATCTTGGCCGCGAGCGCGAGCAATTCTTCGGCGTCGGCCCGCGTCGCGTTCGCGACGCTCAGGATTTTGCGCTCGTAATATAACAAATTCGCGTAATCGATTTCCGGAATCGGCGTCATCGTTATCCCGGCCAACGCGACGGTTCCGCCCCGGTCGAGCGCGCGCAAGGCGTCGAGGACCAGCCTTCCGGCGGGCGCAAAGATGATCGCGGCGCGAACTTTTTCCGGCGGCGCGTCTTCGGCGCGGCCGACCCAGGCCGCGCCGAGCGCTCGCGCGAGCTCCTGGTGCTCCGCGCCGCGCGTGAAGACGTAAACTTCGCATTGCCAATAGCGCGCTATCTGGATCACGATGTGCGCCGAAGCGCCGAAACCGAACAATCCGAGTCGCTCCCCGGGGCGAATCCCGGTGAGCTTCAGTGCGCGGTAGCCGATCACGCCGCCGCAGAGCAGCGGCGCCGCCTGCAAATCGGTAAAGCCGCTCGGAAGGTGGTAAGCGAACGCTTCGTCGGCCGTCGTCAGCTCGGCGTAGCCGCCGTCGGAGTGCAAGCCCGTGAACTCGCCTCGCGCGCACAGGTTTTCGTCGCCTCTGCGGCAATAGATGCACTTGCCGCAAGCGCGCCGCAGCCAGGCGACGCCGACGCGATCGCCTTCTTTGAAGCGCTTCGCGTCGCCTCCGCACGCGTCCACTACGCCGACGATCTGATGTCCGGGGACGAGCGGCAGTTTCGGCAGCGCGATGTCGCCTTCGACGGTGTGCAGATCCGTGTGGCAGATGCCGCAGGCGCGAATACGGACGCGAACTTCCCGGTTAGCGGGCGCCGGCTCCGGAAGCTGGGTCAGCTTGAGGGGATTTTGTTCGACGGGCTTGGAAAGCTCCAGCAGCGCGGCAAGCATGCCGAAACCCGGGAGAAACGACGACTCGCTATTTCTTCTCGACCGGCGATTGAATCTGCTTGTCTCTCATCCGTCGAACCAGCTCTTCATACGATTGGTTCGCGATGACGCGGCCGAATTGGGCGCGGTAGTTGTTGACCAGGCTGATATTCTCGACCACCACGTCATAAACTTTCCATTCCGAGCCCACCAGGTGAACCCGGTAATTGAGAGAGTATTCCGTCTTCGGGGTGACAATCCGGCTCTGGACCTCGGCGTAATCTTGATCGACGGTCTCCTTGACGTAAACGAATTTCTCGTCGTTGTAAGCTTCTATCTGGTCGACGTAGGCGCGCTCCAGCAGATCGGTAAACAGCCGGATAAATTCATCCTGCTGCGGAGGATTGAGCTTGCGCCATTCCGCTCCCAGGGAGCGTTTGGCCATCTCGGTAAAGTCGAACCGGGAATAGATCGCGCGCCGTAATTGGTCGCGTCTCTCCTTTTTCCTCGAGTCGATTTTTAAGGCGGGATTTTTAAGAATGGCGGTAATGTTGTCCACGCTCGCGCGAACCTGGTCCGTCGGGACGCCGCCGCTTGCCGCCAGCGGAAACGCGAGGCAGAAAACCAGGAGCACCGCCGCTGCGTTATTTATCGCGCGCTTCCGGCTCATTTTTCTTCGCCCCTCCTTTGGATGTGAGATCTCCCCCGATGTAGGTGCCGATCAGATCGGTCAGGTCCTTCGGCGATTCGGTCTCGCGGATTTTGCCGCCGGAGGCGATCATCTTGTCGGAGGCCCCCGGGCTCAGCAAGACAAATTTATCGCCGATCAGCCCGCGCGACCTGACCGACGCGATCGTGTCCTCCGAAAGCTTGACGTTCTCATCGATCCGCAGGCGAAGACGGGCCTTTTCATCCGCTAGAGTAATCGCCTCCACGCGGCCGACTTTGACGCCGGCGATCTCGACCGGATCGCCCGGCTTCAATCCGGCGACCGATGAAAAATCGGCGTAGACGACGTATCCGCTGTTCCCCATCACTTCCAATTTGCCCAAGCGGATCGCAAGATAGCCCAGGCAGAGAAGTCCGGCGACGACAAAGATGCCCACGATGATTTCGGTGCGTGTCTGGTTCACTGGTGAATGCTCCTACAACACCTGGATCGGACCTTCCGTTTCACCCCGGATGAATTGTTGCACGATCGGATTCTTGGACGCCTGAAACTCTTTTGCCGGCTTGGCCTCCTCGATCACGCCGTTGGCGAGGATCGCGACGTAGTCGGAAATTTCAAATACCTGAGGGATGGTGTGGCTGACGACGACGCCCGTGAAACCGAAAGTCTGCTGAGTCCGGGCGATGAGCTGGTGGATGCTGGCCGCCAAGATCGGATCGAGACCGGTCGTCGGCTCGTCGAACAGGACGATCTCCGGGTCCGTCACCAGGGCCCGCGCCAGCCCGGCGCGTTTTTTCATTCCGCCACTCAATTCCGCCGGGTATTTGTAGCCCATGCCTTCGAGGCCGACCTGGTCCAGGCGCTCTTCCACTTTTTTCCGAACTTCGGGTTCGGGGGTCTTGGTTTTTTCCCGCAGCGGGAAGGCGACGTTGTCGAAGATGGTCATCGAGTCGAGCAGGGCCGCGCCCTGAAAAAGAACGCCGAACCGTCCGCGCATTTCATAAAGCTCTTTCTGTCTCAGCTTGGTGATGTCCACGCTGTCCACAAGCACCGCGCCACGGTCCGGCAAGAGCAGCGCGTTCAGGTGCTTCAAAAGGACCGTCTTGCCGCAGCCGCTCGTCCCCACGATCGTGGTGATCTTTCCCGAAACGAAGTCCAGATTGACGCCTTTGAGGACTTGTTGGCTGCCGAAACTTTTGTGTAAGTCAGTAACTCGTATCATTTGTTTGCAGTGATTTAAAGCATAATGGAGGTGAGAAAATAATCCCACACCAGGATGAGCACGAATGAAAGAACCACCGACTCCGTGGTGGCCTGACTCACGCCGGTGGCCATCGGAGGAGCGTGGAATCCTTTGTAGCAACAGACCCACGTGATGATCAAACCGAAGCTCAAGGATTTTATAAAGCCGCTGTAGACGTCTTGAAAGACGACGGCATTCTCCATCCCGGCGAAGTAGCTGCCGGAGCTCACGCCCAGCAACCCGACGCCTATAAGGTACGCGCCGTAGATTCCGACGACGTCGAAAATGGCCGTCAGGAGAGGCATCGCGATCAGGCTCGCGATGATGCGCGGCGACACCAGATATTTGACCGGGTTGATCGCCATCGAGTAGAGCGCATCGATCTGTTCGGTCGCCCTCATCGTGCCCAGCTCGGCGGCCATCGCCGAGCCGGTTCTTCCCGTAACCATGAATGCCGACAACACCGGGCCCAGCTCCCGCAGCAGCCCCAGGGCCGCGGCGGAGCCGAGCCAGCTCTCGGCGCTGAACTTTCTAAGACTGTAATAACCCTGGAAACCCATCACCATGCCGGTAAAAAAGCCCGAGAGCAGCACGACCGAAAGAGAATCGACGCCGATGGTCTTGAGGTGATAGACGATAAGGCGAAGTTTGGCCGGCCGGCGGAACGCCAGAGCGAAGGCCGAGAGGAGAAAAATAAACATGCGCCCCATTTCGGAAAGATGGCGCAGGGTAAAGCTGCCGATTTGACGGAAAATAAAAAGCATGTTTTGTGTGTGTGCAGAGAAGCAGGTAGCCCTCACGCTAATATAAAAAAGCGGCCCAATTTGCAAGCGTATGGGGAAACAAAACTTATCGGACGAGACGCTCGACGCGCTCTTGCGGGGCAGGCTGTCGGTCATTCAGAGCAAGACCGGATACCGCTTCTCGCTCGACGCCTTGCTGCTGGCGCATTTCGCGGCGGCGCAAGGGGCGGAAAGAGTCATCGACCTCGGGACCGGCAACGGCGTGGTGGCGCTGATTCTGGCCGCGCTCGGCCCGGCGCTCAAAGTTACGGGTTTGGAAATTCAGGAGCCGATGGCTCAGAGAGCCGCGCGCAGCGTCGCGCTGAATGATTTGACGGGCCGCGTCTCGATCGTCCAGGGAGACGTGCGGAAGATAAAGCGGAATTTTTCCGCCGGCAGATTCGACGTCGCGGTTTGCAACCCGCCCTACCGGGGTCTCGGCAGCGGCAGGATCAATCCCGACGGTGAAAAGAGGGTCGCGCGCCACGAGATTGCGGCCGATTTGCCGGACTTTCTGCGCGCGGCCGCCTATCTGCTGCGTCGCGGCGGCAGAATCGCGGTGGTTTATCCGGCGACGCGAATGGTCGACCTGCTTCATACCATGCGCGAAGCACGTCTGGAGCCCAAGCGCATAAGACTGGTCCATTCGTTTGCAGAAAGCGGCGCGGCTTTCGTCTTGGCGGAAGGGATCAAGGGCGCCGGTAGCGAACTCAAGATCATGCCGCCGCTGATCGTGTACGCCAAAGAACGGGAATACACGCCCGAGATGAGCGCCATTTTGGCGGGCGAGGCTTTTTGATTTAGCTTCTACGCTTGCGGGAGTGAGCGGCGAACAGTCTTTTCAGCGCGCGGCGGATTTCCGGGTCCTTGACTGGGCTCAGCGTCTCTTCGTCGAGACTTGGCTGCGAGACGGACGCGGCGGGAGATTCCTGAGCGGCGGCTTTCTGCTCGGCGGTCTCGGCCCGCACGCTGCCGATGAAAAAGAAGAGATTCTTTACCACTTCTTTCCCGAGCGCGTGGTTGAGCTTTTCCGCCACGGTCTCTTTCAGGTATTGGAGCTGCTGCATCCAAACCGGGCTCGACACCTTGACGAACAGCGTCCCCTGGCGAATTTTTTCCGGCTGCGCGTTGCGGGCGATCGTGTCGCCGACGGCTTCATTCCATATCGGCCACACGCCGTATTCCACCAGCCTGCCGGAAGGGTCCAGCCGCTTGAGCGACTTGTCCAGGACCTCGCCCAACTTGGCTATTTCCGGATCGCGCTTTTCCATCTTCTCGACTCTCGTTTGTAGCAAAAATACCAACAAGACTCCACCGAAATCTCCGGTAGGCTAGGTCGGCGGCCGAGGCGAAACCTGCGTCTCCGCGGAAGCCGAGCCCTTCGGGATGGCAAATTTCAGATCTCAAATTCTATCTGTGCTTTGAGATCTGCGCTTTGGGATTCCGAGCGCAGCGAAGATGCCTATCGGCCGCGACCGAAAGATTCGCTTCTGAGCAGCACTTTTAGCGGATTTTTTATTTTTTATCAGAACCAAAAATTTTTCTTGACAAATATTTTTAAAAGTCTCATAAAGCCTTTTACACAACAATATATGGGGTAAACTGAGAGGGAGGCCCACAAGACCTAGGATGGGCCGCCCCCAGAAAGGGAGAAGAGGAAAATGGCAAAAGCGGCACCGCAGCAGGCGGAAGAGGGAATCCAAACCCAGTCACCGGCAAAGAGCGGCCTCAGGCTGGAGCGTTATTTCACCCGCGCCGGGTCCGAGCCTTACGACGAGATCGAGTGGGAGGGCCGGTCGGCGACCATAATGAATGAAACGGGTAAGGTCGTCTTCGAGCAGACCAACGTCGAGATCCCCAAATTCTGGTCGCAGATGGCCACCAACGTGGTGGTCTCCAAATATTTCCGCGGCCCGTTAGGCAGCCCGCAGAGAGAGCACAGCGTGAGGCAGTTGATCGGCCGGGTCGTCAACACGGTAACCGCCTGGGGCCGGGCCGACGGATATTTCGCCAGCGACGACGATGCAGAGATCTTCGCCGACGAGCTGACTCACATCCTCGTCCATCAAAAGGCCTGCTTCAACAGCCCGGTCTGGTTCAACTGCGGCATCGAGAAAAAGCCGCAATGCTCCGCCTGCTTCATTCTCTCGGTGGACGATACGATGGAATCTATTTTGGACTGGTACCGCAAGGAAGGCATCATCTTTAAAGGCGGCTCCGGCTCGGGCGTCAACCTTTCGAGAATCCGCTCGGCCAAAGAGCAGCTCGCGGGCGGCGGGACCGCCTCCGGCCCGGTTTCCTTCATGAAAGCCGCCGATGCTTCGGCCGGCGTGATCAAATCCGGCGGAAAAACCCGGCGCGCGGCCAAGATGGTGATTCTCAACGTCGATCACCCCGACATCGAAGATTTCATCAAGTGCAAAGTCGAGGAGGAGAAAAAAGCCTGGGCGCTCATCGAAGCCGGCTACGACTCCAGTCTCGACGGTCCGGCCTACGGCAGCGTGTTTTTCCAGAATGCCAACAACTCGGTGCGCGTCACGGACGAATTCATGCAGGCCGTGCAGGAAGACCGCGAGTGGAAAACCCGCTTCGTCAAGGACGGCGCGGTGTGCGCCACGTACAAGGCGCGCGACCTCCTAAAGATGATCGCGGAGGGGACCCATCATTGCGGCGATCCGGGAATGCAGTTCGATTCGACCATCAACGACTGGCACACCTGCTCGAACACGGGCCGGATCAACGCCTCCAATCCATGCTCGGAGTACATGCATCTGGACAACTCCGCCTGCAATCTGGCATCGCTCAACCTGCTCAAGTTCTTGCGCGACGACGGCGTCTTCGACGTCGAAGCTTTCCGCCGCGCGGTCGATATCGTCATCCTGGCCCAGGATATTCTCATCGATAACTCATCGTATCCGACGCCGGAGATCGCCGGCAACGCCCATGCGTTCCGCGAGCTGGGACTGGGCTACGCCAACCTCGGGGCGCTGCTCATGTCTCTCGGCCTTCCCTACGACTCGGACGCGGGCCGCGCCTACGCCGCGGCAATCACCGCCCTCATGTCCGGCGAAGGATATCTCCAGTCCGCCCGTACCGCCAAGAGCCTGGAACCTTTCCCGGGTTACTCGACCAACCGGCAGCCGATGCTGCGCGTGCTGAACAAGCATCGGTCCCATGCTTACAAAATCTCAACGTCGCACGTGCCGTTGGATCTTCTCACTGCGGCGCGCGAGGCGTGGGACCAGACCTGCAAAGAGGCGGAGTCCCATGGGGTTAAAAATTCGCAGATTTCCGTGCTCGCTCCGACCGGCACGATCGCCTTCATGATGGACTGCGACACGACCGGCGTCGAGCCGGACATCGCGCTGGTGAAATACAAGAAGCTCGTCGGCGGCGGCCTGCTCAAGATCGTCAACCACACGGTGCCGCGCGCGCTCAAGCGTCTCGGCTACGACGTCAAGCAGATCCAGGAGATCATGGAATACATCGAGGAGCACGAGACGATCGAAGGCGCGCCGCACCTCAGGGACGAAGACCTGCCGGTGTTCGACTGCGCCTTCAAGCCGCAAAACGGCAGCCGGACTATTCATTATATGGGCCACCTGAAAATGATGGGTGCGGTGCAGCCCTTCATTTCGGGAGCCATCTCGAAGACCATCAACATGCCCAGCGATATCTCCGTCGATGAGATCATGCAGGCCTACATCGAAGGTTGGAAGCTCGGCGTCAAGGCGGTCGCGATTTATCGCGACGGCTCCAAGCGCACCCAACCGCTCAATACTTCGAAGGAGGAAAGCAAGTCAGCCAAGGCCGAGGCCAAGGAGTCCCGGCCCTTGAGGCGGAAGCTCTCCGACGAGCGGAAATCGATCACGCACAAGTTCGACATCGCCGGCCATGAAGGCTATATCACGGCCGGCATGTACGAAGACGGCCAACCCGGCGAGATCTTCATCGTTATGTCGAAGGAGGGCTCGACGATCTCGGGGTTGATGGATTCCTTCGCGACGGCGATCTCCATAGCGCTCCAGTATGGCGTGCCGTTGAAAGCTCTAGTCGACAAGTTCAGCCACATGCGCTTCGAGCCGTCGGGCTTCACCAAGAATCCCAACATCCCGATCGCCAAGTCGATCATGGATTACATCTTCCGCTGGCTCGCGACCAAGTTTCTCGACGGCGACGCGCAGCGGGAGGTCGGGGTGATCAAGGAAAGCGGCGAGGAAGAGGACGGCGGCGAGAAGAAAGCCGTTCAGCTCGCCGCGACCGCGCCGCGCGGCGGTGCGCCGGTCGGCACGATCAGCAGCATTACCAGTCTCTACCAGCAAGATGCGCCGCCGTGCCCGGACTGCGGCGCGATCATGATTCGGAGCGGCGCGTGCTACAAGTGCATGAACTGCGGCGCGGTGAGCGGCTGCTCGTGACCTGACGTTCGCAGTCGGTTCGATGATGGGGCGGGATGGGAGAAGTTAAGTCTTTCTGTGCCAAGTCATTCATTGCCGCCAAGCTTTGCAGCTACTGCGGCCGGCGGCTCTCTTTTTTCGGCGGCAGGTACGATTCTAAAGTCAGGGATTATCTGGTGCCGTTGTCGAAAGGCGGGCTGGATATTCCGGAAAACACCGTGGCGTCCTGCAAGGAGTGCCACATTCTCAAAGCGGATTACCTGAATTACGCGCTCCTTCCTTTCCTCCCCAACCGGCCGCGTTTGATCGTCGACGTCAAGAGATACCTGGAAGAGATCAAACAGCTCGTCGGCTCGCGCTCTTCCATCATGGATTTTCCGGGGTCCAGAAGATAGCAGGCCGGCTATAAACGCCCAACTACCGCCCGCCCGGAAATCTCTCTCCGGGCCGATGCGATACATTCGTGTTACGCGGCACGAGCGTTCCAAGAAAAATTCTGCAGTACGCTTGATGCTTCTCGTCCCCACGCATCGATCCCTCCGAGAGACTCCCGGGCGGGCTGACGGCAATATGAAACCCTGTGGGCAGGCTGCGAAGTCGAATTATTTTTTCTCCAAATACAGTATTCCGTTCTTGCTGTCGATGTCGAGCCTAAACTGGCTCAAGAAGTTGAGACCGAGCAGGCCGGCGATGGAGGGGTCGGGAAAGACGTCATGAACCGCCACGGTCACGTCTTTAAGCGCGACCCCGCCGACCTCCAGCGAGCGGACGCTGACCAGCGGCGCCTCGATGACTCCGTTGGCGGTCTGGAGCGAAATCACCGTGGAAACGTTATCCAGATTGATCTGCAGATCCTTTGCCGTCGCATGCGAGATCGTCGTATAGCTGGCGCCGGTATCGACGACGAACTTCGCCGGAGCCTTGTCGTTGAGCAGCGCCTGGACAACCATCAGCTCGCCCCGTTTTTGAAACATGATCGAAGCCTTGTCGCCGTCCACGCGCGGGGCCGGGCCGGCGGTTTTGGTCCGCGTCGCCTTGGAGCGGAATTTCTCCGGGACGTTTTGGATCGCGTCGGTGAAGTGAACGACGCCCTG
>DASXRG010000252.1:0-7506 GCA_036506735.1 Binatia bacterium | reverse complement strand
CCTTGGGTTTCGGCGGCTCACTTGGCTCGTCGTCGGTTAAAAGCTTTTTCAGCTCCAGCATCTCTTGCCTAAGGGTTTTTTGCCCCTCCTTGAGCTCTTGCAAGTCTTTTTTAATCGCGCGCAGCTCGTCCATGACTGCTTTGCTTTCGGACGACGCCTTGGTCGCCTGAGCGTATGCCTCGACGCTGAGCGCTGCAACGCAAAGACTCAACAAGACCGCTAGTACCGGCCCAGCGAAAACGATTCGCCACATGGCTCGACTCCTCTCGCGCTGATGCTGAACCAATAAATTTGCGCTGTCAACGTGAAATCCCTCTCCGGCGCCGCGCCGACCGACCGTTCGCACAAAAAAAGGGCCAGCTCCGTCCGTCCCGCGACGAAGAGGAGCCGGCCCTGTAGATTACGCAGCGTTTAATTTACGGCTTGGGCGGCTTGGTCTTCTGCCCGACATTCGATTGCGCGGCGCAGCTCTGGAGTTGGCCTTTCTGGCTGCCGGAAATAACTTTCGCTTTTTTGAGCGCGTTTAGCTTTTTCGCGACGCAGCTCACGAATTTTCCATGGTTCGTGGCGCCCTGGGCGCAATCGAGAAGGTCTTCGGCGAGCGACTCGGAAAGGCTGCATCCGCTCGGCAAGACCGTATCGAGGCCCGACGCGACGCAGGTCGTGTTGCCGAGAACCAGGGGCGTCCCCGCAACCGTGTCAGGGCAGTCGTCATCTGCATTTACCACCCCGTCGTTGTCGCAATCGGCGTCGGGAGCATTGTTCTCGCACGGGTCCAGATCGTTCGCTATTCCGTCCCCGTCGCAGTCTCCGGGAAGGTCGTTGTTACACGTATCTTGGTCGTTCGGGATCGTATCGCCGTCACAATCCCCGGGAAGGTTGTTATCACACGTATCCTGCCCGTTGGGTATCCCATCGTTATCGCAGTCGGCATTGACATCGTTGGGGTCGCAAACTACTTGCGCCCTAACCGGCATCGACCCCACAAATGACGCCAGCATGAATGCGGCGATGAGAACGATCAGCTTATGGATGGACATATTGGCCTCCTTGGAATTTGAATTTGATCGGGTAAAAAATGCAGCAGAAAGCATGCCAGATTTTACAACGGGTTGGCCACAAGCCGCAACGAATTTCGCGGCGCAAAATGGTAAGCCTTGATGCTTGTTAATGGCCGGCATGGGCGTCCAAATGCAAAAAAATGCAAGCTCTTGGCAAAAATCGACAAGGCGACAACACTCGTAGGAAATAGCAGTCAATAGACCCGCTAAAACCCTTCAGTTCTCGGTTATCGTTTTTCTGCTTTTCTGCGCCCCTAGAGAGTTTTGAAGGTCTACGGTCTGGCCCAGGGAAAGAACCCTTCCTTTTCAATTTCTGTAAGAAGACCGGGCGTCGATAAAGTCGGCGGCTTTTCTGCCTTTGAGCTCCGGCACCGTAACGCTCAAGTCTTTGATGTCCAAATCCAGCGCCCTTTCCAACGGGCGCGCGTTGTGGGTCTCGGTCCCAAGGAAATAGTGGCTCCGATAGAGCGCCTCCAGCACTTTCGGATTTTCCTCCTTCATGGTCTTGCGCATGACGCGATTAAACAGGTCTTTGTTCTCGCGGCCCATCCTGATCGCCTCGCTAAACGCCTTGAGCAGCGCCTTGACCTGGCCCGGGCGGCTTTTGAGCAACTCGCGCGTCGTGAAGAAATCGCCGCCGGAGGCATCGACCCCTTGTTTCTCGCTCGCCGCCAGCACGTTGAGCTTGATGCCGTGCGCCTCGATTCGCTCGATGCTGCTTGCGATCGCCGTGACCGCATCGACTTTGCCCGTAAGCAGTACGTTGATCCTGTCGTAAGGCGAGGTCAGACCCGTGGGAAGGATGCCGACGTCCTTCTCGGGAATGAGTTCTAGCTTGCGCCGCGGATGTTGACGATCCGCACATCCAGGCCGTATTTTTCAAAAAGCCTGAGTTCCTGCGCCATGTATAAGAGCGCGCGGCTTTCCGTTATCGTGGAATTGGACAGGAGAAACCGCTCCAACTTTTTTTCCTCGCCCAATGCAAAATCCGCGGCGAGCCAGCACCGGAGCAGCGCGCAAACCAAAAAAAACGTCCGCGTCGGCATAGAAGAAACGCAAGTATGCAAACGGCGTGGTTCGAAGTCAAGCAGCGCCGCGCAAGTTTGTTGCCGTCCGGATTGACAGATCTCGGACGTTGCCCGATAATTCTAGCGATTTGAAAGCCTTTCCGTGGAAGCTTGAAAAATGATGCCGCAGGTTAACCGACGCGGATTACTTTTCTTACTGCTGCCGCTGGCGCTAGCGGCGTGCAGCCTGCCCGAACGGCCGCTGCTCGTACCGGTATCGAACCCGCCCGCTCTCAGGCCCACGAGCCCGCAGCAGGTCAAAGGGCTGGAGCAAGCGATCGCCGCGATCATGACCGTGTGCGCCGAAGATCTCGGCCTGCCGCGCGTCGAGCCGTTTTATCTGCAACTTTACAAAGACCCCAACGCCTATTCGTATTACACCGACGACTTTGCCAGAATCCGCGAGGACAACATCCGGCTGACTTTGGCCGTGGCGCACGAAAACGAGCTCCACGTCAATATGGAAAGCGCCCGGGGACAATCGTGGGGCATGCTGCTGCGACTTTTGGCGCACGACTACGGCCATAACCTGGAGTACGTCTTGATCGGCGGCAAGCAGCCGCGGAGCCTGTGGCTCAAGGAAGGCTTTGCCGATTGGGTCGCCGCCAAGGTCATGGACGCGCTCGGTTGGGAAAGTTACGAGTCGTCGCTGTCGCGCGCCGAGCGCGAGCTATCGCGCTACGAGACTTCACCGCCGCGGCTCTCCGACCTCGAGAGCGTCGTCGGTTGGCTGCGAGTTTTGGATCGGCCCAAGGGCAGAGCGGCAACGTATAACCTGGCCTTTCTCGCCGTGCACAAGCTGATCGCAAAGAAAGGCGCGGCGGGAATCATGGACTACTTCCAATCGGACAATTTCCCGCAGAGTTTCGGCCTGACCAAAAATAGTTTCGAGCGCGAGATGCAGCAAGCCTTCACCCAGTGGGTCGCCACGCACCGGCCACAGCGCGACCGGCTGCAGGCGCGCAGTCCCGAATGGAAAGCCGGCTATCAATGGCAATATCTATTCAGCGCGGCGGGAGTTAAAGGAATCGTTCTCAACGAAGTCGCGAGAGAAGAGCTGTTCGAGAAGATCCCCGCCTACGTTCTCGCGATCGGGCGGAACGAATACCCGCACGCAAAAGGTACTCTCGGCGTGCTGGCGACTCTCTCGGGAGGCAAAACCGTGATCAAGAACGATCCGCCTTCGCTGCCGCTCACCTGGCCGCTGGAGGCGGGCAAGCAATGGCGCAACAGTTACGCCGTCGAAAGCCCGGAGCAAAAGCGCGTGCAGAACATCGATACCGAGGTCGTGGTCGCAGCCGTCGAAGAGATCACCGTTCCGGCCGGAAAATTCGCGGCTTTCAGGATCGAGACCTACGCGGCGCAAACGGGAGAGCTGATCTCCGAGCAATGGTACGCGCCGGAAGTACGCTGGTTCGCCAAGACTAAAATTTATCGCGAGGAAGGCCCGATCGAGCAGGATCTGCTGCGTTTCAAGCTGGATTAAAGCCTGGCCATATGCAGCGGCAAAATTTTTCCCCGCGCGCCGCTATGCGGAGCTTCCCGCCTGATTCTGAACGTGCCGGCATCCTGCCAGATTTTCGTCTGAAATTCTCTTCCCCAAAGGCCCTTGGCAAGCTCTTGCTGCAGCCGCCGGATAAGCGCGGCCTCGTCGAGGTTGGAAACGTCCGGATGCACCCGCAGGGTAAGCTGCGTCTGCCCGTTCTCGTCTTCTTCCTCGACGAGCTGATAATCGCCCGGGCCGCCGCCGAACTCTAACGGGAGAATCTTCTCGAACAAGTCGTAGAGGTCGCCGTAGAAATAATTCATCCCTTCGCTGGTGAATTTCTCGTAGCTCCTGATCCGGTGCAGGTGCTGCGTCAGGCCCACCTTCCCGAGAGCGCAACCGCAATCCCTCTCTTCGAGGATTCCATAGTCGCCGTTCTCGACGTTCAGCAGCTGTCTCGGATCCATGGGCAGCAGCGTCGTATAAAGCAGCGGGCGGATCGGCGCACCGTCCCGATTCAACGGCCGGGGATGCGGAATCACGGCAAACGTATGTCGGTTGACGTGAACGTCGTCCGGAACGAGCGGATTGCCGCAGCCCATTCCGACCGAGCCGCCGTCGCTGAATCCATACTGCGGCGCGGCGGCGGCGCCCGACCGATGGATCTGGTCGCGCTTGGCTTCCGTAAAAGGCTCGGCCACGACGATGAATGTCGCCCCTTCCAGCGACACGCCCGTCTCCAGAGCCGCCTGCGCAACGCGCGTCGCGCTGCTGGCGGAGGTCCTGATGCAGCAGGTTTTGCTCCGCGCGCGATGGTCGGAAATCCAGCGGGCGATACGTCCGATGTTTTTGATGTCGATAAATTCGGGCCGCGGAAAACCGGGGCCGTATCGTTTTCCCATCATCACGATCGAATAGGTGCTGAGATACTGGTAGCCGCGGCCCAAATAATTCTTGCGCGGCAGAGTGCGGGCAAACCAGCATTCCGTATCGATGCCCAATTTGGCGTTGATCAGGAGATTCCTCATGCCGCCGCCCGCCGGCAGAATCGCGTCGTAGATCGCGTGCGACCGGCCGAACAGGCCATGGGCGGAGAAAAAGATCGCTACTTCCAACGCTTGAATGGCGATCCGCGCCAGGGGGACGATCGAGCGCACGGGCGCGCCGGTGCTGCCGCTCGTCTGCGTCATAAAACCGGGCGACGGCTCGGCCGGCTCGAGATCCCCCAAGGAGACCCGGAAAGATTCGCGCCCGCGGCAGACCTCTTTTTTGCCTTTGAATTCATCCGCGGTGAGATAAAACTCCGGCGCGCGCCAAATCCGCCAACGCCGCCTCGAGACCGTCGCGCCGGACGTGCGTCTCGAGATCGGCGAAATCACACCCGGCGATCTTGAGCAGCTTGAGGTAAGGGCTGTCTGCACGGCCGTAAATCCGCGTGCGGGCGAGTTGCAAAAAACTCTCCGCGCGGCTTTCCAGCCTCCGCTCGATCTCTTCTTCCGCCTGCGCCAGGGTAATTTGTCGGCGAAAAAATTCCGGCAAGGCCCGGGCGAGCCGCAAATTTTGCTTCAGGCCGGCGCGTAGTTTGGCGGCGAGTTCGCGGTATTTTCTTTTTGCTGGCCGCAGTTTGGCCATGACCCTGAGATTTTCTCTTTTTCGGTTGATCCGCTAAGGCTTGACGATGAACGACGGCTCTTCGGCCGCCTTTTCTTTGCTCCGGCTCAAATGGAAGGCGAGGCTTTTCTGCACGAGACCGGTGAGAAACGATATATCCAGGATCCCGACTTCGCCTTCCGCCAGCTGCAGCGCGACCGCCAGCGCGAGCTTGGCGAGGTCCGCGCGGCCGGTCTCCCGCAGGTAGAGCGCCATGTCTTCCATTCGGCGGCGGAAGATCGCGCCGCTTTCGCCGGCGAAAATCTCGCGCGCGGCGTCGCGTACGATCGCGGCGAAGCGCTCCTCTTTTTGGACCTCGTTGAGAACGAGGCGGCTTTCCTGCGCCTCCTCGATACGCCGAAGGTGCGGCTTCATCCAATCTTCGTCGACTATCCAGAGACGAAACTCCGGCTCGTCGAGCAGCCGCCGCGAGCGCTCGCGCCAATTTTCCCCGCGCGCGCTCTCCACGCTGAGACGATTGTGGATCGGGTGTGGCGCCGGCTTGGGTTTGAGCGGATTGAAGGCCGCGCGCAAAGAAGCGAAGTGCTCCGGCCCGCTGTGGCCGAGCGACTTCGCCCTTTCATAGCCTTCGTACAGCATCTGATCCGCATACTCCCATGGCACCGGGATCATCGACACTCCGTGACTCTCCTTGATCTCCTGAGCCCGGTTGCGCAGCTCCTTGCGCTTGACCACCGTTCCACTCGCGCGCTCCAAACCGGTCCGGTCGCTCACCATTCCCTGCAACAACTGGAGACCGCCGTCCGATTGCGGCCGCGTGAGCCAGACAAGCCGCACGCCGGGGCCGTCCACGGAAGAGATATACGCTTCCAGCTCCGGGCCGGCCTTGAGCACAGGCCGCTGCGCCGCGGCGGCGGTCTCCTGCGCGCGCGGCACGCTCAGCCCTTTTTGCGCCAGCTTAAAAAGAGACCGGCGCGCCTCGCGCTTAATGTCCTTCGAGGCGGTGGTCCGTTCTATTTGAGTCAAGGCGTCGAGCGCGGCCTTATCGGCGACGCGGCCGAGAAAAAACGCGATGGCCAGGTCGATGTCATGATCTTTTCCGAGACGGCTAGTGAGCGACGGTATCGCCGCAGCGGAAACGTTCTCCGTATCGATTCCGGATTCGCGCAGCCGCGTCAAGCCCTTCTTTAAAGTTTCCTGCCGTGCGTCTTTCTTCGCCACCTGGATCTATTCCCAAAGGAGAGATTTTTCGCTGCGTGCTCGCGGCTCCTATGATTTTAGTAAGTCCGATTTCTTCCCTGCTCTTCCGGCAATGGCGAAGTTCGGCCACTCTTCGACCTGACTGTCGCGGTAATTCTCGCGATACCATTTCACGATGTCGCCCGCGCGCGCGAACCAGACTTTGGAATGTCCTTTGGCGTAGCGGATGAACTCGCGCAGCAGCACGGCGCGAAACGGCCGGCCGCCGACAAACGGATGATTGCCCCAGATCATGAATTTCGGATCGCTCTCCCCTTCTTCGTACATGCAATCGAAGGTGTCTTTCCACATCTGAAGCAGATCGCGCGGCGTGCGCCCGGCGCGCTGGTAGCTGGAATAGTCGTTGAGATCCTGAAAGTAGGAGAGCACCGTCAGCTCTTTGTTCCTGACCTTGAGCGTGTACGGCGTCTCCTCGTGCTGCGGATCCATCCAATAGGCGTAGCCCAGCTCGGCGATGATCTCCACCGTGTCCGCACTCGGCGCCACGCCGGTCGAAAGATATCCCTTGGGCGGCTTGCCCACCACGTCTTTCACCGCCTGCACGGTGCGTTGCAGGTCTTTCTTCTCCTGATCTCTTTTTTTCATGTAGCTGTAGTCGTGTATCCAGGTCTCGGTGCCGATCTCGTGGCCTTGCGCCACCGCCTCCTTGATCACGTCGGGGTAATTTTTGATCGTGATGCCGGTGGGAAACCACGTCGTCTGTATGCCCTCTTTTTTGAAAATTTCCAGAAAGCGAAAGACGCCGACGCGCTCGCCGAACTCGCGGTCGGTGATGCTGGCGAGACTTTTCTTGGTGGTCGCGTTTTTTGGATAGGCGCGCCGGTTTTCCTGCTGCATCGACCCGGCGCCGCCCAGATCCTCCGGCCAGGTCTCGAACGCGACGCAAGGCGTGATCGCGATGCGCGCGCCATCGGGCCATTTAATCGGCGTTCTCTTGCGCTTCATAAACTCCTCCGTGCCGTGACAATGGAGTTACTCTTGCCACAATCACGGCAAGTTGCCAAGCTGCATGCGTTGCAAG
>DASXRG010000251.1:0-22622 GCA_036506735.1 Binatia bacterium | reverse complement strand
TCGCGGAATCCCGGCTTGGTGGAGTCGAAGTTCGCGTAAAAATCTTCCTTTTTGCCGCCGACGAAAAACTGAAGCTCCGGAATTATCCAGCCGCCCACCCCGACGTCCCGGTACTCCTCGAATTTGGCTTTGCTGCCGGTTCGCTGGCCGGGCAGGCCGCCGACTTCCAGCTCACCGCCCATCACAACGTCGCCGACTTCGACTTCCGCCCATGAGGGACAGGCCGAGAAAAGACCGAACGCTAAGCTTCCAGCGACAAGATAAAGCTTTGTCCGTTCCATGTCGGATCTCCTCAACGCTGGTAGAACATCCCTGCGGGATGATTCGAGCCGTGAATCTGGCTATGACAGTTGGTGCAGCTCCTGTTGAAGAAAAATACCGAGGTGCGGCCTCGCGGGTTGGCGGGATGTTGCGTCACCATATGGCACTGCGTGCAGAGGCGCGGATCGGTCACTTTGAGGAGCCGGTCGTTGACCGAGCCGTGCGGCTCGTGGCAGTTGGCGCAATTCTCGAAGGCCGGCGGGTGCTCCCACAAGAACGGGCCGCGCCGCTCGGTATGGCAGGTGTAGCAGTTCTCGTTGATGCTCGCCTGCTTGAGCTGTGACGGGTTGGGACCGCCGTGAGGATTGTGGCAATCGCTGCAGCCGATCTTCCCTTCGCGCATCGGCATGTGCGACGAGCGCATCAATTGAGCTTTGCGCTGGAGGTGGCACTGGCCGCAGACTTCGATGTCGGCGCGTTTGGTGAAAAACGGCGTCTTGTCGTCGAGCTTCGCCAATTGGTGCCGGTCGGTCGTTTTCTGCATCACGGTGTGGCAGTTAACGCAAGACAAGCCGCGGCTCGCGTGCGGGCTCGCCTCCCAATAAGTCTGAATCCCCTTCTCGTGGCATTGGAGACACGCGCCGTTCCAAGCTTGCGCGCTCTCTCCGGAATCTTTGCGAAACGTGATCAAGCCGCCGACGCCTCTTCCCCCTCCCGCGGCGACGTGGTTGCTGCCCGGACCATGGCACGACTCGCACGCCTGCTTCTCGCGCAGGCTGCGCGCGTTGAACAGAAAAATCTTGCCCATCTGGGTCTGGGAGAATTTTTCGAATTGAGGCACGTGGCAGGCCTTGCAGACCTCGCTGCCGACGTAGGTGGGCTCTTTGCCGGGGACGGGAGCCTCTTCGGGCCAAGCGGCCGTAGCCGAAACCAGCAACAGCAGAAGAACGGCGGACAACTGAACTAATAGACCGAAGCGATCCAGTTCGCGGAAGGAAGCGAAAGTTCGTTTCCTCATTGCCAAAACCCTCCACGGGGAAATGGATATGGCCCAGTCAGAATCGGACGAATTGTTGCTCTGTTTCTTACGGCTCCCATGTTTTGCGCGTCATTGTAACACGCCATAAGAACCATCCTGCGGGACATCCTTAGAGCCCGAAAAAACCCTCGGTCGGCACATGCCCAAACCAAAATTGGCGCCTTGACACCCCTCGGTGCCAACGCTCCCACAGGCCTGGCCGAAACAGAAATCACTTTCCTTTCAAGTCGATATCGATCGCGAGAACTTCGCCTTCCCGAACCAGCTCTACAGGAACTGTTTTTGTCCCCAACTGCGGATGCCAAACTTCGACCCGGTATTTGCCGAGCGGAACACCGCTCAGAGTATAGTTTCCGCGCGCATCGGCGCCGCTGAAGTAAGGGTGATTTTTCACGACAATATACGCTTCCATATTCGGATGCGCGTTGCAGAGAATCTTTACGACGCCGGGCTTGTCGAACGTCACGCTGCGGCTCTGTCCCGAAGGATAGAGGCCGAGATCGAACTTCTTCGCCTCGGAGTTGGAGAAAACATTGTGGAAGGTCTTGTCGTGATTTGGGAAATCGACTGTCGTGCCGACGATGACCGGCAAAACACGCGGGATGAACTTGAGGGCCCTTTGGTCCATCACCGCTTTGGTTTTGCTCGAAGCCTGCGCCTTGGTCTGGCCCTGCGCGACTCCTTCGACCGAGACGACGACGTCCGCTGCCGGTTTCCCGCCCGCCGCGATCGTTCCCTTGATGACGCCCGTCTTGGCCGCCTCTCCGCCGAGCGCGACCGAAGCCAACAACGACGCCGCAAGCGCGAGGGCCAGCGGGTACCGGATCATTTTTTCGCTCCTGCGGCCGGCGCGAGATTGAAATCCACCTCCGTGACGCCGGCCGTTTTCACTTCCACTTGTTTGTCCTGCGCTCCCAGACTCTCGTGCCATACTTTGAGCTGATAATTCCCCGGCGGCACGTCGCGGATATCGTAATCACCGTAGGCGTCGGTGATCGCGTGATAAGGATGTTCGGTCACCACGACGTAAGCGCTCATCCAGGGATGAACTTCGCAGAGGATCTTGACGACGCCCGCGCCGAGCAACGGCTTGCGGCTCACTCGGCCCGGATAGAGTCCCACGTTGAACTGGGGCTGGCCGCTCGGAAAAAAAGCATGCGCCGTGTGCAGAATCGGATCGCTATTCTTGAATAAGAGAAACTGGCCGATGCTCGCGGCGACGACGTGCGGCAGGAAGCGGCACTTCACGTTGTCGATCTCGTGCACGGCCTCGCGCTCGACCGCCTGCCCTTTGGCAATCCCTTCCAGGGTTACAACGGCGTAACGAACGCCCTGGCCGGGGCCAAGCGCGAGAGTCTCGTTCGGCACGTTCTGACAGAATTCTTTGAACTTGGTGATGTTCACCGGCGGGAGCTTCGGCGCTTTGCCGTCGAGCTTTACTTTCCCCTTGATCGTCCCGCCGTTGGTGACCGCGATCTCGTCGTATCCGAAACTAAAACTGGGAACAGAAAGGAAAATAAGGATCAAAAAAGCTGTTGTGGTTTTCATCGCTGCGATCACTCGACCAGCTAATGAGCAATGTTTGTGCCGCGATATTTACCCTGAATTTATTGGGCTGGCAAGAAAAATTTTCTCAGGTGTGAGAATTGGCCGGCGGATTATCCCGAAAGTAAGAACGGATCTCGGCTCGCCCCCGCCTTTTCCAAGGGTTTTCGCTTGCCTCAGTGGCATGTTTTATGCTCCGCAATATCAATGCGAAGCTTCTCGCGGAATGAAAGGGGGACCCATGAACCGTATAAAAAAGATTCTCGCGCCCACGGATCTGTCGGCGCTTTCGCGCAGCGGATTGCGCTACGCTCTGGAACTCGCGCAAGCGACGGGGGCCCAAATTATTGTTTACTACGTGGTTTGCGTGGACGAATTCACGCGCTACGAGCACCTGCACGTGCGTCCCCTCCTGCTCGACAATCTCCTGGTGCGATATCAGGCTCGCCTCGACGAGTTTCTCGATAAAAATTTCGCCGCTATTCTGCCGCAGGTGGAGATCAGAAAAGAGGTCGAGCTGGGGATTCCGGAGGACAATATCGTGGCTAAGGCGAGCGATGAGGCCGTGGATTTGATCGTCATCTCTACCCACGGCAGAACCGGTCTGTCGCACCTGTTTACGGGAAGCGTTACCGAAAACGTGGTTCGCCGCGCTCCCTGCCCCGTGCTGTCGATTCGACCCGAGCCGGCAGTGAAAGAGGCTGTCGAGGCGGCTGCGTAGGACCGGAGGCGGCGGCAGAAAAGCCACCCCGTAGAAGTACCGCCGACCGCGAGGGGCGGCGAGTAACTCGCACGCGCTCGAATCCTGTTTAACGACGTGATGCAACCACGTAAATCCCCGCACCCGCAAGCCGGAGCCGGCCGCGGCGGAGTCGTGGCCTGTTGCACCAAAGACAAGCCGCAGCAACGCGCCGAGCTGTTGGGCGCGATGATCGATAATTCCACCCGGGTCATTTACCTGAAAGACCGCGAGGGACGGTACTTGCTCGTGAACCGGCAGTATGAGCGGTTGTTCCATCTCGCTTGTAAAGAAATTGTCGGCAAGACGGATCACGATATTTTCCCGCGCGAAACCGCCGACGCTTTCCGCGCGAACGATCTTAAGGTTATCGAGAGAGGTTTTCCCTCGGAGTTCGAGGAGGTCGTGCTGCAGGAAGACGGCGCGCACACCTACCTGTCGAATAAATTTCCCCTGCGGGATTCCTCGGGCATCCCGTACGCGGTGTGCGGCATCTCCGCCGACATCACGGAACGCAAACGCTCGGAGGAAATCCTGGCCTTCGGAAGAGAGCGGGCGGAAACCTGGCTCGACAGACTGATCGAAACGACCCAGGACGCGGTGGTCTCGATCGACCGGCAAGGGTGCATTGTCGTTTTCAACCCCGCGGCCGAGCGGACTTTCGGTTACACGCGGGGCGAAGCCGAAGGACAAAGCGTGAGCCTGCTCATGGCCGAGCCCTACGCGAGCGAGCACGAAGGCTACATCGCGCGCTATCAAAAGACCGGCGAGCGGCGCGCCATCGGTCGCATCCGCACGGTGCTCGGAAAAAGAAAAAACGGCGAGGTCTTCCCGGCGGAGCTTTCGGTCACGGAAGTCACCATCCAGGACGACATCCGCTATGCCGCGTTCATCCGCGACGTCTCGGAAAAATCCAAACTGCAAAATCAGGTGATCGAGAGCGAGCGTCTGGCCGCCGTCGGGGCTACGGCGGCAAAGCTCGCGCACGAAATCGGCAATCCACTGAACGGCATGGCCGTGACGGCCCAACTTCTCGGCCGGCGGCTGGCCAAGCAGGGTGAGATCGCCGATCCGACGGTCAAATCGGCTCTTCACAGGTTGATGGACGAGCTTTCCCGCCTCGGCAACCTGGTGCGCGAGTTCAGCTCGCTGTCACGGCGGGAAAAATACGAGCTGCGCCCCACGTCGCTTGCCGCCGCGGTTGCCGAAGTCCTCGAGTTTGAAAAAAACAATTATACGGCGCAGGGAATCCGGCTGGCGCAGATCTTTCCCGAGGATTTGCCGCTCGTGCAGGCGGATGCCGACAAGTTGAAGCAGGCGATCTTGAACCTGGTCAAGAACGCCGTCGAGGCGATGCCGCACGGCGGCGCGCTCACCGTTCAGGCTGAAAAATCCGCCGAGCAGGTCGTTCTGGAGATCGTCGACACGGGGCTGGGCATTCCCGAGGGCGTGGACATCTTCGAGCCTTTCGCCACGACCAAATCGTCGGGAACGGGCCTCGGCTTGGTGATCGTCCGGCAGATCGTTTCGGCGCACGGAGGAACCGTTTCGTATTCGAGCGAACGAGGACAAGGAACGACATTTCGCGTGACTCTGCCGGTTCAGCCGGTTGGATGAGGCCTGTGGTGTGGAACTTGCACTCATCGATGCTCAAACGATCGAAGCCTTGGTTCTAGTAGTTTTATTGATCGGCTTTCGCGTCTAGGAGAAATGCGGCGAGGACATTTCGCATGATTGAGAAAGGGGCGAGATTTGGATGGCGGGTAACATTCTAGTCACCGAAGACCAAGACGCGGCGCGCGTCAGCCTGTGCGAGCTCCTGCGCGAAGAGGGCTATCAGGTGCACGAAGCCGCCGACGGCGCGGCCGCGTTCCGGCTGATCGATGAGCTCGATCTCGACCTCGTGCTGACCGATCTCAGAATCCCAGGGCCGGACGGTCTCGCGGTGCTGAAGCACGTCCGGGAAGTTTCCCCGCAAACCCTCGGGATACTGATGACCGCGTACGCCTCGGTCGACACCGCGGTCGAAGCGCTCCATCTCGGCGCGCAGGACTACATCATCAAGCCGCTTATCTTCGAGGACGTGCTGCGCAAGGTGCGCCATCTCATGGATCACCGAAGCCTCGCGTGGGAGATTCAGGTGCTGCGCCGGGAAGCGTACAAGCATTCCGCGCCCGATCAGCCGGTCGGGCGGAGCAAAGTCATGCAGGATATCCTGGCGCTGGTCGAGAAGGTCGCCACGACTCCCTCGACCGTGCTGATTACCGGAGAAAGCGGCGTAGGAAAGGAAGTCATCGCGCGGACGATCCATCTCCAGAGCGAGCGCAAGAACAACGTCTTTCTTCCCGTCAACTGCAGCGCGATTCCGGAAACTCTCCTGGAAAGCCAGCTCTTCGGCTACGTCAAAGGCGCTTTTACCGGCGCCACCGCCTCCCAGGAAGGACTCTTCCATAGAGCGCGCGGCGGCACGATCTTCCTCGACGAGATCGGCGAGATGCCGCTCAGCCTGCAGCCGAAGCTTTTGCGGGTCATCGAAGAAAAAAAAGTCCTGCCGGTGGGCTCGACCAATCCCATCCAGGCGGACGTCCGCATCGTGGCCTCGACGAACCGCGACCTCAAGACCGAAGTCGAGGCGGGACGGTTCCGCGAAGACCTGTTTTATCGGCTGAACGTCATCGGCATCCACCTCCCGCCGCTGCGCGAGCGGCGCGAGGACATCCCTCCGCTGGTGGAATATCTCGTCCGGCGCCACAACCTCGAGATGAAAAAAAACTACAAGGGAGTGGACAATGCGACGATGCGGCACCTGATGTCGCTGCCATGGAAGGGCAACGTCCGCGAATTGGACAACGTCCTCGAACGGGCGATGATTCTCGGCAACGGCGAATGGATCGCTCCCGCCGACCTGCCCGCCGGCGACTCGCCTCAGGGTAACGGGAGTGTGGATGAAACGCTCGAAGCCAATTTGAGAGAATACGAAAAAATCCAGATCCGAAGAGCCCTCGAAGAAGCGGCCGGCGACAAAAAGCGGACCGCCGATCACCTCGGCCTGAGTCTCTCCACCCTCTATCGAAAACTGGAAAGGCTCGGCATCGACAATTAGCTAACCGGCATTGCGCGCGCGCCGATTCATCCGGCACCACGCTAATTTATTTTATGATCAACACCGGGCATTGCGCGTAGCGCAGCGTTCGCTCCGCGACGCTGCCAAGGACAAACCGTTGAAAGCCGGTCCGGCCGTGGCTGCCCATAATGATCATCGCCGCGCGTGACTTCTTCGCCACGTCGGCGATGGCGCGGCCGGCTTCGGGCCGCTCGAGAACCAGCAGCCGGTATTGCGCGGGCGTGAGTCCCAGGCGCCGGGCCATCATCTCGAGCTCCCCGCGGAGAAAACTCGCCACGGTCGCGAGGTGAACGACGAGGGGCACGACATGCACGAGCAATAATTTTCCCTTTGTTTTCCGCGCCAGCTCGATCGCGTGCTTGAGAGCGATCGCCGATCCCTTGGAAAAATCTACCGGCACCAGATAAGTCTTTGCAGCGGCCATCTTGCCTCCCGGTTATTTTTTTACGATCAAGACCGGACAGGGCGCGTAGCGAAGCGCTCGCTCGGCCACGCTGCCCAGCATGAATCGTTTGAATCCCGTCCTCCCGTGGCTGCCCAGGACGATCATCGACGCGCGCGACTTCTTCGCGAGCTTGGCGATCACGTCGGCGGCGCTGAACCCCAGGACGACCATCGACCTCGCCTGCCCCGGCTTCAGACGCTTGCGGCGAATCAGATCGCGCATGGCGTCGCGCGCGTTTTTTTCGAGAATGTCGATGATTTGCGCGCCGTCTTCCGGCGGGAAGGCTAAATTCGTCGACACCACATGGACCAAAAACAACTTCGCCCGGTGTTCCTGGCCAGCCTGATCGCGTGATCGAGCGCGATCTCGGACCCCTTTGAGAAATCGACCGGCACGACATACGTCTTAGCTGCCGTAACTCACCTTCCTCGCCGTCTGCCTTCCCTCACTTTCAACTGTCCGCATGTTTTGTGCCATTCATCGCGGACGAAAGCGGGTATTTTACCCGTGTTTTCCTCCGGCTCTGGATGCGCTTTTCGCATAGCTGAGAAAACCACCGCGAAAAAATCCCAGGCCCGCAAAAAGATTCCTGTTTTTAGGCCTGAAGTCGGCCTTTTGAGGAGGCATTGTTCTTGCTCTACTCTTTGGTCGGGAGGAGCGGCCATGGATGCAATCATCGTCGGGCAACTTGAAGAGAAGCTTTTTAGAAGAAGGCAGGAGATCCTGGTTGTCCTCGAGCACCTCGAACGACAGAGCCAGGACCTTACAGGCAACCACCACTTCGATTGGCTGGACCAGGCCTGGGATGAGAGCGCGGCGAACACCGTGGACCATCTCATGGAACTTTATCGAGCCGAGCTGGAGAGTATCAAGAGAGCGCTCGGCCGCATCGAAAGCATAGCATTCGGCTCCTGTCTGGCTTGCCATCGGCCGATTGAATCGTCAAGGCTGGACCTGTTTCCCCAGACTGAGTTTTGCCGGAAATGCCGCGAGTTCAGAGAGAGCTTCGAGGCCGCGGCATAAGATTCGCGGGAGATAGCATGAAGATAAAAAAAATATTGGCGCCAACGGATCTCTCCGAGCTGTCGAGAGCCGGGCTCCGGTACGCCCTGGAATTGGGAAAGTCCGAGGGAGCCGAGATCATCGCGTATCACGTGATCGGTCCCTCCGAGGGTTGGCTGGCAAAATATGACGATTCCCACGTGCCTGATCGGATTGCCGGCCATCACAAAGAGATGCTCGCGCAATTTCTTAAGATTGCCTGCGCCGATTTGCTGCCGCAAGTTTCGGTTCGCCATGACGTGGGCTTCGGCGTTCCCTATGAGAAGATCGTCGAAAAGGCCGCCGAAGAAAAGGCCGACCTCATTGTGATGTCCACTCACGGCTGGAGCGGTTTGTTTCACGTGCTCATTGGAAGCGTGACCGAAAAAGTAGTCCGTCTGGCTCGGTGTCCGGTCCTCTCGATCCGCCCGCTGGAAGAATCTGTCGCGGCAAGAGTCGCCGTGTAGGGACGGAATATATTCCGCTCCGAAGCCGTTTGAGTTTTCTTCCAGAAACTTTGCCGGTAGGAAACGCATAGCGGCGCCACGCGGGGGGCGCTAAGGACGCGCCGGGTCCAGCGAGAAGGGCGAAGACAAACGATGCACTCACCGTAGGGCCGAAGCCCGCCTCGATGCGGTATCGGCGCTTTCAACACGGTTTTCTCTCAGCATCTGAATTACGTCTTCGTCGCTGATCTGGGAGAAATCCACGAAGAATTCCCCGACCGCTGAAAAATAGTACGGGGTTTTCAGGCAAACCACCTCGTCCGCTTCCCGAGCTACGCGCTGGAGCGTGCGCGGCGGCGCGACCGCCACGGCCGCGACGAGCCGTTTCGGATTCTTTGCCCGGATGGCGCGGAGCGCGGCGATCATCGTGGCGCCGGTCGCCACTCCGTCGTCGACGACGATGACGATACGCCCCGAAGGATCGACCGGGCGGCGGCGCGGCGTGTACAGCATGCGGCGTTTTCGCAGCGTGTCTAATTGTCTTCGCGTTTCCGCGGTGATGTAGTCGCTGTGAATGTCCAGCTCGTCCACTGCCTCCGATAAATAAATTTTCCCGGACTCCTCCACGGAACCGATCGCCAGCTCCGGTTGGCCGGGAGCGCCCAGCTTGCGCACGAGGACCACGTCCACTTCACCGTCGAGCGCAGCGGCGATGATTTTCGCCATCGGAACGGCGCCGCGGGGGATCGCCAGCACCAGAGGATTCTCACCCCGATAGCGTCTCAGTCTTTTGGCCAAGAGAAGCGCGGCTTCTTCACGGTCCCGGAACGGCATCGCTACGCGTCCTTCGCGCGTTTATCAGCCGCGGCAGGTTTCGTCTTTGCGCTCGGGCGGCCCGGTTTATTTTGCTCGATGAAGACTCTTAGAAGATCCGTCACCGAGATGATCCCGACCAATTTCCCGTCTTTGACGACCGGCAGCGAGCCGATGCGATAGGTGGTGAGAAGCTCGGCGGCTTTTACGAGCGGCGTTTCGGGAGTGATCACAAACGGGTCGACCGTCATGGCCTTCGCAACGAGCAAAGTTTGCAGGTAGCTGCGGCTCTCTTCGCCGGCGCGAAAGAGCGGATAACCGGGAGTCATTTCACGCACGTCGCGGTCGGTCAGAATACCGACCAGCCGGCCGTGATCGACCACCGGCAGCTCCCGGATGTTACGCCGGTGAAGTAATTCGGCGGCGGTCTGCAGCGAATCGTCCGACGTCACGGTGAGCAGCGATGTGCTCATGCAATCCTGCACCAACCGTGTTCTTTGGCTCGCCGCCATCGAGCGCTCGGTGAAATGGTTCATGCCGTGGGCCTTTTTCCCTCGTAGATCAACGGAACGATACGGGGCCGGACCAATTTTTTGAAATCCTTGTAGCCCATCCGGATCGTCTCGCGGCAGCTTCCCGCATTGAAAACGATCGTTTCGTCCCGTTCCAACGCGGGATCGAGATAGACCGGCAAGCCAAAAAGATTTCCGAACGGCGGAATGGCCTCGATTTCGCTATCCGACAAGCGCGCGGCAATCTCCTCCTCTGAAACCGCGCCGACCTCTTTGGCCGCGAGTCCGTTGCGCACGCTCGCCAGGCTGACGAGTCGGCTTCCCGGCACCACCGCCATCACCAGCGACCCGTCAACCTTGAGAATCGCTACGGTCGCGATCTCCCGCTCGGAGATATGGAGAGTGGTTGCGATCTTGTGCGCGTCGACGGCGGTGCGGTGGTTGTAGACTTCATACGAAATCTTCGCGTCGTCCAGGAGCACTTTTAATTTTCCCAGCATTGGACACACCTCCGTGAATCGACTTCGTCTCGACGGGTAGCGGTGAAAACGAGCAAGAATCGTGCCCCGACAAACCAAGCAACAAAACCGCGATTTGCCTCGACCGGAGCAAAACAAAAGTTCTCACGATTGCGATTTAACGCGCGATATTTTCTCAGCCGCGGGAAGCGACGGGGAGAGTCAGGGCGCTAAGTGCGGGGAAATTCTAACGCGCTGCGCGCGCCGTGCTGGCACATAAATTGGAACCTCATTGGGTTCGACAGCGGGAAGGCAAGGATGGCGGCCGATATTTTTCGCTCGCTCCAAGCGGAGCATGAAGAGTTTCTTGCGGGGCTGGCCGCCGTCGCGCGCGGCGGCGGCGCCGTCGGCGCAGCCGCAAAGGCCGTCGCCAAGCTCCTCGATCCCCATTTGGTCAAAGAAAAGGCTTACGCGTTGCCGCCGCTGGAGATCTTATCCGCCTTGGTGAACGGCCGCTTCCCGGTGAACACCCGAAAGATTCTTGGGCTGACCGAAAAGCTAAGGGCCTCGGTGGATGAGATGCTGGACGAGCACAAGGCGATTCTTCTCGCCGCGCGCAAGCTCGCCCGGGTGGCGGAGCAGGAAAGCAAAGTGGAGCCCGCGCGGTTGGCCGAAAAACTGATCCGGCACGCCAAAGCGGAAGAGGAGATTTTTTATCCCGTCGTCATACTGATCGGCGAGTACTTGAAATTGAAGACGGCCCGCGCCGCTGCGGCTCGCGAAAGCGAGCGCTGCGCGACGGGCTTGTGCCGGGTGACGTTCATGCATCCGACCCGTGATTCCCGGGAAAGGAGACTGCCATCGAAATTCCATTGCAAGTGACCTTTCGCAACATGCCTCCCTCGGACGCGGTCGAGCGCGGCATCCGGGAGAAGGCGGTCAAACTCGAGTCGTTTTGCGGAAAAATCATGGGTTGCCGGGTTCTGGTTGAAGCCCCGCACCGCCACCATCGCAAGGGAAAGCTCTACCACGTGCGCATCGACCTTACTCTGCCCGGCGGCGAAATCGTGATCAACCACGAGCCGAGCCAACGCGCGGCCCACAAGGACGTTTACGTCGCGATCCGCGACGCCTTCGCCGCCGCGCGCCGCAAGCTCCAGGATTTTTCCCGCCGCCGGCGCGGGGTTTTAAAAGTCCATGAGCCGCCGCCGTCGGCTCGCGTCGCAAAGTTATTCTCCGACAAACAATTCGGTTTCCTCGAAACCCCCGACGGCAGGGAAATTTATTTTCACGGACATAGCGTTCTGAACGGAGGCTTCGGCGCCCTCAAAGTCGGCGCGGAGGTGCACTTTGTCGAAGAGCCGGGCGAAAAAGGCCCTCAGGCCAGCACGGTGGCGCCCATAAAACACCCCGGCACACGAGCTACATCCTCACGCAACCGGAGTGGAAACAAATCGGAAAGGAAGGTTTCACGATGAGATTTTTTCCTGCGCTGGCAAGCCGTTTCCGCTATAGAAAGATCGTCCAATGTCCCGAAACCGCCGCGACCGCCCGGATCGTTATCGATGCTTCACCGACCTCTGCGCCGAAGTTTGAGAAGAAGCGTTTGATCGTTCGCAACTGCAGCCTTTGGCGCAAACGAAAAGGCTGCGCCGAGGATTGCCTCAAGTAACTTGCCGAAGCGACTAGCCGGCTTCCGCAAGCGGTTCCCGCGACCGCCCCTCCTCCGCTCCGTGCAGACACAGAACCGGGCATGGCACGTTGACGACGATCTTGGCCGCGAGAGTTCCGGCAAATCCCCCGGAGAGATCGCTTTTCGCGTGAGTCGAGATTACGACGAGATCCGTTCCTTCCCGTTTGGCCCATTCGATAATGGCCTTATCGGGCACGCCGATCTCGACCTTCTCACGAATCTTCACCCAGGGAATGAGATCCGCGAAGTGATCATTCAGGAATCGCGCCAGCGCGAGCTGGTAATTTCTTCGCACCCGTCCGTATTGCGGCGATGCGACGTCCGTCGTCCCATTTTCGGCCCCCGAGCTGTGCAATTCCGCGTGATTGCAATTCACCACGTGATAAACCGTGACTTCCGCCCCCAGAGTCCTGGCCAATTTTAGAGCGTAACCTACGCCCTCCTGCGAGAATTCAGAGAGATCCGTCAACGCGAGGATATTCTTTATCTTGTCCATCCGTTGCTCCGCTCGATAAAAACTTTCGATACATTTTCGAAGCGCATAAAGCGTGCCAGTAAAAAACGTCGGCCGGCGCTTCGCAACCGACGACGCGCTTCGTGTTTCTTTTGCAACTCTGCGAAAGGAGCGGCGTCCATGTTGTCAAAAAGTATCCGACCGCCGGGCTTCCTTCGAGCGCCAAGACTGCGGCAAGAGATTTGCCATGCGAGATGGTGGCAGTCTCGTCGTAAGGAGATCGTATGCGCTGGGTGCTGATAACGCTGCTCGGAACCTTGCTCGCAGGATGCGCGGGCCAAGACATGGCAAAACCGTTCCAGCCGTCCGCGACCGCGAGCGCAAAGCCGCCGCGGCGGCTGACCGAAGGCGAGGCGCTTTATCTGCGCTACTGCTCAAGCTGCCATGGCTGGGAAGCGCGCGGCGATGGCCCGGTCGCGCGAGTGATGGGTGTTCATCCGCCGGGTTTGAGGGGGCCGCAATTTCATGGCCGCTACACCGAGGCCGAGCTGACGGCCTGGGTACTTTTCGGGGATTCGTTGTTGACTCTTCCCGATCCGACCAAGATTGCATCGACCGAAGCCGAGATTGCGGCTTTGATCGCGCATATCAAACGGTTGCCGCAGATCGACTGGGAAAACATCGACAACGGGCGGCAGAGTTATGATTCCCTGTGCGCTTACTGCCACGGCACCTACGGGCGGGGAGACGGGATCATGGCATCGGCCCAAGCGAGTCCTCCTCGGGATCTCAGCGCCCGATCTTTCCAAGCGAAGACAAGCGATGAAGAGCTGATCAGGACCGTAGCCGAAGGCAAGGGAAACATGCCCGGCGCAAAGGACGTGTTGAGCGCCGAGGAAATCCGGTCGGTCGTTGCTTACCTGCGGGTCCTTTCACCCGGCTACGAAATGTAGCACGCTTTCCGCCGCTGTTTTGTCGTTTCGCATTACCGCAAAGAAATCTCTTCTCCGCTGTTAAAAATGAAAACGTCCGCAACGTGGTTCCGCCATTTTAGCCCCATAATCCGAGTCGTTCCGGTTGGCACGACTCTGGCAACTCATCTGTGCAAGAGAGGAGACCGGCCATGGTGCTATCCGGACGCGAATTCGAATTGGTGGTCCTGGTGCTGATCGCGATCGGTGTGATGATCGTGAAATTATTGCTTTCCCCTCCGACCCGGCGGGCGGCGCGCCGATGAAGGCGGAAATAGCGACCTGCGCCGAATGGGAGGAGAACCATGTATAGTCGTATCCTCGTGCCGCTGGACGGCTCGAAGCTGTCGGAGAATATTTTGCCCTACGCGCGTTGGCTCGCGAGCGAGATTAAGCTCCCGGTGGAGCTCTTGCACGCGGTGGACCCGGATATCGTTTCCATCCTGGTCAATCCTTCCGAAGGCCGTTACGCCCGCGATATTGAAGCCGTCATGAAGCGCAAGGCGGTCGAGTATCTCGCGCCGGTCGCCGCCTCGCTGCCGGAGCCGCGCGCCGTGCGCTGTTGCGTAGAGATCGGCCGGCCGGCCGAAGTCATCGTCGCGCGCGCGGCGGCCGATCCCAACACGTTGATCGCCATGGCGACCCACGGGCGCTCGGAAGTTCAGCGCTGGTGGTTGGGCAGTGTAGCGCACAAGGTCTTGCTCACGACCTCCAACCCGCTGCTTCTCGTGCGGCCCAACGGAAAATTCGACAACATGGGCGTGGCGCCACTCGAGAGACTTATCGTCCCGCTCGATGGATCGGATCTCGCCGAGAGGGCGCTGCCGTATGCCGGCCCTCTGGCAAAAAAACTAGGCCTGGAGATTTCGCTGGTGCAGGTCTACAGTTTTGACGGGATGATTCACAATTCCCTGAATGGCTACGTACCGGATTGGGAAAGACTTGGGGAGACGATAAAAAGGGAGACTCAGAGCTACCTTGATCACGTCTCGGATCGGTTAACCCGCACAGGGGTTCAGCAAATATCCACGGTCGTTCTGCAAGGCGAACCGGCGGAAGAAATCATCAAGCTCGCGCGGAGAACTCCGCACAGTTTGGCGGTCATGTGCACGCACGGCAGGTCAGGCATCGGCCGGTTGCTCCTCGGCAGCGTGACCGACCGCGTGGTCCGACATTCGGGAGATCCGGTCCTCGTCATTCGGGCGGACGCGCAAAGAGAATAATTTCGGAAACTGCGGCGGGAAATCGGAAATAAAAACTGCTACGTGACGACTCGATGGAAATCGAGCCACACATCCATCAAGCGAGACCATTCCGCATCATACCCGATCGGAATAAGCCCGGACCATGAAAGCGATGATGCTTAAAAAACTCGGCGCGCTCGAATCGCGCCATCGGCCGCTGGAGCTTGCCGACGTGCCGACGCCTCGGCCCGCGACCGGCCAAGTGCTGGTGAAAGTCTCGGCATGCGCGGTTTGCCATACCGAGCTGGATGAAATCGAAGGAAGAACGCCGCCGCTGAATCTGCCGGTGATCTTAGGGCATCAAGTTGTCGGCAGAGTTGCGGAAACCGGAAAGGCCGCGAGCGCTTTCAAAGCACGCGACCGGGTGGGGATCGGTTGGATCTACTCGGCTTGCGGCAAGTGCGAATTCTGTCGCGCGGGAAACGAGAACCTCTGCCCGGAGTTTCGTGCGACCGGAAAAGAGGTGAACGGCGGATACGCCGAGTACATCGTCGTCCCCGAAGCTTCCGCATATCCCATCGCCGATCTGTTTTCCGATTCCCAAGCGGCGCCGCTGCTCTGCGCCGGCGCGATCGGCTATCGCTCGTTCAGGCTCGCGGGCCTGCAAAACGGTCGGAGCCTCGGCCTCACGGGATTCGGAGCTTCGGCCCATCTCGTTTTGCAAATGGTCCGGTATCGATTTCCCAAGTCTCCCGTCATTGTCTTCGCCCGAAGCGAGGCCGAACAAAATTTCGCCCGCGAGCTGGGCGCGGCCTGGGCAGGTCCCATTGGCGCAGAAACGCCGCAAAAGCTCGACCGCATCATCGACACGACGCCGGCGTGGAACCCGGTCGTCGAGGCGCTCGCTAACCTGGCACCGGGCGGCCGGCTCGTGATCAACGCGATCGGCAAGGAAGAGAGCGATAAGAACAGCCTGCTGAAGCTCGATTATCCACGCCATCTCTGGCTGGAGAAAGAGATAAAAAGCGTCGCCAACGTGACCCGCGCCGACATCAAGGAATTTCTGGAATTGGCGGCGGCGATTCCGATCGAGCCTAAAGTTCAGGAGTTTCGCCTGGGAGACGCGAACCAAGCGCTCGCCGAGCTCAAGGCGGGAAACATTCGCGGCGCCAAGGTTCTCGTCATCGGATGACTCGGCTCACCGCTCGCCAAGCCCCTGGGAAGAAGTCTCGACCCGTAGGAATGCCTCAACAGGCGGACTTCAGAAAGCGGCGAGCGGTTCGGTCACGGCGCGCCGGGAGCTCGAATGACCAACACGGGATCGCCGGAGTGGCGCACGACGCGGTCGGTGACGCTGCCCAACACCCATCGTCGAACGCCGGATCTTCCGTGCGTACAGATCGCGATCAGGTTTTCCGGCGTCTCCTGGGCCAGAGTGATGATCCTCTCGGCGGCAAAGCCTTCCAGTAAGACCGCAGTAACTTTCGCGAGACCCTGAGTTTTCAATTCTTCTACCTTCCGGTCAAGATAGGCTTGCGCTTCCTCTCGGATCAATTCCCAGGTGCGCTGATCCCAATAACCCTCATCGTTTGCGACCGGGAGGTTGAAGACCCGAACCAGGACGATCTCAAGATTCATTGTCTTCGACAGCTCTGCGGCATGAGGGATGACGCTCTCGGCCAGCTCGGAGCCGTCCAGAGGAACAACGATCGATCGGAAAAAGGCCGGTTCTGTTTGGCTTGCCGCTTCGTTGCCGCGCACGAGGAGCAGATGCTCGCGGGTCGCGTGCAGCACTTTCTCGGCGACGCTGCCGAGCAGCCAGCGCTGGACGCCGGAACGGCCGTGCGTGGTCATGGCGACCAGAGTCTGCGGAACGGCCGCGGCCCGATCGACGATGATCTCCGCCGGGTGGCCGACTTCAACGGCGCAATCTATCTTCAGTCCGCCGGGGAACCCGCCGGCAATGTTCTTCAAATAGCCTTCGAGGTTTTTTTTGCGCTCGGCGATCATCGACTCCTGAGCCGGATCGACGTTCGCCGGCATGAGGGTATCGGAATCGATGACCTGCAAAAGCTCCACCGAGGGCCGCAACCTTTCGGAAAAGAAGCGCGCGTAAGGCAAGATGCTTTCGGAAAGCTTCGATCCGTCGAGCGCCACGAGAATTTTGCTGTACATGTTCCCCCTCCGTTTTTCGGGCGAGTTCGCCCCGATCGTTGCATCACAGGGTCGGACACGCCCCCCGGGCTTCGGTGGGTGCGACAACCGCTCGGGCAAGGCGGCCTCAAAGCGCCGCCTCCTGGGGATCGCTCCGCATCAGCATCTCGGCGATCGCGTCTCGGTGTTTTTTTTTCTCTTCCAGGATGCGCCTCAGCGTCTCAGCCGTGTCCGGGTCGATTTTTTTCCTCAAAGCCAGCTCTTCTGTAATGTCGTCGCAGCAGCGCTTCTCCGCCTCCAGATCGTTGCGCAGACATTCCCAGCTGTTCAAGCCTTCTTCCGGACTAAACGAAACCTGCGGCACTCTTGCGCCCAGGACATGAATTCTACCGGCCAGCCACTGGGCGTGCCTTTGCTCTTCCTTCGCGATTTCGAACAGCCGTTGGCAAAACTGCGCATAGCGCATCTGTTCCGCGTGCCATTCGAGACGGAGCGCGCCTTCCATCTCTTCCACGTATTCCTTGCACAGGATCTCCAGAAGACTCGGGCGCGATGTTTTGCTCTGCATACCTTTCCTCCTCTCTTTCGATAATACAAGCCGCGAAGCGGTGCACGTATCCCGCGGCCTCTTTGTTCCTGAGTATCAAAGAAGCTTTGAACCAAAATTTCGCAAGAAGCATGCCGCGGAATTGCCGGATAACCACGGCCAGAGCGATAAAACTTTCCCACGTTTGCGACGCGGCGCTGCGCGCCGTTGTCATCGGTGCGAAAAACGTCTGGAGTAATTCAAGAAAACTTCGCCATTCCATCATCCACCGGTCACGAACTCCTGGCATATCCATTGCGTACAAACCAAAGGAGGTGCGCGATGAATTTCAACGGAGACACGTCAGCGCCCCGGTGCGGCATTATTTTAGCGGGAGGGCAAGGCAAGCGGCTTCAGTCGTTCATACATCGCATCCGTGGGGATGCGTTGCCGAAGCAATACGTGAATTTCATCGGCCGCCGCTCCATGCTCGAACACACCTTTTCGCGGGCGGAAAGATTGATCCATCCCGAGCACATTTTTACGGTGGTCAGTAAGGACCATTTGAGTTACGCCGAGGTGCGCCGGCAGCTCTCCGCCCGCAAAAATCACACCGTCATTATCCAGCCGGAGCGTAAAGAAACCGCGCCGGGCTTGCTCCTTCCTCTTGCCCATCTCTACAACCATTATCCCGACGCAACGGTGGTGGTTTTTCCATCGGACCACTTCATCGTCGAAGAAGAGCTTTTCATGGCGCACGTCGATTTGGCCTGCCGGGTCGTCGAGCGTTATCGGGATCGCCTCGTGTTGCTCGGCATGCAGCCCCGAGAACCGGAGACCGACTACGGCTACATCGTTCCCGCGGACGAGCTGAATCATCTGCAACCGCTGGCCGTTCGTCCAGTCCTCCGCTTCAGAGAGAAACCGGATCCTGACGACGCGCGCGAGCTGCTCGCCACCGGCGCGCTGTGGAATACGATGGTGATGGTTTTCAATGCGAACTCGTTTATCGAGCTTGTCCGCCGTCAATCGCCCCGGCTGCACCGCTTTTTTCAGCAGATCCGGAAGGCGATCGGGACAAGGAGCGAGCGGGAGGCAGTCGCCAAGACTTACCGCTCGATCGAGCCGGTGAATTTTTCGACCGGCTTGCTGGAGGCCTTGGCGCTGAACCACGCCTCCCGCCTGCTCGTTCTACCCGTGCGGGGCGTGACGTGGAGCGACTGGGGATCCGAGAAGCGGCTTGTCAGCGCGCTTAACAACTCCGCGATCCGAGCGGATTTGATGGACGTGCGAGCGGGGTCGATGGATTGGAACGAGAAATCAACGACGTGGCTCCCGCCGCAGCAAGTCAATTCTTCGATTGCTTGGCCGAAGGCTTAGGCCCCACGGGAGACGCAGGATCATGGGGAAGAAAATCGTTCATGTGGTCGGGACCGGAACCATCGGCGAGCCGCTGATCGGTATTCTCAACACCTTTCGCGAGCCTTTCGGCATCGACGAGGTCACCTTCCATAAGCGCACGCCGCTTTTGACCGACCGTTCCAAGGTGATCGTCCTCACCCGAAGAGGGGCCAAGCTGTGCGTGAACCAAGACCGCTGGCAGAACTTTCAGCAGATGGGCATGGAGCCCAAGTACGACGCGGAGGAAGCGCTCGACCGGGCCAAGGTCGTGATCGATTGCACGCCGGTCGGGAACGAAAATAAAGAAAACATCTACCAACGTTTCGCAAATAACGGGCGCGGCTTTATCGCTCAGGGAAGCGAATTTGGCTTCGGCAAGATGTACGCCTGCGGCATCAACGACCGCGCGCTCGACCGCCGGAGCGATCGCTTTCTTCAGATTGTGAGCTGCAACACCCACAACCTCGCCGCTCTCATCGACACGATCGCGCTTGGACCGGAAAAAGAAAACAACCTCGAAGAGGGACGCTTCGTGTGCATGCGGCGCGCCAACGACTTGAGCCAGGAAGGCGAATTCATTCCCGCGCCGGAGGTGGGAACGCACGACGATCCGCGGTTCGGCACGCACCAGGGACGGGACGCCTATCACGTGTTTAAGACCCTCGGCCTGGATCTCAACCTCTACTCCTCGGCTCTCAAGCTCAACACCCAGTATATGCACACGATCTACTTCGATCTGAAGCTGGGTCGCCCGGTAAAGATGGATGAAATAATGCGCCGGATCCAAGCCAATCCCAGGATCGCGCTCACGAATAAAAAATCCTCGGCATCGGTCTTTTCCTTCGGCCGAGACCACGGTCTGTTCGGCCGCATCCTGAATCAGACGGTGATCGCCTCGAACACGCTGGCGATGAAGAACGACCGCGAGCTGGTGGGCATGTGTTTCACGCCGCAGGACGGCAACTCGCTGCTGAGCAGCGTTGCGGCAACGTTGTGGTTTCTTGATCCGGACGCCAGGGAGAAGAAACTGGGAGCGCTGGCGCCTTACATTTTCCGAGAGATTTAATGCTGGAACGCGACAAATTCTTTTCTTTGCCCCCGGCCTCTCGGATCGACTCCGGGTTCTTAACCTGCGCTAAAAGACTGAACAGGAGAATTTATGAGCACGAAAAAAACCTTGACCACGGCGAGCGGAAGCCCGATCGCCGATAATCAGAATTCGCTGACCGCCGGTTCGCGCGGCCCGCTGCTGGTGCAGGACTGGCAGCTCTTCGAAAAGCACGCGCACTTCAATCGCGAGCGCATTCCCGAGCGCGTGGTTCACGCCAAGGGCTCGGGCGCTTACGGCACGCTGACGATCACGAAAGACATCACGCAGTACACCAAGGCGAAAGTTTTCTCGCAAATCGGCAAGCAGACCGAATGCTTGCTGCGGTTCTCGACCGTGGCCGGCGAGCGCGGCGCGGCCGACGCCGAACGCGACGTGCGCGGCTTCGCGCTCAAGTTTTACACCGACGAGGGCAACTGGGACTTGGTCGGCAACAACACGCCGGTGTTTTTCGTGCGCGACCCCTACAAGTTTCCGGATTTCATCCGCACGCAGAAGCGCGATGCCAAGACGAACCTCAGAAGCCCGACGGCGATGTGGGATTTCTGGTCGCTCTCGCCCGAAAGCCTCCACCAGGTGACGATCCTGTTTTCCGATCGCGGCATTCCCAAGAGCTATCGCCATCTCCACGGCTTCGGCTCGCACACCTACAGCTTTATCAACGCCAAGAACGAGCGCTTCTGGGTAAAGTTCCACTTCAAGAGTATGCAGGGAATCCAAAATCTCACCGACGCAGAGGCGGCGAAAATCGTCGGCGAAGACCGCGAAAGCCACCAGCGCGACCTTTTCGAAGCCGTTGACCGCGGCGATTTCCCCAGGTGGCGCCTCTGCATCCAGATCATGCCGGAGAAAGATGCCGAGAAGACGCCTTACAATCCCTTCGATCTCACGAAGGTCTGGCCGCACAAGGACTATCCACTGATCGAAGCCGGCGTCCTCGAGCTCAACCGCAATCCGGAAAATTATTTCGCCGAGGTCGAGCAGGCGGCGTTCGAGCCGTCGAACGTCGTGCCCGGGATCGGTTTTTCGCCGGATAAGATGCTCCAGTTCCGCATCTTCGCCTACGCCGACGCCCATCGCTACCGCCTGGGCGTCAACTACGCCGATCTGCCGGTCAACCGGCCGCGCTGCCCGGTGAATTCCTATTACCGCGACGGCTCAATGCGCTTCGACGGCAACGGCGCCGGCGCCGTGAATTACGAGCCGAACAGCTTCGGCGGACCGGTGGAAGATCCGAGCGTCAAAGAGCCGCCGCTCCGCGTCATGGGCTTCGCCGACCGCTACGACCACCGCGTCGGCAACGACGATTATACTCAGGCAGGGAATCTCTTCCGTCTGATGAAGCCGGACGAGAGAAAAAGACTTATCGAGAATATCGTGAACGCGATGAAGCTCGTGCCGCGCTTCATCCAGGAGCGGCAATTGCAACACTTTTACGGCGCCGATCCCGAGTACGGCAAAGGTGTAGCGAAAGGTTTGGGATTGACCGTGCCGGTTGCAGCATGAACGAAAAAACGAAAGGAGGCCGCAGATGAACGCAACCGTCGAGGAAATTTTCGGCAAGACGCTCGCAAAGACCCACGTCTGGCTTACCGAGCTGATGGCGGAGCTCGATTGGCAGGACGAGCATAAAGCCTATCTCGCGCTCCGCGCCGTGCTGCACACGTTGCGCGATCGGCTCACCGTCGAAGAGGCGGCCGATCTGGCGGCGCAACTCCCGATGCTCGTGCGCGGTTTTTACTTCGAAGGATGGAACCCGAGAGGGAAACCGGTCAAGGAGCGCCACCAGGAGGGATTTCTCTTTCACGTGCAGACCTACTTCAAATTCGACGATCGAGTCGATCCCGAAGCGGTCGTGCGCTCCGTGTTCAAATTGCTGAGAAGACACATCAGCCGAGGGGAAGTGGACGACATCAAGCACATCCTACCGGGAGAGCTGCGCGAGCTGTGGGCGTAAGGCGGAGGAGCGCGGCGCGCCGCCGACTACGCGGCGCGTCTGGCGAAAAAAAGCGGCGCGGAGATTCTCCTCGTCCACGTGATCGAGTCGTTTCCGTACAGCGTGACGGACACTCTGCACGTGGTCGATCACCGCCGCGCGCTGGAAAAGACCGCCGGCTTGCTCCTGGAAAATCTCGGCAAAGAGCTGGCCGGCGGAAATTTCGCGGTAAGAACGCGCCTGGCGAGCGGCGCCCCGTATGAAGAGATTCTGAAAATCTCCCGGCGGGAAAACGCCGATCTGATCGTGATGGGAACCCACGGCCGCACCGGCTTCACGCATGTGATGTTGGGCAGCGTGGCGGAAAAGGTCGTGCGTCTATCGACCTGTCCGGTGTTGACCGTCCCGGATAGCGCGACGCGCGGCAAAAGCGCCGAGCGTTTATCCGTCACGCTTTACTGACCGAGCAGCGCCGCCCGAAGCGACAAGGGGACGGGAGGCTTGGCTCCAGGACTCCCGTCCCCTTATACGAACAGAGAACAGAGCCCGCGCAGAAAGAGCCGGATCAGAGCGCCGTCCGCGATATCGGGCCAGATGCCGGCGCGGATCATCGTCATCGGCGCCGGCCGCCCCATTTCCAGTTGCGCACTTCCGGCAGATCCTCGCCGTGCTCCGCGATGTACTGCTTGTGCTCGATCAACTTGTCCTGCATCGCTTGCTTCACGTAAGCGGCGCGCGCGCCGAGGCCGGGCACGCGGTCGATCACATCGCC
>DASXRG010000250.1:0-18379 GCA_036506735.1 Binatia bacterium | reverse complement strand
CTCTTTTCCGTTCGCACATGAACGACCGCCGGATTTTTCTCGGTGCCGAGTTTCACCGTCTTGTCCGGATGGATGTCTCGCAGCCGATTCTCGCTATCGATCCGGTTTTTCATCCTGCCGATATCGGCAATCTTGTTTCCCATCGTGTCAGTATTTCAAAAATCGCGGGACTTAGCTACCGCGACGAGGAGGGCTTTGCCTTACATTCCGCATGCCGCTGCTCCCGTTGGCGAAAGCACGCACACGCGAGGACGGGTTGACGCGATCGGCGGTTACCGATACGCTCCGAGACAATTCGCAACGCCGAGAGGAGAAGATCATGAAACATTCGCGTGTTTTATGGGTCGCGCTGGCTATCGCATGGAGCGCGGCGGCGCCGTCGTTCGGCGCCGACATCATCGCTGAATGGAATACCGTCAAGGTCCCGCCGCCGCCGGAGTTGAAGCCGGTCACCGTCGAGGGCAAGACGACGGCGCTTTTGATTCTCGATATCATGAAGAGCAACTGCGGCGTCCGGCCGCGCTGCGGCGCCACCGTTCCGAACATCAAGAAGCTGCACGATCAAGCCCGCGCCGTCGGCATGATGATCTTCTACACGTTGAGCGGCGAGAACCCCAAGTTGTCCGACGTATTGGACGGAGGGTTTGCGCCGCGCGAGGGCGAATGGGTCGCGCAACGCGGACCGGACAAGTACCTCGGCTCCGGCCTGGATGAAAAGCTCAAAGCGCGCGGCATAAAAACCGTCATCGTGTGCGGCACTTCGGCGCAGGGCGTGGTGATCGGCACCGGCAGCGGCTCGGCGCAGCGCGGCTACAAAGTCATCGTGCCGGTCGATTGCATGTCGTCCGAAGATCCCTACATGGAGCAATACGCCGCGTACCACATGTTCAAAGGCGGACCGGCCATCGTCACGAGCGCGACGACCGTCACGCGCAGCGACATGATCAAGTTCGATAAGTAAGTACTTCCCCGCCATTTTTTCCTTGACGCCAAGGGCGCAGTGTATTAAGTAGCGACCCAATCACTAAGCCTGTTTTGGTTTTGCTTATGATTTGACCCTCGGTTGCTGCGGCACCGCATCGGCGCGAAAGGGAACCGCGATGACTCCTGCCGAAACCCCGCGATTTGAGACGATGACGACCGGCGGTTTGCTCGACCGCGTGTTTCGGCTTTATGCCGCAAATTTCCCGCTGATGCTCGGCGTCACCGCCGCCGCCTACGTGCCGCTCTATGCCCTGCAACTTTTCGCGCAAGCCCACAAGGAGACGTTCGGGCTTGACCTGACGACGTTTATTTTCGGATTCCTCTTCTATCTCTTGTTGATGAGTCTGACGTTCCCGATTGCGACCGGCGCTGCGACCTACGCGATCAGCGAGCGTTATCTCGGCCACGAGGTGACGGTCGGCGCGGCTTTGGGCCGCGCCTTCAAGCGCTTGTGGACGCTTTCCATGGCCCAGCTCGAAGTGGGTCTGTGGATAATGCTCGGAATTTTGCTTTTAATCATCCCGGCGATTCTCTGGGGACTGTCGTATACTTTGGTCGTCCCGGTCGTGATGGTCGAAGGTTTCAAAGCCGGGCCCAGCTTGAAGCGAAGCTGGGAGCTGGTAAAAGGCAACCGCGGGAAGGTGTTCATCGTCCTGTTTGTGATCACCGTTATTCAGGGGCTGGTAAATGCCGGGGTGGTGGGCCTGTCCGCGCTGTTCCTCGATCATCAATCTCCGAGCGGCCGGTTGATCGACGCGGCGCTCACGGACATCGCGCAGATTGTCTTGACTCCGCTCATCATCATTGCCGATATTCTTCTCTACTACGACTTGCGCATCCGCAAAGAAGGATTCGACCTGGAAATGCTCAGCCGTGATCTCGCCGCGATCCCCGAAACCGCCGGCGCTGCACCGGCCGCCGTTAGCCGGTGACGTCCGATGGCCGTTGATCCGCGCATTCCGCCCGTCGAGACGATCCGCGAGGTGACCAAGGAGGTTTTAAATCGCCCGGAGTTTGCCGGGCCCTCCGCGTGGGACGAGACGGTCGCTGCGGTGTTGAAGGCCATCGGAAAGTGGCTCCACAGCGTCGCGTCCTGGTCGGCCGCACATCCGACCCTGGGCCGGATCGTTGCCATCGCGCTGGGTCTGGTCCTGCTCGCGTGCGTCGCGCATCTCCTCTATCTGGCGCTCGGCGACCTTCTGCCTTTTGGCCGGCGCCGAGAGAAGGTCCCGTCCGGCGGTTCCCGATGGGATATCTTGGAAGGCGCGGGAAAAAACTGGCGCGAAGCTCTGGAGGCGGCGCGCAAGCTGCTCCAGCAAGGCGACTACCGGCGCGCGATCTGGCTGGCTCATCGCGTTCTGCTCGGCCTGTTGGACGAGCAGGGAGCGATTCAGTTTGCCGGGTGGAAAACCAACTCGTATTACCTGCGTGAGTGCGCCGCCGGCCATCCGTGGTACGCCGCGTTCGCCGAGTTGACGGAAATCTACGAGCAAGCGATTTACGGCCGGCGCGCCGCGCCGCCGGCGCGCGCGGAATCGGCCGTGCTTCGAGTCGATCAGTTGTACCGCGAGAGCGCCGGATGACCTACCAGACCCGGAATTGGGTGAGCGCGATTCTCACCACCGGCTTGCTCGTCGTTCTGGCGCTGGCCCTCACTCCCTTCACGGTCGAGCGCAGCGCCGATCCTTACCTCGAGCGGCCATCGACTTTTTTTACCGACGCGAGCGGCGCCCGGGCGCTGCTGCTGGTCCTGAAAGAACTCCTGCCGTCGGTGGAGCAATGGCGGCGTCCGCTGAATTTACTCCCTCTTCCCACCGAGCCGGACGCTCCGGCCACGCTCATTGCAGCCGGCCCGCAACGGTCGATTTCAAAGTCGGAGGCCGACCATCTCGACCGGTGGCTGGCCGCGGGCGGCCAGTTGATTCTGGCCAGCGACGACGGCTGGCGGCTCGCATCGCGGCGGCGACCTGAAGACAACGACGAAACCCCGGCCGATGCTCCGGAGCCTGGACAAAAAACGACCGAGAATTATCTCTCCCGCCACGCCGCGGACGTTCGATGGTCGGAGCGGACGGCGCCGCGCACCGAACGTATCGCCGGCTCTTCGGTTCCCGGCGGAGAGTTGACGGTGCAAGTACGGCAGACATTCGCTGCGGTCAAAGGCGCGAAGATTATCGCGTCCACCGGCGGCGCGCCGCTCGCCGTGGAGATTCCCGTCGGCGGCGGCCGCATCGTCGCGCTGGCGGATTCGACGATGGTGAGCAATCGCGCGCTCGGCGCGGCCGACAACGCGGTCTGGCTCGTGGCGCTGGCCGCCGGCCGGGGCCACGGAAAAATCCTGATCGATGAATTTCATCACGGCTTCGGGAAAAAACGGAGCGCGAGCGAATTGGCGTGGGCGTTTTTGAAAACACCCTGGGGTTGGTGCGCCGCGCAGTTGGCGGCCGCGGGTCTGTTTTATGTTTTCGCCTATCGCCGGCGCTTCGGCCGCATCTCCGAGCCGCCGGCGCCCGAGCGCGCCAGCCCGCTGGAATTGGTCGATGCGCGCGCCGGATTTTTTCAAGCCGCGGAGGCGCAAAAACTGGCCGTGGAGCTGATCGTGCAAAATCTCGCGCCGGATTCGCCGGGCGCCGGCAAATCGTCGCGGCTCTCGATCTTCGGCCGGAAAGCCGGCGACGGCGCTCTCTTTGCCCGCCTGGAAAATTTGTCAGCCAAGGCCGCGCGTGGTAAAAAACTAACCGCCTCGGAATTCGTCGAAATCGGGCGCATCGCGGGGCAAATTCAACAAGGATCACCGCATGAGCATCTCCGCTGAAGTGTCGAGTCTCGGGCGCGCCGTGCAAGCCGAGCTGGAGCGCGTGGTGCAGGGCCAATCGACGGCGATTCAGAGCCTTCTGGTCGCCTTGACTGCGGGCGGCCATGTCTTGCTCGAGGGCGTGCCCGGCGTCGCCAAGACCTTGCTGGCGCGCTCATTGGCGGCGGCGCTCCGTTGCAGCTTCGCGCGCATCCAATTCACGCCCGACTTGATGCCGTCGGACGTCACGGGCGTGAACGTCTTCGAGCCCGGCACCGGCGAATTCCGTTTTCGCCCCGGTCCGTTGTTCGCCGACATCGTGCTCGCCGACGAGATCAACCGGGCGCCGGCCAAAACTCAGGCCGCGCTGCTCGAGGCGATGCAAGAATATCAGGTCAGCATCGACGGCCAGACGCGCGAGCTCCCCGCTTCTTTTACGGTCATCGCGACGCAGAATCCAATTGAATACGAGGGGACCTATCCGCTTCCCGAGGCGCAGCTCGACCGTTTTCTGATGAAGGTGGTCGTCGACTATCCCGGCGAGGCGGAGGAGCGCGCCATGCTGAAAGCGTTGCAAGCTCTCGGCGAACACGCGCTCAAGCCTTACAGCGTGATTCAGCCGGTGGCCGATGCGGCCGAGATCGCCCACGCGCGCGCTCAGGTTCAAGCGGTTCAAGTGGACGATACGGTGCTGGACTACGTGCTCAGATTCATCCGCCGGTCGCGTTCATTGTCCAGTCTCGCGCTTGGCTGCAGCCCGCGCGCGGCGATCATGCTTTTACAGGCCGGCAAGGCGCTCGCTCTTTTGCGCGGCAAAGACTACGTCGGGCCGGACGAGATCCAAACCCTGGCGCTACCGGTGTTGCGCCACCGCGTCCGGCTGACTCCCGAGGCGGAGATCGAGGGGCTGACGCCCGACGCCTGCATCCAGTCGCTCTTGTCCCAGGTGGACATTCCCCGCTAACGAGGAGGCTCGCGCTGTTACCCACGCTTCGGTTGATCCGACTCATCGTCGCCGGAGCGCCGCTCTGGCTTTTGGCCCTGGTGGTCCCGGGCGGTTGGCGCGCCGGCGCGTTTTACCTTCTCTTGCTCGCGGCACTCTGCTGGCGCGATTACCGGGCGCTCCCCGGCGCGGCGCAGCTCAGCGCGCGGCGCGAGTTGCCGGCGCGCTTTTCGCTCGACGCCGAGCATCCGGTCACCCTGGTTCTCGGCAATCATTCGCCACAGTCGGTTCACGTGACCGTGCGCGATGAGCTGCCGCAATTTTTTGATCAAGTCGCGGAGATTCCGCCGGCGGACGTTCCGTCCGGCGGCGCGGCGCGCCTCATCTATTTCGTCCGGCCGGTCAAACGCGGCGCCTACGCGTTCGGCGACATCCTGTTGCGCGTGCGCCGCGACGCGGGGCTGATGCAGAAGCAAATTGCGATCGGCGGCGCCGCTACGGTCAAGGTCTATCCCAATTTTCACGGCGCGGACGAGTACCGGCTGCTCGCCAGGATCGACCAGCGCGACGAGGTGGTCAGAAGGCCGCGGCGGGTGAGCGCTCCCGGCACCGACTTCGAGAGCTTGCGCCCGTACATCGCGGGCGAAGACTTGAGACACGTCGATTGGAAGGCGACGGCGAAACGGGGCGGCCTGATCAGCCGGAACAAACAGGTGGAGAGAGGCCAGCAAGTGGCCGTGCTTCTCGACGCCGGACGTTTGATGACCGGGACCGTGGGCGAGCATTCGAAGCTCGAGCACGCGATGAAGGCGACGGTGATGTTGAGCTACGTCGCGCAAAAACGCGGCGACGCGATGGCCGTCGCGTCTTTTTCCAACCGGATCGAATCGTTCCTGCCGCCGGTGCGCGGCCCCGCCCTCGTGCCGCGCGTGCTCGAGTCGATCTACGCGGTGCAGGCGCGCGCCGTCGAATCGGACTACTGGCAGGTGATCGCGGAGGCGATGGCGATGCTGCGGCGCAGAAGCCTCGTGATCCTGCTCACCGACGTGCTCGACGCCGCCGGCAGCGCCGGCTTGATCAACAATTTGGCGCGCGCCGCGGCCCGGCACCTCGTGCTTTGCGTAGTCTTGAGCGAGCCCAGGATCGGCGCCATCGCCGACGGGATCCCGGCGACGGCGGAACAGACGTACCGGAAGGCCGCGGCCGCGGATTTGAGACGGCGGCGTCGGCTCGCGCTCGAGCACATGCGCACGCGCGGAATTCTGGTCCTTGAAACCGATCCCGAGCGTTTGAGTATCCACCTGGTCCGGCGCTATCTTGAGATCAGGCAAGCCGACCTCCAGTAATGGAAGAAACCGTTTCCATCGCCACGCCCGATAACGTCACCCTCGAGTTCGAGCTCGCGGGCCCGGGCTCGCGCTTCGCCGCTTATTTGATCGACGGCCTTCTCATCGGTCTACTGATCATCGTCGTGGTCGTTGCCTTGATATTTACGCCCGGTGTCGTGAATTTTTTCCGCGCCACGTTCGACGAGGGTCCCGGCTGGCTGATGTCATGGAATATCGCGCTGCTGATTTTTTTCATTTTCCTGATTAATTGGGGCTACTACGTCCTCTTCGAAGGCCTGCGCCGCGGCTCGACGCCGGGCAAGAGGAAAATGGGAATTCGCGTATTGCGGCGAGACGGCTTGCCGATCGGCTTTCGCGAGGCGGCGCTGAGAAATCTCGTGCGCGCGGCGGACATGCTGCCGCCGCCGTGCGCTCTTTTAGGCGGGCTGGTGGCGTTGTTCGACCGCGAGGGGCGGCGCCTGGGCGACATGGTTGCCGGCACGATCGTGGTGGTGGAAAAATTCGCGGCCGCGTCCGACAGCGCGGCCGCGGCGGCGTGGGCCGCGCGCGTCGAGCAAGGGCGCTCGCGCCAGGCTTTGACCCTGCCGCAGGGAATCATCTCGGCGAATCAAATTGCCTTGATCGAGCAGTTCATGGGACGGCGCCATGCCTTGCCGCCGGCGCGGCGCGAAGCTCTGGCGTGGCAGATCGCCGAGCCGCTTTTGTCTTTGCTGGGCGAAGACCGCGAAGCCCTGGTTAAAAGTCCGGACCGCCTCGGCCGCTCGGAACGGTTGCTGCTGCAGATTCTCGACCTGGCTCGAGGCGAGCGGGCGAAGCCGGAGCCGGCTTTGAAACAGGAGTCTCGACCCGCGTTGTTCTGAGGATCGTCGCAATCATGCCGAGCGCCGAAGATAAGCAACAACAGTGGAGCCGATTTTTTGCCCGGGTGCAAAATTTATTGCAGCGCGGCCCGCGCTCGCTGCGGAAGCTGAGCGGCTCCGAGCTGACCCGCTTGATCGACGATTACCAGGCGCTCACCGCCGACCTGGCTAGAGCGCGGTCGCTCGGCGCGCCCCGCTCGACGGTCGATCAGCTCAACCGCAGCGCGGTCGCCGGGCACAATCTCCTCTACGGCTCGATCCGCCGGCCGGCGGTGCTTGCGGAATCCGATTGGTTCGGCGGCTTCGCGCGCGCCGTGCGCCGCCATCTCTGGGCCGTGGCGCTCTCCGCGCTGATGTTTTTCGGCTCCGCCGTCGCGACCTTCTTCGCCGTGCAGTTTTACCCCGCGCTGGGTTACGATCTCGTCGCCGACGGCTTCCTCGACTTCGATCCGGCGAGCGCGGAAAATCTGCACCACATACCGAGCCTCGCACGGCCCATCGCCTCATCCGGCATTATCACCAATAACATCCAGGTCACCTTGATGGCTTTTGGCTTCGGCTTGACCGCCGGCGTCGGCACGACGGTGCTGCTCATATTCAACGGCGTGCACCTCGGCTCGGTGGCGGGATGGATGATGCTGCACGGGAAGGAAAAAGCTTTGTGGGGTTGGATCATGCCGCACGGGGCGACGGAGTTATTGGCCATCTGTCTGGCCGGCGCGGCGGGCTATCTTTTAGCCGCGGCAATCGTTGCGCCCGGGCGGCTCCGGCGCAGCACGGCTTTAAAAAAAATCGGCGGCGATGCGCTGATCATCGAGCTGGGCTGCATGGTCATGCTGGTGATCGCCGGGCTGATCGAAGGCTTCGTCTCGCCGAGCGGCATCGATTATCCCACAAGGCTCGCGGTCCTCGCCGCGAGCCTCACGCTCTGGGCCGTCTACTTCGCCGGCGCGGGCCACCGTGGAAAAAAAGCTTCCTCGTTCCCGGAGCCGTAGTGTGCTAAATCTCAAACCATGGCGCTCAATGTAGTTTCACCCGGGAAAGAAAAATCCCTCTCGGAGCGCATGCAGGCTTTGGGCGTGCGCGAGCAGGACATCGAGGAGCAATTCGTCCGCTCTTCCGGCGCCGGCGGCCAGAAAGTCAACAAAACTTCCAGCTGTGTCGTGCTGCACCATCGGCCGACCGGCATCCGGGTGAAGTGCCAGCGCGAGCGCTCGCAGGCGCTCAATCGTTTTTTGGCGCGCAGAATCCTGCTCGATAAAATCGAGGCGAGGCTCAAGGGCGCCGAATCGGCCGAGCAGCAAGAGATTCGGAAGATCCGCCACCAGAAAAAACGGCGCTCGCGGCGCGCCAAGGAGAAGCTCCTTGCAGCCAAGCGCCATCAGGCGGAAAAAAAATCTCTACGCGCGCCCGTGCGCACCCACTACGACGATTGAGCGAGAGGTTGAAGCGTGAGGCATCCACCGTTGCTCACGGTGCTTTGGTCGGGTCCCAGCAGGTCCGGAGATCTTCGTTCAGCCCGTCGAGCAGCCGCATATCTTCCGCAGAAATCTCAAAATCGAAAACGTCGGCGTTTTCGAAGATGCGCCCGCGCCGGGTCGATTTGGGAATCACCACCAGTCCGTGTTGCAGCGCCCAGCGAATCAGGATTTGCGCGGTCGATTTGCTTCCGGGAGCGCGGGAAAACTTTTCTATCAGCGGCAGTTTCGACCAACCGCCCGCCGGCTGCGCGCCGGGTTTCGAATACTTCTTGGCGAGCGCGACGAGTTTCGGATCGTTGAGTCGCTCGCCGTGCGTCAACGGACTGTAGGCTTCGATGACGATGCCCTTCGCGGCGCAGAAGTCCAACAGATCGCGCTGATATAAATAAGGATGAAACTCCACCTGATTCACCGCGGGGACAATGTCGGTCTCGGCGAGCAATTCCGTCAAGTGTCTGACGGTGAAGTTGCTGACGCCGATCGAGCGCGCCTTGCCCCGTGCCTTTAACGTTTCGAAGACCCGCCAGCTTTCCCGGCGCTTCGGCACCGGGTAGTGGATCAGGTAGAGGTCCACGTGGTCGAACTTGAGCTTGGCGAGGCTCGTCTCCAGCGCGCGCTCGGGATCCCCGTGATCGCTATTCCACAATTTCGTCGTGATGAAAACGCTCTCGCGCGCAATACCGCTCGCCCTGATCGCGGCGCCGACGCTCTCCTCGTTGCCGTACATCGCGGCGGTGTCGATGTGACGGTATCCCGCTTCCAGCGCGGCCAGCGCGGCCGCCTCAGTCGTCTTGCCGGGGCGAGTCTGCCATACGCCAAGCCCAAGCTGCGGGATTGCGCGTCCGTCGTTGAGAGTTATTTGGCTGTCGATCGTGAGTTGCATAGGTCATATAAGTCGTATGGGACCTATACTCGCTTCATCCCCCCAGATACGCCTGCTTCACCCGGTCGTTGCCGGAAAGCTCGGCGGCGGTGCCTTCGAGGATGATTTTGCCGGTTTCCAAGACGTAACCGCGGTGGCAGATCGCGAGCGCCATCGCGGCGTTCTGCTCGACGAGCAGAATCGTCACCCCTTCCTTGTTGATCTCCTGAATCGTCGCGAAGATCTGCTCGACCAGAATCGGCGCCAATCCCATCGACGGCTCGTCGAGCAACAGCAGGCGCGGGCGCGCCATCAGGCCGCGGCCGATGGCGAGCATCTGCTGCTCGCCGCCCGACAGCGTTCCGGCCTTTTGCTGCACGCGCTCTTTGAGGCGGGGAAAAAGCTTGAAGACCCGCTCGATGTCTCCGCCGATGGTACTGGCGCGGCGCGTGTAGGCGCCGGTCTTCAAATTCTCCACGACGGAGAGGCGCGGAAAAACCCGCCGTCCCTCCGGCACGTGGGCGACGCCGAGCCGGACGATCTCGTGCGGCGGCAAATTTTCCAGCGGGCGGCCTTCCAATTCGATCGTTCCGCTGCGCGGCCGGAGCAGCGCCGACACGGTCTTCAGGGTCGTGCTCTTGCCCGCGCCGTTGGCGCCGAGCAGGGTCACCATCTCGCCCTGTCCGACCGTGAACGAAAGTCCCTGCAGCGCGTGGATCGCGTCGTAGTAGACGTTGAGCGCGTCAACTTTGAGCATTGCACTCCCACGTGCCGCGCCCGAGGTACGCTTCGATGACGCGCGGGTCCTTGCACACGTCGTCCGGCGTGCCCTCGGCGATCTTCTCGCCGTGATCGAGCACCGTGATGCGGTCCGAGATGCCCATGACCACGCGCATGTTGTGCTCGATCAAAAGAATGCTGCGCACCTCGGCGCCGACCAATTTTTTGAGCAGCGCCATCAGCGTCTGGGCTTCCGAGGGGTTCATTCCGGCCGTCGGCTCGTCGAGCAGCAAAAGCTTGGGCGCCGACGCCAGCGCGCGCGCGACTTCCAGGCGGCGCTGCTCGCCATAGGAGAGCCGCCGCGCCCAAATGTCTTCCCTGCCTTGCAGACCGACCAGCCCGAGCAGCTCGCTCGCGCGGCCCCTTGCTCGAGTTTCCTCGGCGCGCGAGCGCGCGCGGCGCAGCAAGACGTCGGCGAGGGTCAACGGAATGCGCGCGTGCATCCCGACCAGCACGTTTTCCAGCACGCTCATCTCGCCGAACAAGCGGATGTTCTGAAACGTGCGGCAGATTCCGGCGCGCGTGATGCGGTCCGCAGTCGCGCCGCGGAGCGAGCGGTTTTGAAAACGGATCTCGCCTTCGTCCGGGCGGTACAGGCCGGTGAGCACGTTGAAGAGCGTGGTTTTTCCCGCGCCGTTCGGTCCGATCAGCGCGGCGATCTTGCTCTCCTCGATGGCCAGATCCACCGCGCGCACGGCGACGAGCCCGCCGAATTTCTTTGTCAGGCCGCGCACCTCAAGCAGCGCCATCTATTTCTCCCCGCCTGTGGTGAGCTTCGTCGAACCGCCTGTGGTGAGCTCAGTCGAACCACCCTGGCGCGGCGGCAGAAAGCCCTGCGGCCGAAAAATCATCATGAGAATGAGAATCAAGCCGAAGACCATGCGCTCGTATTTCGCCGGCTCGAACTGCGCCGGAATCTGACTCAAGTCGAAGTTCCCGAGCAGCGGAATGGCTAAGATCGTGCCCGACTGGCGCAAGGCGTTCAGCCACAGCGAGAGACCTTTGAGGAGCTGGAGGTTCAGGATCGTCACGATGGTCGCGCCGAGTATCGCGCCGGGAATCGAGCCCATGCCGCCCAAAATGACCATTGCCAGTACGCCGATGGATTCCATGAAGGTGAAGCTCTCAGGATTGATGAATCCCTGCTTGGCCGCGAACAGCACGCCGATGGCGGCGGCGAACGAGGCGCCGACGGCGAACGCCAGGAGCTTCATGCGCACGACCGGGATGCCCATGGCGACCGCGGCGATCTCGTCCTCGCGGACCGCTTTCCACGCGCGGCCGATCGGCGAGTTCTCCAGCCGGCGCGTGACAAAAATAATGATCAGGAGCAGGGTAAGAACGAGAAAATAAAAGTACACCGGATAGACCGCGGCCGGGTCCGGATGGAAGCCGAGAAATTCCAGCAGCGGCTGAAAGAAAAGCGGCGGCCGCTCGATCGGCGTGATGCCCCGCGGGCCGTTGGTCAGATTCACCGGCTTGTCGAGATTGTTGACCAGCGCCCGCACGACCTCGGCGAACCCCAACGTCACGATGGCGAGGTAATCGCCGCGCAGTCGCAGCACCGGCAGGCCCAGGAGAACGCCGGTGCCGGCGCCCACGGCGACCGCGAGCGGAAGGAAGACAAAAAACCACCCGGGCGCGAGCGGGAAATAGCCGCCGGGGATGAACGCGTTCGCCTGGTGCGAGCCGAAGATCGCCCAGAGATAGGCGCCGATGGCGTAGAACGCGACAAAGCCGAGATTGAGCAGGCCGACGAAGCCGACCACGATGTTGAGTCCCAGCGCGAGCGCGGCGAAGATTCCGATCTGAACGGCGACCTCGAGATAATAGCCTTCGATGCTTCCCAGCAGCGGCATGAGAACGATCAATACGATCGCGGCGAACGAAAGTTTGGCCGCGTGCGCGACCGGCGCGTAGTAGATGAAAAGAAGCGACGCTTCGAAGAGCAAAAACGCGGAGACCGACCTGGGAAACGAGTAGACGAGGAAGCTCGTCAACCCGATGTATCCGGCAAGCCCGGCGGTGACAAACAAATTCTTCATTTTCCAGTTTTCATCTTTCCGATTTCATCCCTCATCCCTTTTTTATGCTCCGTCTTCCCTGACCTTCTCCCCCAGCAGTCCTTTCGGGCGAAAAATCAGAATCGCGATCAGCACGGCGAACGCAAAGACATCCTTATACTCCGCGCCGAAGGCGCCGTCGGTGAGGATCGCGAGATAAGAGGCCGCGAACGCCTCCATCAAACCGAGCACGAGCCCGCCCAACACCGCGCCGGGAATATTGCCGATGCCGCCCAGCACCGCCGCGGTGAAAGCCTTGAGGCCCGGACCGAAGCCGCTGTACGGATTTATGAGACTATAGTGAAGCCCGAACAAAACCCCCGCCGCGCCGCCCATCGCGCCGCCGACGAAAAAGGTGAGCGAGATGATCCGATTGACCGGGATGCCCATCAGAGCGGCGGCGTCCGGGTCCTGAGCCACCGCGCGGATCGCGGTGCCGAGCTTGGTTTTGTTCACAAAGAGATAAAGGCAGAGAAGCATCGCGAGAGCGGTGCCTATGACGAGCATCGATTTGAGCGGGACGTCCACCGCGCCGCCGAGAGAGAGATTCACGTCGAGGACGTCCAGGGTCGGATAGTTGAGGTAAAACGTGTTGCGCCAGAGGCTTTCCACCAGGCGGACGAAATCCTGCAGGAAGAACGACGCGCCGATCGCGGAGATTAAAGGGACCAGGCGCGGCGCGCCGCGCAACGGCCGGTAGGCCGCGCGCTCCAGCCCCACCGCCGCGAGCCCGCTGACCAGCATGCCGGCAAGAATCAGCGCGAGCACCACCAGCGCCGGCGGCAGCACGGCGAGCGCGCCGGAGGATTCGAGGCCGAGCAAAATCTCGGCGCCGACGAAGGCGCCGATGACGAAAATTTCGCTGTGGGCGAAGTTGATGAACTCCAGCACGCCGTAGACCATGGTGTAGCCGAGCGCGATCAGGGCGTACATGAAGCCCAGGACGATGCCGTCCACAAGGACCTGAAGAAATATGCCGGCGGAGAAATCCAAACGCCGCTCCCGCTAAAAAATTTTGATTATGCTAACAAATACTGGACCCCACTACCAGCCTCTCCTCGCTTCCTGGTTATGGATATGAGATTTGAGATCTGCAATTTGAGATCCCGCAGGGCTCGTCCGAAGGCCCGGTTGCAGGAACGTTCACCATTCGATACGCTGCAAAAAATGAAACGGGCGTTTCTCATCGTCATCGGCGTTCTGGTGCTGCTCGTTCTCGCGGTCGTCGTCATTCCGCCGCTGATCGACCTCGGCGCGTACAAGGCCCGCTACCTCCCGCTGGTCGAACAGGCGCTCAACCGCAAGGTGGACGTGGAGAAGATCCGTCTGAAAATCGTTCCCTCGCCCGCGATTCGCCTCTCGAGCAGGTCACGGGCATGATCGGTATGGCGAAGGAGGAGCGCGGCGGCGCCACGACGTTTAAGACTTTGGAAACCGATTTCACCCTGGCGGACGGAATCGCCGACTTCAAGCGCATCTTCATGGAGAGTCCAGTGATGCAGGCGCAAGGCGGCGGCAAGATGGACCTCGATCCGCCGACGTTGAATCTCGCGATCGAGGCGGCGCGCGCGCCTAACGTTGCCGCCCGCATCAATGTCGGCAACACGACGACCCTTTTCAAAGACGGGCAAGGCCGGGTCGTCGTGCCGCTTAAAATTACCGGCCCGGCCAAGAGCCCGTCGGTGAATCTGGACAACGAAAAGCTGATGCAAAAGGGATTCGGTCAAATGCTGGAGCAACGCGGCAAAGGCTCGGTCTTGGAGCAGTTCTTCAATAGAAAGTGACGCCGGTTCCATAGCGGCTCGTGCCACCGACGATGACTCCCGCCAAAGGAAAGATCGATCTGGTCAAGAGCTTTCAGGAGGAGCTGCTCCGGGCGGACATCGCCGATTTTCCCCGCCTCAAGCGCCATCTCTACCGGCACCTCCGGATTTTCTACGGCGCCGTCCAGGGGTTCCTGGACAACTGGTGTCCGCTGCACGCTTCCGCCCTCACCTATACGACCTTGCTTTCGCTCGTGCCTTTGCTCGCCCTGATGTTTTCGATCCTCAAAGGGCTCGGCGTGCAGAACCAACTGGAGCCGATCCTATTGGAGAAACTCAGCGCCGGCTCCGAGGAAATCGTCAACCAGATCATCAGCTACATCGACAAGACCAACGTCAAAGCGCTGGGCGCCGTGGGACTTGTCGGCTTGCTCGCCACCGCCATCTCGCTGATCGGGAACATCGAGCTCGCGCTCAACCGCATCTGGGGCGTGCAGCGCCCGCGCTCGCTCGGGAGAAAGTTCAGCGACTATCTGAGCGTCCTTTTGACCTGTCCGGTCCTCTTCGTCGCGGCGCTCGGCCTCACCAGCTCGATCCAGAGCGCGGGTTTCGTGCAGTCGATTCTCGAGCTTCCCGGCATGAGCTACCTGGTCTTGTTTCTCGCGTTTCTCTCGCCCTATGTGCTCATGTGGATCGCTCTGACTTTTATCTACAGTTATCTGCCCAACACCAAGGTCCGGATCCAGTCGGCCCTCTATGGCGGCATCATCGCCGGGACGCTCTGGCAGCTCGCGCAGTGGGGCTACGTCCATTTCCAGGTCGGCGTCGCCCGGTACAACGCGATTTACGGCGCCTTCGCGCAACTGCCGATCTTTCTCGTCTGGCTTTACACCGGCTGGAGCATCGTGCTTTTCGGCGCCGTGCTCTCCTTCGCGCATCAAAACATCAAGACTTACGGCAAAGACCCGACGATATCCGACGCGCCGTACTCTTTGAAGGAAGAATTGGGAGTCAAGCTCCTGTGGCTGATCGGAAAAAATTTCGACGCCGGAGCGGGGCCGCAGAGCGCCGAAGCGCTGGCGCAAAAGCTGGCCGTGCCGGTGAAACTCGTGAGCGAGATTTTGGAGCAGCATTGCCGGGCCGGCTTTCTCGTCGCCGCGACCCGCGACCCGCAGGAGCCGATCTATGTGCTGGCCAGGCCGCCCGAGAAGTTGCGGCTCGATGAAGTGATCGACGCGATGCGCCAATACGGCGGCCATGATCTCAAGATCAAGCGAATCGAGGGAGAAGAAACTTTGCAGAAAACGCTCGAGCGCATCGCGGAAGCGCGGCGCAAGGCTCTGTCGCGCGTCACGCTCAGAGACCTGCTCTCCGAGAAGAGCGCCTAACGACCGATGCATCCCCGGCGCACATTCGGCTTCTCACAACTCGTCGCGCTGACGTTTTTTTGCGTCGCGGGCGGAGCCTACGGCTTCGAGGACGCCGTCGGCGCCGCCGGCCCGATGATCGCGCTCTTGGCCCTGATGATCGCGCCTTGGCTCTGGAGTTTTCCGACCGCTCTGATGACGGCGGAGCTCTCCACGGCGCTGCCGGAGGACGGCGGCTACGTCGTCTGGACCGAGCGCGCCTTCGGCCGATTCTGGAGCTTTCAGGAAGGCTGGTGGAGCTGGCTCTGCAGCTTCGCCGACAACGCGCTCTACCCGGTGATGTTCGTCGATTATCTTTCTTACCTGCGCGGCGACATGGCGCCGTCGGAGCGCTGGCTGATCGGCGTCGCGCTGATCGCCGCGACCACTTGGCTCAACATCCGCGGCACGCAGCTCGTCGGCGTGAGCTTGGTCGTCTTCGCCGCGCTCGTTCTCGCGCCGTTTGCGGTCATGGTTTTGCTCGGCGCGCCGCAGATGCAGCCCGGCGCGTGGCTGGCCCATGGCGGCAAAGGCGATTGGGGCCTGCTCGTGAGCATCGTCCTGTGGAACACGAGCGGCTGGGACAACGCGGGCTGTTGCGCCGGAGAAGTGGAACGGCCCAACAAAACCTATCCCGCCGCGATGGCGGCGGCGGTCGTGTTGGTGACCGTCGCGTATTTGCTGCCGGTTGCCGTCGGTGTCGGCGTCGATGCGAATTGGGCGCAGTGGGAAGAAGGCTATTTCCCAAAAGTGGCGGCCGCGATCGGCGGAGACTGGCTGGGCCAGGCGCTCATGATCGGCGGGCTCGTCAGCGCGGCGGGCCTTCTGAGCGCGCTGCTCTGCACCTCCTCGCGCGTGCCGTACGCGATGGCCGAGCGCGGCATGCTGCCCGCGCCGCTCAAAAAACTGCACGCGCGTTACGCGACGCCGTGGGTGTCCATTTTGGTGAATGCGATCGGCCTCGCCGCGCTGATCCCGTTTTCGTTTCAGGAATTGGTCCAGGTCGACATGTTCCTGTACGCGCTCGCGCTGATTTTGGAATTCGCCGCGCTCGTGTGGCTGCGCATCAAGGAGCCCGGCATGGCGCGGCCGTATCGAATTCCGTTCGGCATCGGCGGCGTCGTCGCGCTGAGCGTTCCGCCGGTCTTGCTGTGCGCGCTGAGCATCGCGCTCGCGGACCGGCCGACGGTATGGGTCAGCCTCGGCGGCATCGTCGTGGGACTCGTCGTATACGGGTTGACAACCTGGACGGCAAGCCGCACCTCGATCTCGATCGGATAACGGCACCACCTTAGAGCATTCCGGCGGTCCATTTATTTCCTTTTATCAAAAATAAGTTTTCCATAATTCCTTGACAGCGGCATAGGGCAATGTTAGGTTCCGCCGCTCAAGACTCCGGTGGCCGGCGGGTTAACCGTGGAAGCAAAATACAAAAGGAGGCATACATGCGAGCAACATGGCTGACGATCTCTAGCATCGTGATTGGAGTCCTGGCTTTGAGCGCGACACCTGCAAGGGCCGCTCTAAGCGCCAGCTTAACCATTGATCCGGTAGCAACGCGGACTACGGACCGGCTTGTCGTAATTGTCACAGGCAGCTACACCTGCGGTCCGGTGCCACAGCCGCAACCGAATGAAGGGAGCAACTTCGCAGATATTTTCGTCTCGGTGGAACAAGCCTCCGGCCGTTCCATTGCGCAAGGTGAAAATGGAGTTTTTGCGGTATGCGACGGCAACCCGCAAACTTTCGAGATCTCCATACACTCCGAGAACATCCCCTGGCATGGCGGACAGGCCCGCGCTATCGGCGCGCTTTTCGTGCAACAGTGCGACGAGTTTTTTAATTGCGAAAGCGCCCGAAGCGACGTGGATGTTCAGATCAAGCTTCAAGGCGGCAAATAGAGTCCCGGCGAGCCCGCCGGCCCCCGGAATTCTTTGAGTCCGCCTTGTGCGACCGAGCCAGCTCTTCCCGCATCGATCATTCGCCGCTATCTTGAATGACAGGGCGACTCCCATCGGCGCGCCTTCGGTCAGACGCTGAGACATCAGCCCGAAAGTTAAAACGCATCGTCAGTTGCTTCAACCCGTGTTTCAGGGTAGGAGATTGCCAGCAAGTCTCCGAACCGGAAGGAGCAAAACCATGCGTGTGATCCACCGGGCCTTCTTCATATTATTGCTCATATGCCTGCTCGGCCCCGGTTCTGCCCGGGCCGCGCAGATGAATTTGATTTGGACCAGCGAAACCGGCACGTTCGCGCCGATCTGGGTAACCAAAGAGGCGAAGCTGTTCGAAAAATACGGCAACCAGGTTCAGCTCATCTTCATCCAAGGCGCGGCGTCCGCCGCGGCCGCCGTCATTTCCGGCGACGCCCAGGTGGGCGCGTTCTCGCCCCAGCTCGTGATCACCAGCGCGATGCAAGGATTGGATTTGACGATGCTCGGCCGGCTGGGCAACTCCATGGATAACCGGATTTTCGGCAAAAAAGGAATCAGCGATATCAAACAGATCAAGAGCCTCGCGATCAGCCGCTTTGCCAGCAACGCCGATTTCGCCGGCCGTTTTCTGGTCGAGCGCGCGGGCTTGAAGCCCGATGCCGACGTCGCTTTCTTGCAATTCGGCAATCAATCGAACCGGATCGCGGCGATCCAAACCGGCCGCGCCGATGCCGCGATCGTGACGCCGCCGATCACCCTGCAAGCGACAAAGATGGGATTTCCTTTGCTGGTCGACAGCTCGAAGCTCGGCATCCCCTATTCCAGCCTCATGTTCGTGGCGCGTAAATCCTACCTCGCGAAAAATCGCGACGACGTGCGCAACGTTCTCAAGGCCATCATCGAAGGAGTTCACTATTACAAAGCCAACAAGGAATTCAGCCTGAAGGTCATCGGCAAGTACATGCACGTCGCCGACCGGGAAATCCTGGAGGAAAATTTCCGCGAATATGATTTCCCGTTGAAGCCGTACCCGGCGAAGGAATATTTCGCGCTGCCGATGCAGGAAGTGGGCAGAAAAGATCCGCGGGTGCTCAAAGAAAATCCCGAGCACTTTGCCGATGCGAGCTTGATCAAGGAATTGGACGACAGCGGTTTTATCG
>DASXRG010000249.1:0-3850 GCA_036506735.1 Binatia bacterium | reverse complement strand
TATCGGGTGACGTCGGGATTGGAATTTTTCTTTGCGCGCGGGAGCGCGACCTTGAAAGAGGCGCGGCGGAAGTATCTGGAGCCGAATCAGGATCTGCTGATGGGCACGACCGCGCGCAGTCACCGCAGGGAGTCGAGCTCGCTGGACGGATGCCCAGTCGGCAAGCGCGTCAGAGTTTGTTGAGCGAGCGGATCGGCCAATAACCCGAGGCCATTTTTCGGGATAATTCGCTTTTTAAGTTCCACAGGAACTGGCGCAGGCGCGTGAAGTCTAGTTAACGCTGCCTGCGCCTTTCTTTTCTCCAGCGCATTCCCGCTGCCGGATCATTCAGCGGCTTCGGCTGCCTATTTTGCGCGCTTTAAGCCGGCGTGACGGAAGACAGCTCGCTAACGAACGCACGGATCATGGCCGCGGCGTTTTCGACGTCGCTGCGGTTGACATCGAGGTGGGTGACCATGCGGACTTTATCCTGATCGACCGGCACGCCCAGGACTCCTCGCTGCGCCAGACCAGTCAGAAAATCGCCCGACGAAAGTCCAGTTTCTCGGACGTTATAGATGACGATATTGGTTTGGACCTTGGCCGTGTTGAGGCGGATGCCGGGTAGTCTCGCGAGTTGCTCGCCGAGAAATTTGGCGTTTTCATGATCGATATGCAGCCGCTGGGGGCCCTTCTCGAGCGCGGTCAAGCCGGCGGCGGCCAGCACTCCCGCTTGCCGCATGCCGCCGCCGACCATTTTACGGATGCTGCGGCAGCGCTCGATGAACGCCTTTGATCCCGCGACCATTGATCCCACCGGAGCGCCGAGTCCCTTGCTGAGGCAAAACTGGACCGAATCGAAATTTTTCGTCATCTCGCGCACGTCTTCGCCGAGATACGCGGCGGCGTTGAATATCCGCGAGCCGTCCAGGTGAACGGGAAGAGCGGCGTCATGCGAGCGATCGCAGATTTCGTGGGCGAGGCGCGTCGGGTAAACCGTGCCGCCGGCGAGGTTATGGGTATTTTCTAAGCAGACGAGAGCGGTCTGAGCGCGGGCGTACATCTTCGGGCGAATCATCCTGCCGATCTGTTCCCACGTCATGATGCCGTCGTCGGTCGGGATCAGCCGCGGCAAGAGTCCGGCGACGCCGGCCATCGACGCCATTTCGTTGGTATAGATGTGCGCATTCTCCTCGCAGATCACTTCCTGGCCGGGCCGCGCGTGCGCGATCAAGCAGACCAGGTTACCCATGCTGCCCGAAGGAACGAACAGCGCCGCTTCGCGGCCGAAGATCTCGGCGGCGCGCGCCTGCAGGCGGTTGACCGTCGGGTCTTCCATGAAAACATCGTCGCCGACCTCGGCCTCGGCCATCGCCCGGCGCATCTCCGGCGACGGCTTGGTCACGGTGTCGCTTCTAAGATCGATGGGCCGCGCCGACATTTATTCCAGCCTGCCTTCCACTTCCCGGATCGTTTCCGGAGAGAGGCTCGGCCGCACGAAGGCCTGGTAAATCGATTCGTTCTGCAGCCACATGATATCGGCCCGGCTCCTGACCGCCGCGCGCATCTCGTTCTGCAAATGCTCTTCCATGCAATGCTCCCGAATCACGTCGACGCAGAAGTTTCCGTGCCCCTCGTCGTGGTATTCGTGCACGCGAAAAAAATCGAGCGCCGATTTTGGAATCCATGCATAATGCCGCTCCAGAGCCTCGCGCTCCTCCTTCATCCTTTTGGGCCCGCCTCCCTCAAAAACAAGTCCGGTGCCGATGGCGACCGCCCAGTGGCTCTGCTGGACGAGCTGCACATACATCTCGAGGCCGGCGCGAATGCCGGGCAGCGGCTCATACGTCAGCATCTCCTCGCGCGGAATTCCCAGGCCCTCGGCGAACCTCAACCAAAGCTCCGCGTGGCTCGGGTACTTGCGGCCGATCATGTCTTCGCCCTCTTCCTCGATCATGTTTTCGAGCAGCTCGCGGCGCAGCTTTGGCACCGGACATTTCTGGTAGCGGACGCCGAAGAAGCGGTGGATGTTGCTGAACTCGAGGTAGAGGTTCCGCGCCCATCCTTGCAGTTGCGGCTTCGTGAGTCTGCCGGTAAGCAAAAGCTGCCGCACGGGATGAGGCCGCGGATAGCGTGTTTGTAGAATCTCTTGTAGATCGGCGATCAATTGTTCGGGCGACATCAGCTCCGGCATACCTTCCTCCCAAATCTTGTCGCGAGTCGACAATCAAAAACTATCGCGGAACGGGCATGGCAGTCAAGTAATCCGGGCTTGCGCGGAATGGCCTACCTCAAATCATTCTTCAAACGGAGGATTTGAGATTTGTAGTCGGAGACCCGGGATTCCCGAGCGAAGCGAGGACGTTGTCTTTTCATTTTCCATCTACTACGATTGGGGCGATGGTTTCCCTCGAGCTGCGCGGCGTGACCAAGCGGTTCGGCTCGGTCGTGGCGGTCGATCGCGCCGATTTGAGCGTCGATGACTGCGACCTGCTGGCGATCGTGGGCGAGAGCGGCTGCGGCAAGACGACGACGTTGCGGTTGATCGCCGGACTGGAGACGCCGGACGACGGAATCATTTATATCGGCGGCCTGCCGGTCAACGACGTTCCGCTCGGAAAGAGGAGCGTGCAGATGATCTTCCAAAATTACGCCCTCTGGCCGCATATGAAGGTCTTCGACGAGCGCCGATACACCAATCTTACGCTGCCTCTAAAAGTCCGCAAATGGTCGAAAGAAAAAATCCGCGAATTCATCCGTCCGATGGCCGAGAAGCTCGGCATCCAGGAGCGCTTTTTCGAGCGTAAGCCAGGTGAGCTCTCCGGCGGCGAGCAGCAGCGCGTCGCGCTCGGCCGGGCCATGACCACGTCGCCGCGGATTTTGCTCATGGACGAGCCGCTCTCCAACATCGATCCGCCGAACCGGCTCAAAATGCGTGGTGAGATTCTTAAATTTCACCGCGAGAACCGGCTGACGACCCTATACGTCACGCACAATCTGCCGGATGCCCTGGCCCTGGCCGATCGCATCGCCGTGATGCGGGCCGGCCGGTTCGAGCAGGTGGACACGGCGGAGAACCTGATGCGGCGGCCGGCGACGGAGTACGTCGCGGATTTTTTTAAAGCATCGGAATTAAAGCTGAGATACGCGCCGGTCGGGCAGAGCCCATGAAAAGTTTGGCGTTGGCGCTCCTGATTTACTTTGCGCTCGTCTCGGCTGCGGATTCGTCCTGCCGCGACCTGGATTTGACGCGCCGTGGCCCCGCCCTCGCGTACGCCGCCGAGCCCGATGCCGTCATTCAATATTTCGGCCACAATTTTTTTCTCATTACCACGAGCAAGGGAACCAAAATCATCACCGATCCGCTCGCGCCCGGCATGTACCCGACGCCGAAAGTCGCCCCCCACGTAGTCACGGTCGGGCGTGAGCATCCCAATCACAATTACGTCGAGCTGGCGCTGGGCAATCCGATCATCCTGCGCGGCCTGTCGCACTTCGGCGCGGAATGGAACCGGATCAGCCTCAACGTGAAAGACGTGTTCATCTACGATCTGCCGATCTACCAGCAGGCATTCGGCAATGCGCTCAAGGGCGCGGCCTTCATGTTCGACCTCGGCTCGCTCTGCATCGCTCATCTCGGAGATTTGAGCCACACGCTCACGCCGGAGCAGTTGAAGCAGATGGGCCGTGTGGACGTCGCGCTGATCCCGATCGGCGGCGTTTTCACGATGCCGCCCGACACCGCGCGCGAAGTGCTGGCGCAGATCAAGCCCAAGATCGCAATCCCGATGCACTACCGCGACAGCTCGTATATCCTGGACGCATTCGTGGAGGGCCTTCGTACGCGCCGTCCCGACAGCGACACGCTCGT
>DASXRG010000248.1:0-4367 GCA_036506735.1 Binatia bacterium | reverse complement strand
AGCGGCGTCGCGAAAGAGCTTCTCGATGCCGAAGTCGAGCATCACGCCGTTGCCGCCGTGGAGTTCCATCGCATGCTTGCAAACCGCGAAGATTTCCTCCGAGGCGAATACCTTGACCATGTTGCACAGCTGGTCGGCGTCCTCCGCTCCGTCGTCGACCGCGCGCGCTGCCTCCCACAGGAGGGCGCGCACGCGTGGCAAGCGTTGTTCCGGCCCGGCAGGTCCGCCGCATCAGCTGCTGGTCTTCCGACAACCGGCGATCAATCATGTCCATCATGTGTCTCTCCTTCAACGGTCAGATAGGGCTTCGGGTCTTGACCGGCCGGTTGCACCGCGCGGGCGATTTCGCTGACGCTCAGCTTTTTGTTCTCTGCGAGCAGTTGAACGACCGCGAACGCTGCCGGATTCCCGAGCAATCGACAGAGCCGCCACGGTCCATAACTCCCCTCTTCCACGCCGGCTATGTATCACGTTTGCGGAATTCCGGAAACGTGAAAACGCCGGTTGACAACCGCGTCGTCGAATCGCTACTCTCCGCTCAACGAATCATTCGCGATCAATGGACGTGACGGCAAAAATCGCCCGGTTCGTGGCCGGTCTCCAATACGAGGCCATTCCGCCCCAAGCGCTCGCGAGCGCCAAAGCGGCGGCGCTCGATTGCCTCGGGGTCGCGCTCGCGGGCAGCCGGGACGAATGCGCCAAAATCGCCGCGCAAATCGCGCGGCAGGAAGATGCCAAGCAGGAAACCACCGTCTTCGGACAGGGTTTCAAGTCCTCCGCGTTGCAGGCGTCCTTCGCCAACGGCGTCGCGGCGCACGCGCTCGACTTCGATCACAGCTTCACGATCATGGGACAGCCCACCGCGCCGATCATTCCGGCGATTTTTTCTCTGGGCGAGTCGCTGGGCGCCGGCGGCCGCCAAATGATCGAAGCCTACGCAGCGGGCTTTGAAACCACCGCCAAGCTGGTCTTCGCGCTGCGCGATTCGACGCAAGACGGTTGGCACGCGCCCGGGACTCTGGGCGCCCTCGGAGCCGCCGCCGGCTGCGCCAAGCTCCTGCGGCTCGATGCGCGCGAGGTCGAAATGGCGCTCGGCATAACCGCGTCGCTGGCCGGCGGGGTCGTCTGTAACTTCGGCACGATGTCGAAGCCTTTGCATGTCGGCGCGGCGGCGCGAAACGGCGTCCTGGCCGCCAAGCTCGCTCAATCGGGATACACGGCAAACGCGCGGGCCATCGAAGCCCGCGAAGGTTTCTGTGCAACGTTCTATCACATGGCGCCGAACGACGGGCCGCTCGAAGAACTGGGCCGGTCGTACGCTCTCGTGACCGAAGGCATTCGGATCAAGCCCTACCCCTGCGGCGGCCTGACGCATCAAGCGATCGACGCGGTGCTGGGCTTGAGGGCGAAGCACGGCCTTACGGCCGATGCGGTCGAGGCCATCGACGTCGACGTGACGCAGCACACTTACAATCGAATCGCCTTTCGCGTTCCCGAAAACGGCATCCAGGGAAAGTTTTGCATGGGCTATCTCCTGGCGCGGGCGATCATCGACGGCAAAGTTTCCCTCGACGCGTTCACGGACGCGGCCGTGCGCGATCCCGCCGTCTTGAAGCTCGCGGAAAAAATCCACATGAAACTCGACCCCAGCCTCAAGGCAAGCAACGAAGGCGGCCGTCCGTGCCGGGTCACCGTTCGGTTGAAAAATGGCGGGACGTATTCGCGCGAGGTCCAGCACGCGAAGGGAAGTCCGGAAGTCCCGATGACGGCGGACGAGCGCAAAGAAAAATTCACCGCGTGCGCGCGCCAGGTGCTCGACGAGGCCTCGACCCGGCGCGCTTTAGAAACCATCGAGGGCCTGGAGACGCTGGCAGATATCCGGCCGTTGTGCCGGCTTCTGATGGGATAGGCATGATCAATCTTAGCAGAGGATGAAGCATGCCGTCAGGAGGATTTCCATGGAGCGCCGGGTTTTAGTCATTGCCGCAGCGTTGTTACTGTCGGGTTTTATTCGGACCGCTGGAGCCCAGCCCGTCACCCTCCGCTACGGCCAGATCCCCTCGACGTTGCGCACGGTATCCGCGCTGCCGTTCTACACGGCCCAGCGCCAAGGGTTCTTCGCTCGCGAAGGGCTCAACGTCGAGATGATTCCGGTGGAGGGAGGCGCCGACAACATGGTCAAGGCGCTGGACCGCGGCGCCGTCGAGGTCGCGCGCACCGCGACGCCGTACTTGATTCAGGCGGCGCTCAAAGGATCGGATGCGGTTGCGATCGCCGGCGAGACGGCGACGCCGATCTATAGCCTCATGGTGAAGCCGGAGATCAAGAGCTTCGCCGATCTCAAGGGCAAGACCGTCGGGCTCTCGCTGGCCGTGGACACGATTTCGATCTCGATGCGCAAGCTCCTGGCGGTGAACGGCTTGCGCGAGCCCGATTACCGGGTGAAAGAGCTGGTCGGCACTCCGGCGCGCTCGGAATGTCTGAAGAAGGGAGAGTGCGACGCCGTGCCGCTGGGGCAGCCGGAAGATTTTATTCTGCTCAAAGAGGGCTACCGGCGGCTCGGCATTTCCAACGACGTCATGCCGAACTTTCAGTTCATCGTGAGCGCCGCGCGGCGCTCGTGGGCGGCGGCCAACAAAGCTCTTCTCGTGCGCTACGCGCGCGGCCTGGCGGCGTCGTTCCGCTACGTGCGCCGGCCGGAAAACCGCGACGAGATCATGCGGATCATCGTCGAGACGACCGGCTCCTCCGACGACATCGCGCGCCAGACCCTGATGCTTTACTTCGAGCCGGAAAAGGGCGTTTTCCCGCGGGAAGCCGAGCTGGATCTCAAAGGCCTGGGCCAAGTGATTCAGTTCATGGCCGAAGCCGGCGAATTGAAGCCGCCCTTGCCGGCGCCGGAGCGTTTCGTCGACTTGCAATACTTGCAAGGCGCCGGGGTTCATTAGCTCACGCGCGCTTAGTCGTAATCAGAAAAAGGATGAGAAATTGATGAAGCTTTCAAGCTGCGCCGCCTGGGGCGGCGAATTTCTCTTTTGGGCTTGGCTCGCTTCCGTTCAGGCCGGCGAATCCAAAGCGACGTGGCAAGCGGAATGGGACGCGACAATCGAGGCAGCCAAAAAGGACGGGCAGATCACGATCTATCATACCCGAGGGCCCTTCGAAAACGTTTTCGCAGAGTTCTCCAAGCGTTATCCCGCGATCAAGGTTATCTCGGCCGGCGGGCGAGGCGGCGATCTGATCTCGCGAATCATGACCGAGAGAAGAGCCGGCAAGCAGGCCGCGGACGTTTACATCGGCGCAACGGGCACGCCCATGGACGTTCTCTACCCGGGCAAGGTTCTGGAGCAGCTCCCGCCGCTCATGATTTTGCCCGAAGTAAAAGAGCCGTCGAACTGGTTCCGCAAACAACATCACTACGCCGATCCCGAAAACAAGTACGTTTTTGTTTTTGAAGGGGTGGTGCGCTCGGACATGGCTTACAACACCAAGCTGCTGGACCCAAAAGAAATCAGCTCTTATTGGGATCTCGTGAAGCCCAAGTGGAAAGGAAAAATCGCCGCGATGGATCCGAAGCTCGCCGGCTTCCCCAGCGGACTCCTGCAATTCGCTTACTACACTCCGGAGCTGGGCGCGAAGTTCTTAAGACAACTCTTCGGCGAAATGGAGATCACCTTGTCGCGCGACGGCCGACAGCTCGTCGACTGGCTCGCCGTGGGAAAATTCGCCATCGCGCTGGCGCCGTCGGCGAGCGACGTGCAAGCGGGCATGAAGCAGGGCCTGCCGTTGGCGCGCTTCGAGCCGCGGGCGTTCAAGGAAGGACTCTACATGCGGGCGACGCAGGGCTCGCTCAGCGTCCTGAGCCAAGCGCCGCACCCGAATGCGATGAAGCTCTTCGTCAACTGGCTGCTCTCGAAGGAAGGCCAGACGCATTATCAGAGGCAGTTTTTGCGCATCGATCCCATTTTCAGCCTGCGCGAAGACGTTCCCGCGGATTCGGCGTCCGAGTCTTACCGGCCCAAGCCCGGCGACAAATTCATGTCCGTCTATCGCCCGGAATTCAGAGACCTCGAGCCGGCGCTCAAGGTGATCGACGAGGTTTTGAAGCGGTAACGCGAATCCTACGAATCCGCTGTGGGTTCGTGCTGGCACACCTAAACCTTCGGCAAGCCCGCGGCGAGAGCTTCTGAGCGTTCTAGATTTCCATGCCAATCCCGGCTTTGCGTGCTTTGTCGTGCGCCAATCGGGCCAGCGCCATGAAGCCGACTCCCTGGTCGCTGTTTTGTTTGAACAGCGTGATCTGCTTTGCGTTTGAGCGGCCGGCTGCTTTTCCAGCCAATAGAGAGCTTAGATCATGGATATCTTCC
>DASXRG010000247.1:0-12968 GCA_036506735.1 Binatia bacterium | reverse complement strand
ACGTCGATGTCGTCGTCGAAGACGAAGACGTTCTTCGCGTGATCGAACGTCAGCGCAGCGGCGGCGGCGCGTCCCGGATCGCCCTCGGACATTTTCTTCATCGCGATGAAAATATTATATTGCGCGTGGCGGCCGAATTTGCAGACGGCGGTGACGCCGGGCACCGCCTCGCGGCAGCGGCGGAGATAAGCGCCTTCCCGCGGCAGGTCCATCCACGGCTTGTCCCCTTCGGGCGTAATCACGGACTGATACATGCCGCCCTTGCGGTAGTTGATCGCCCGCACCTGATACTCGACGCAGGTCGTGTAACGCTGCGGGCCGAGGTAGCCGGGCGCCTCGCCGAACGGTCCTTCGACGACGCGTTTGCCGGGAACCAGCGCGCCTTCGATCACAATCTCGGCGTCCGCCGGTATGAGAAAGTCGTCCCCCCAGGTTTCCGACGCAGTCAAGCGCAGCGGCTCCTGCAGGTAGCCGCCGATCACTTCGTATTCGCTGACTTCGAACGCGCCCGTGTAACAGGCGCCCATGTGATAAGCCGGATGATGGCCGAGAACCGTGGCGACCGGGCACTCCGCTTTAGCTTCCTCGTGGTCGCGAAAGATTTTCCAGAGGTGGCGCGGCGAGGCATAGAGCGCGGTCGAGTTTTTGGTTTTGACTTCCATCCGATGGTAGGAGCAATTGTAAATGCCGCTCCGCCGGTCTTTGGTGATCGAGGACAAAGTGATGTACGGTCCGCCGTCCATATAATGATGGCGCATCACCGGCAGCTCGAACAGGTCGATGTCCTTTCCGACCTTCACGATCTCTTTGACCGGCGCCTGCTTATTTTCGATGATTGCCGGCGGTATGCGCTGCGCTTCCCGCTGCAGGCAAACCTCGGCCATCTGCGCCCGGCTCGTTTCCTTGGGAATACCGAGCGCGACCTGTATCTTGCGCTGCGAGATCTCGCAGTTCATCACGAGCTTGAACTCACTGCTCGGTTTTCCGTTCAAGTTCAAGGGGCGATCGAAGATCAGGATGGGAAATTTTTTCATCGCGCCGAGATGCTTGATGATCGCCGTCACGTCGTAGTGGGCGGGATCGACTTCCTTATTGACGTGCACGATCTCGTTGGGGATCTCGCGCCGGCAGTCGTCCAAGAAAGTTCTGAGACTTTTCGCCATGAAAATCCTCCCGTTTAAACTGCTCAACAATAACTACATGGTGTTTTGGCGCATTGTCAATCAAGGCGCGAAAACGGTTCGAGGGCGCAGGATGGGGTGCAAAGCGGCCGCAGGTAAGAGATTTGTCTAAGCCCCGGCCATCTTGAACAGCCGCATCATATTCCCGCCGAGGACCTTTTCTTTTTCTTCGTCCGAGAGTCCGGCCATCGCCTTGATCGGCTGGACCGTGTTGGGCCAGGTGGAGATCGCGTCGCCATGGTCGAAGTCGCTGCCGACGATGATGTTGTGATCCGGCCAGGCTTTCACGATGTCCGGCAGATACTTCTCCCAGGAAACCGCGGCGATATAAAATTGGCTAAAGTACTCGCCCGGCGTCTTCTTGATCTTCTGCTCGCCTTGGAAAAATTGCCGCACCGCGGTCGAGACCGGCGCTTCCGACGGCATGTGGTGATCGAGCATCGTCATGAGCCACGGCACCCAGCCGATGCCGCCTTCGAAAAACGCGAAGCGCAGCGACGGGAAGCGATCGAGCACGCCGCTGAAGATCAGCCGCGCCGCGGTAACCATGTACGTCAGCGGAAAGCCCAGCGCGGTGGGAAAAAGGGGGAAACCTTCATAGCGCTCGCTGCCGATGAGCCACGGGTGGCTGTGCTGGTCCTCGAAGACGCGCGCGCCGGGATGGACGAGGATCGGAATGTCCAGCCGGGATACTTCTTCATAAAAAGGCCATAAAACTTCCGAGTCGAGATCGCCGTCTTCGTATCCGCCGCTCAATTTGACCGCTTTGAGTCCCAGCTCTTCGACCGAGCGTCTGAGCTCGCGCACCGCCTCTTTCACGTCCGGCAGGTAGACCCAGGCGACGCCGATAAACTCGCGCGCGCCGGCAATGTCCTCCGCGACGGTATCGTTGTAAGCGCGCGCCAGTTGCCGCCCCAGCTCCGGGTCCAGCTCGTAAATCAATTGGCGGTTGTCGGGGATCAGCACCTGTAGATCGAAGCCGTCTTTTTTCATGTACTCGCGGCGGATATCGAGGTTCCAGCGCCCTTCTTTGAAAGAATGGACGACTTTGCCGTCGCGGTAATACGTCGCCGTCTTGCCGGGAACGCGCTCGCCGAATCGCACGTACTTGCCGTTGTCTTCTTTGATCTCCACGTGACCGCGGCCGGGATGGGAAACCCGATCGATAAAGCGGACCGGCCAGTAATGCGTGTCGCCGTCGATATACACGAGAGTCTCCTTGTTTATCGAACGCCGTAACTCTCGAACAGCTTGTCGATGAAACCGCTCTGCGAGAGCTTGCGCAGGATCCGATCGTCGACCATCTCTTCGACCTTCACTTTCTCCGCGCCGGCCGTGCGCGTCTTCATGAGCCGCTGAATATTGCGCAGGCCGTCGAGAGTCGGATACGGTTTTTTGTCCACGTTCTTGAGAATGTCCTGGTAGCCTTCTTCCGCGACCGACGGATCGGACAACTTGAGCCGCTTCATGATCGTGCCGACAACCGCGCTTTTATTCTTCGGCGCGAGAGTAAACGCGATGCCTTCGAGCAGTCCTTTAAGTAGGCCTTCGAGCGTTTCACCTTGCCCTTGCAGATAAGCGCTCTTGACGATCAAACCCTGGCCCGAGAACGGAATGTCCGCCTGGTACAAATCCGCGAGGATCGTGAAGCCCTTTTGTTTGAGCCGCCGGCTGAAGACCCCGTCGAGAACCGTCGCGTCGATGCGGCCGGCTTCGAGCGCTTGGGTGAGCACCGTTTGATCGCCGATGGCGAGAAAATTGATATTGTCACGCACCGGATCGAGGCCAACGTGCTCCAGTCCCAGCATGCCGGCCATCCAAACGGTACCGCCTAGACTTTGGACACCGAAGCGCTTGCCGCGGAGATCCTTCGCGCTCTTGATCGCCGGCAACGCGACGAGGTCGTAGGCCAGCCGGTTCGTCATCGAGGCGATCATCTTCAAATCCGCGCCGCCGATGACCGCCGCCATCACGGAAGTTCCACCGGTGTAGCCGACCTGAACGTCGCCCGTGGTGATCGCCGCCACCAGCACCGGCGCCTGGCGGATGAAAATCGCGTTTGCCGCCGCACCGTTCTTGGTGAAAAAACCGTAGTCCTGGGCGACCCACAGCGGCGCGACTCTGGCGTTCATGGCCGCATGGGCGATGACGATTTTGGCGGGTGCGGAAGCGGCGATGGAATCAGCGCTGTGGGCGCATGCGGCCAAGGCCGCGAACACGCCGAACAGAAACTGGCAGGCCGGTGCTTTCATCGTCAAGGACTGGGGCGGGTCTTAAACTTCCGCCTGACCGCGATTTCTTAAAGGTTCAAGATACGCGCCGCGTTTTCGCCGAGAATCTTGTCTTTTTGCTTGGCCGTGATGTCGTTGCGCGCCCGTAGGCTGGAAACGGTATGGGGATACTCGGAATCGAAATGCGGATAATCCGTCGCCATCAAGATGTGGTCCTCGCCGACTTCCGCGATCGGGTGCGCCAGGTCTTTTTCGTCCGCCTCGCAGGTGAAATAACAGTTGCGCCGGACGTACTCCGAGGGCGGCATCGTGAGATCGCGCTTGAGCTGGTTAAAGTCTTGCGCCCATTCCCAGTCGTCGTCCATCCGGTGCATCCAGTAGAGCGGAAACTCGGCGCTGCACTCGAAGAAGCAGACCTTCAGCCGGGGAAATTTTTCGAAGATGCCGCCCAGCACGAGTGCGATCAAAGCCGGCGTGCAGTTCATCGGCCGGCCGAGGACGTGCGTCTTGAAAAAATTATCGAAGCGGTCCACCAAATCTCCGTTGCTGTTGGGATGACAAAAAAGCGGCACGTCAAGCTCCTGCGCCGCCGCGTAGTAGGGATAATAGTCCGAGCTGTCGAGATTGCGGCTGCCACAGTAGGAAACCAGGTGTCCCGCTTTGAAGCCGAAGTCTTTGACGCAGCGCCTCAACTCGTCGGCCATCGCTTCCGGACAGCCGGCCGGCGCCATCGCGACGGGCAGAAACACCTCCTCGTAGCCTTTGACCAGGTTGGCGACCCAATTGTTGTAGCAGCGCGCCAGCTCGCGACCGAGCGGGCCGATGTTCTGCGTCGCGATGCTGATCTGGGTCGGAAAAATAATTTCCTTGTCGAGATTCTCTTTCTTGATTCCTTCGCGCCGCTGTGCCATGTCGTAACCCGCCACCTGCCGCGCCGCGATTTCGCCGCCGCGCCAGGCATAGTCAGGGTCGTAGATATAAGGATGGCTGTGCGCGGCGCGCCCTTGCGCGCTGATCGGGTCCAGCGAGTGGATGAACTTGGTGGAATGGCCGTGGCCGCTGCCGACCCGCACCGGCGTGAGTTTGGCCCACGGGCCTTCGAGCTTGTAGATTTCGTCCATGAAATAACTTTCGCGCAGGTGCGAGTCCAAATCGATGATCATGTCCACCTCCCAATGACGGCGCCGTCTATTTAGCGCCGAGCATCTGAATAAACGATTTGTCGATGAGCTCATCCGAGGTGATCTTGCGCTTGATTCTTCCCTCCTTGAACTCCTGCTCGATGACCTCGGGAACGGCCTTCTCCGCGATCTTGCCGTTGACGGGGAATGAGTCGCGATATTCGTCGTAACCGGCAGGGGCATACGCGGGATCCATCCTGACGTATTTTCGGATGGCCTTAAGGGCATCTTCCTTGTTTTCTAAGGTCTGCTTGACCCCGCGTTGGTAGGCGCGTAAAAATTTGACGACCTGATCTTTTTCCTTTGCCAGCCACGATTCGCGGGCGGCGAAGGTCTCGTACGGCCATTCCGGAAAGATTGCCTTCAGATCGAAGAGCTTGTTGTACCCCTGAGACTTGGCGATCTCGGTGACCGGAAACCAGACGATGCTCGCATCGACCGCGCCTGCGGTGAGCGCCGCGTACCGGGCCGGCGTGCTGCCGACCTGCATGATTGTCACCTCTTTGGGATCGACGCCGAAGTGGAGCAAGGTCGCGCGGGTGAGGAAATCCGTCAGCGAGCCGAAGCGGCTGATGGCGAATTTCTTGCCCTTCGCCTCCTTCATCGATTTGAGCTTCGGAGTGGAGTAAAGCTGGAACGGCATGAGATTGCTGATACCCCAAAAATTCCTGACGTCTATTCCGCCGGACCGCCCGGCAATGGTCTCGACGAAGGCGCTGCCCATGATCTGGACGTCGCCGCCCGCGAGCGCCTGAAGATTCGTCGTCCCGGCGTTGAACATGACGAAGATCACGTCCAGTCCTTCGTCTTTGAAGTATCCTTTTTCCTGCGTGACGTAGACCGGCAGAAACGCCAGATTGACCGACGAAAGACCGACGACGATCTTCGCCTCGAGAAGCGGCGGACGCGCCAGCAGAAAAAGCAGCAACAAGAGCGACAATGGCAAGCGGCGCATGGGCGTCTCCTCCGTTTCTAGATGACCGACTGCTCCGGGAGAATCGTCTTGAGCACCCTCAGGTAATTTCCGCCGAGGACAAGGGCGATGTCCCCTTCCTTATAACCGCGGCGCCCCAGGCCGTCGATGAGCTTCGGCAGGTCCTCGATCTCCTCGAAGTCCTTGACGTAGGTGCGTTCGTGCAGCGGGTGGTGTTGGTCCTTGAGCGTGCGCGGGCCGTCGTATTTGATGAAATCCATCCCCAGGGCGAGATGCTCGATGCCGACCAACTCCACCATATAGTCGAGATGCTCGAGCAGATCGTCGAGCGTGGCGTTCTTCTTCGAGACGCGCTCCGGCAGCGCCAAAATTCCGACCAGACCGCCCTGATCGGCAATCGCCTTGATCTGGTCGTCCGCCAGATTGCGCGGGTTGTCCAACATGCCGCAGGCGTTGGCGTGGCTCACGATCAACGGCGCCTCGGCGGCTTCCAGCGACTGAAAAAATCCCTCGCGGTTCATGTGCGCGAGATCCACCACCATCCCCAGCCGGTTCATCTCCTTGATGACTTCCACGCCGAAGCGCGTGAGGCCGCCTTTCGTCCGGTTTTCCCACACGCCGTCGCCCAGCTCGTTGCGAAAGTTCCAGGTGAGCTGCATGGAGCGGAGGCCGAGACGATAAAAATTCCTGAGCTGATGAATGCTCCCTTGCAGCGGCATCCCGCCTTCGAAGTGGAGGATGAACGAGACCTGGCCCGGCCGCACCTTCTCGGGCAAGTCGGCCCGGGTGCGGATCATCGAGATCATCCCTTCGGATCTCGGCGCCTCTTCCAGGAACATGTCGATATTCTCCAGGGCGGTCTCGAGGTAGCGTCCGGTATTTTGCGAATGCGAGTAGGAATCGCCGCTGATCGCGTAGACGCAGACGTTGATCCCGTCGCGGATCAGCCGGGGAGCGATAGCGTCGCGCAGCGGGGTCTCTTCCCCGACGGACTTGCGATAGAGCTGCTCGTAGACGTCGCGGTGACCCTCGACGACGACGTGCTTTTTTAACGTTTCAATGGGGTCCATATTTCTTCCTTTTTGCTTGAAGATGCGCTGCGCTTGGGGTAGTAATAGCGGCAAAATAAAGCGGACGCAAGCGTTATCTCCCCGAGCGTTTTCAATTGCTACTCAGACTGAGAAAATACCCCTTCCGCCCGATTCTCGTTTTCCTCTGCGTCCTCGCCTTTTACTCTTGCAACCGAACTTCCGGCGAGCACGGTGAAAAGGTTTTTCGCGTCAACCTTTCGACGGAACCGCCCAGCCTCGACTGGTCTTTGGCGACCGATCACATCTCCTTCAACGTGATCGCCAATCTAATGGTCGGCCTCACCGAGTTCGACAAGAAGCTCAAGCCGGCGCCGGTCATCGCCAAGTCCTGGGAGACTCTCGACGGCGGGCGAAAAATCGTCTTTCACTTGAGAGACGACGTCGCGTGGAGCGACGGCAAGAAAGTTCGCGCGCAGGACTTCGAATACTCCTGGAAACGGCTGCTCAATCCGAAGACGGCGTCCGAGTACGCCTACAGCCTGTTCGACATCGTCAACGCCGAGGACTTTCATCACGGCAAGATCACCAATGACAGTCTGGTCGGCGTCCAGGCGACCGACGACGCGACTCTCGAAGTCAGGCTCAAATACCCGGCCTCCTATTTTCTGGCGCTCACCACTTTTGAAATCACGTACCCGCAGCGCCAGGACGTGATCGAAAAATTCGGCACCAAGTGGACCGAGCCCGGGAACATCGTCACCAACGGCCCGTTCCTGCTCGCCGGGTGGAAGCACGAGAACGAGATCCAGCTCAAAGCCAATGCCAATTTTTTTCTCGGCAAGCCCGCGATCGAAAGAGTCGAGATGTTCATGATCAACGAGATGACCACGGCGCTGGCGATGTACGAGCAGGGGCAGATCGACTTCCTCGACAAGGACAGCATTCCGATCGTGGAGAAGCCGCGTCTCGCCAAAACGCCGGGCTTCAAGTTCGTGCCGCAGCTCCGCGGAGAATATTACGGCTTCGCGGTCGACCGCAAGCCGTTCAACGACCCGCGCGTGCGCAAGGCGTTCGCCATGGCGATCGACCGCAGCGTGTTTCCCAAGCTGCTCCGCGGCGGCGAGCTGGCCGCGACTTCATGGATTCCTCCGGGAATGCTGGCGCACAATCCGAAGATCGGCCTCGTGTACAACCCGCCCGAGGCGCGGCGCCTTTTGCGCGAGGCCGGCTATCCCGACGGAAAAGGTTTTCCGCCCGTGACCCTCACCTATAATACGCTGGAGTACAACAAGATCGTGGCGGAAGCGGTTCAGGGCATGTGGAAGCGAAATCTCGGCGTGCTGGTTCGGTTGGAAAATCAAGAATGGAAGGTATTTTTAAAGCAGCTTTTGAACGATCCGTCGCCGGTCTTCCGCTCCGGCTGGGGGGCGGATTATCCTGACCCGGACAATTTCACAAAACTCTTCGCTTCTTACAGCCCGCAAAACTATAGCCGCTGGAAAAACCCGCGCTACGATCAACTGATCGAGCAGGCCGCGCGCGAGCTGAACGAGCAGAAACGGGCGCGGCTCTACAACGACGCGCAGAAAATCTTGTGCGAAGAGGACGTCCCCATCGTGCCCCTGTTCACGGTGACGGAAAGCACGGTTTTGAATCCGCGCTACACCGGGCTGGAGTACAATTCCATGGGCCGCCTAGTTCTGCGCGACGCGCGGCTTAAAAAAGCAACCAGTGAGAAGTGATGCGTGAGCAGTAAACGCCAAGCGGATCGAATTATTACTCCTCACTTCTCACTGCTCACTCCTCACTAATTGATGCTTCGCTTCCTGCTAAGACGTCTCGTCTTCGGGCTTGTCGTCCTTTGGGTCGTCGCAACCTTGACGTTCGTGCTGCTGCGCGTTTTGCCGGGCGGCCCCTTCGACCGCGAGCGCCGTCTGCCGCCGGAGGTGATGGCCAATATCGAGGCGAAATACCACCTCAACGAACCTCTGACGAAGCAGTACGGCCGCTACGTGGCGGCGCTTGTCAGAGGCGATCTCGGTCCCTCGTTTAAATTCATCGACCGCGACGTCACGGCCATTATTGCCGACACCTTTCCGGTGTCGGCGATCTTGGGAATCCTCGCGCTTTCGTTCGCCGTGACGGTTGCGCTGCCGCTCGGCCTGTTGGCCGCGACTTATCGCAACACCTGGATCGACCGGGCGTGCGTGTTTCTCGCCACCCTCGGCATCTCGCTGCCGAATTTTGTTCTCGGCGCGCTTTTGATCTGGCTCTTTTCGCTGAAGCTCGGCTGGCTTCAGGCGGCGCGCTGGGGACAACCGAGCAGCGCGGTGCTGCCGATGATCACGCTCGCCGCCATGCCGTGCGCGCAGTTGACTTATTTGCTGCGCTCCTCGCTGCTCGAAACTCTGGGCGAAGATTTCATCCGGACGGCGCGCGCCAAAGGCCTGCGTGAATCCGTCGTGCTGTTCAAGCACGCGGTCAGGAACTCTCTGATTCCCGTGCTGACCCTTCTCGGCCCGCTCTTCGCGATCGTCGTGGCGGGCTCCTTCGTGGTGGAATTTGTTTTTGCCATTCCCGGCATGGGCAGGTTTTTCATTACCGCCGTCACCGATCGCGACTATCCATTGATTATGGGAGTCACCGTGGTCTACACCGCGATCCTCGTCTGCGCCAATCTGGTGGTCGATCTCTTGTACTCGGTCGTCGATCCGCGCATGCGCGCCCACTGAGCCGGGCGATGAGCACCACAAGCAAAATAAAATGGCTGCGGCGCCTGCGCGATGAGTGGGGGACCCATCCGGCCTTCCTCGTCAGCTTCGTTTTTATTCTGCTGGTGACCTTTGCCGGGTCGTTTGCTCCGGCCCTCGCGCCCTATGCGCCGGGCGGACTCAACGAGCAGCGCCTTCTCGAAGCGCCGAGCCGCGAGCACTGGCTCGGCACGGACGAGCTGGGCCGGGATTTGCTCACGCGAATTCTTTACGGCGCGCGGGTCTCGCTCGCCGTCGGGCTCGGCACCGCGTTCATCGCCCTGATCATCGGCACTCTCTATGGCCTGGTTTCCGGCTATGCGGGCGGCGCGATGGACAATCTGCTGATGCGCATCGTGGATATCTTTTACGGACTTCCCGACCTGCTGATTTTCGTGCTTTTGTCGCTGATTCTCGGCCGCAACATTGCGGGCGTCTTAGTCGCGCTGGGACTGATCACCTGGGTCCGCTTCGCGCGCGTCGCCAGAGGACAGGTTCTTCAGGCAAAAGAGCTGGTCTATGTCGAAGGGGCGCGCGCCGTCGGCGCGTCTCATGCGAGGATTCTTCTGCGCCATATTCTTCCCAACATCTTCGCGCCGGTGCTGGTCACCTTGACCTTCAGCATTCCGGCCGCGATTCTCACTGAATCGACGCTCAGCTTCATCGGCCTCGGCATCAACGATCCGTACAGCGAATGGGGCACCAGTTGGGGCACGCTCGCACAGGACGGGTGGCGTGCGATGCGAACTTACCCGCACGTTATTTTTTTTCCGGCGCTGGCGATCTTCCTGACGATCCTCGCTTTCAATTTTCTCGGCAACGGATTAAGAGATATTTTGGACCCAAAAGGGAAATAGAGTGAGTTAACTTCCCCCGCGAGGCGTTTTTGCCCGGCGCGGAACCATTTCCAAGGAGGAACATCATGAATTACCGTCTGGAGCACGTCGCGATCCAGTGCAAGAATTTGCCGGAATCGATCAAGTTTTATCAAAATCTTTTCGGCGGCGAGCCGACGCCGATCCGGAAAGGCGCCGCCGGCTATGGATTCTGCTTCCTCAAGGTCAACGGCGAGGCGCCGCTGCAGCTCATGGAAAGCGACGGCCCCGTCGGCGTGCACCACTATGGATTCGTCACCGACGACATCGACGCCGTGGCCAAAGAGTTCCGCGAAAAGGGAGCGCAGATTTTGCGCGAGAATCGCGATGCCGCGGGAAAGCTCACGACGATTTTCTTCCAGGACCCGAACGGACTCCAGATCGAGGTTCGCGTTCCGCGCTAGCTCATCCCGTGGCCGGCGGCTATGGTTTCGCGATCCTGGAGATTTGGCCTAATAAGCAATTAGTTTTGCAGCGCTTTTCTCCGCTAAAGTTGACTTTTGGAATCGGGATGTATAACTTAGACCCATAAGGTCCGAGAATCGGACCAGGAGGCATCATGGCAAAGACCTTTAAACAGCTCATGGACGAGGCGCGCAAAGAGGTCGAAGAAATCTCGGTCCAGGAGACGAAAGAGTTGCTCGAAAAGAACGGGCATCGCCTCCTTTTGGACGTGCGCGAGAAGGAGGAATACCGCGAGGGTCACCTGGAAGGCGCCGTCTCGCTGCCGCGCGGCTTTCTCGAGCTCAAAGTCGAAACCACCGTTCCGGAAAAATCGACGCCGATCATCGCCTATTGCGCCGGGGGCGTGCGGTCGCTCTTGGCCGCAAAAGCGCTCAAAGAAATGGGCTATCAGGACGTGATCTCGATGTCGGGCGGCTACGGCGCCTGGAAAACGGCCGGCTACAAATGGGTCCAGGATCATCAGTTCACCCAGGAACAAACGACGCGCTACAGCCGCCACTTCCTGCTGCCCGAAGTCGGCGAGGAAGGCCAGGCAAAGCTGCTGAAGGCAAAGGTTCTCATGGTCGGCGCCGGCGGTTTGGGCTCGCCGTCTGCCTATTATCTGGCGGCGGCCGGCGTGGGGACGCTCGGCATCATCGACAACGACGTCGTGGATCTCTCCAATTTGCAGCGGCAGATCCTCCACACGAACGACCGAATCGGCATGCCCAAGGTCGAGTCGGCAAAAATGACTTTGCAAGGACTCAATCCGGACGTGCGCGTCATTCCCTACGAGGAGAAGCTGACGTCGAAAAATATCATGGAGATTATCAAAGACTACGACATCATCGTGGACGGATGCGACAACTTCCCGACGCGCTATCTCGTAAACGACGCGTGTGTCCTCGCGCACAAGCCCAACGTCCACGGCAGCATCTTCCAATTCGAGGGTCAGGCGACGGTATTCTATCCGGGCAAGGGCCCCTGCTACCGCTGCCTCTATCCCGAGCCGCCGCCGGCCGAGATGGCGCCGAGCTGCGCCGAGGCCGGAGTGCTCGGCGTTTTGCCGGGACTCATCGGCACCATTCAGGCGCTCGAAACAATCAAACTAATACTCGGCAAGGGCGAGACGTTGGTCGGCAAACTCCTCTGCTTCAACACGCTGACGAACGAGATCAACACGTTGAATCTCAAGCGCGACCCGGCCTGCCCGATGTGCGGCGACAAGCCAACCATCCACGAGTTGATCGACTACGAGGAGTTCTGCAGCTTGCGCGCGCACGCGCCGCAACCGGCAGAGGCCCGCTCATCGGAGAATAAAGAGCGGCGGCCCGAGACCAGCCACATAGCCGATCCAAGATAAATAAAAAGGCCGGCGAAAACGCCGGCCTTTTTAATCAATTCGCTTCCTGCACGAGCACAAACTTCCCTAGCGACGAGGGGAGCGAGGCTGGAGTCCGCGGACGCAGGACTAGACAGTTTCAACGACTTGCCGCAAATCAGCCGGCCGGTTGCAGCCGCGATCGCCGGCCCTTTCAGCACCGACTGGTGGACGTCTGTAAGAGGCACGAATATATCGGCCGCGGACGGAAGCCTCGCTTTCCGAGGAGCGCCCCATCACATCCCGACCGTTTTCTTGAGCGCGGCAATTTCCTGCGGTGAGAGCGGGCGGTATTCTCCCGGCGCGAGCGCGCCCAAGCGGAGCGGCCCCATGCGGATGCGCACGAGCTTCTCGACGAAATAACCCAGCGCTTCGAACATGCGCCGGACCTCGCGGTATCGTCCTTCGCCGATGTCCATTTCAATCCAGGCCTTTTTCTTCAAGACCTCCACGACCCTGGCTTTGGCCGGCGCGGTCCAACCGTCTTCCAATCGAATGCCTTTTCTGAGCCGCTCGAGATCCTCTTCGGTCGGACGGCGGTGCACCTTCACACGATAAACTTTTCTTACCCCGTAGCGTGGATGGCTGAGTCTCTGCGCCAGCTCTCCGTCGTTGGTGAGAAGCAGCAGCCCCGAAGAGTTGAAGTCCAGCCTGCCGACCGGAAAGACGCGCCCTTTTTTCCCCAGACTTTCCAGCCACTCGCCGAGGTGAGGACGCCCCTCGGGATCATGCATCGAGGTGATCAATCCCGGCGGCTTATGGAAGAGAAAATAGTTGAGCGCGGGCCGCGCGATCAGCTTGCCGTCGACTTTGATTTTGTCTTTGGCGAGGTCGGCTTGCGTGCCGAGCCGTGTCACCACGGCGCCATTGAGGGTCACGCGCCCTTCCTGAATCCACTTCTCGGCTTCGCGGCGCGACGCCACGCCGGCGCGGGAAAGAATTTTTTGCAGGCGCTCCATG
>DASXRG010000246.1:0-16884 GCA_036506735.1 Binatia bacterium | reverse complement strand
GCCGTGAAACGCCGCGCGTGCGAGGCGCACGGGATGGAGCAGCGGCAGGGCTTCCGCGACCCACAACCACTCGGCCGGCAACCGTTCTTTTAGGGGAAAAAAGACATCGGAAAAAAGAAACAGCGGCGTCAGGAACAGAGTGAAATAAAAACTGAACAGATCGATATTGGGAATTCGGAGCGAAAACGCGATGCCGATCGCGGCGAAGAGCAACCCGGTCAGAGGAATCAGCGGCAAGACCCATAGCGCGTAGGGCAGCGGCGCGAGTCGCGCGGCGGCGAGCACGGCGAAGAAGCAGCCGCCATAGATGCAGGCGCGCGTGACCGCCCAGAGCACCTCGCCCGCAAGCACGTCGTCGGGCTCGATCGGCGTCGTCAGCATCGCGTCGTAGGCTTTTTCAAAATTGAGCCGCACGTAAATATTGTAAGTCACCTCGAAGCTGGCGCCGTTCATCGCCGCCACGCAGACCAGGCCGGGCGCGAGAAACGCGAGGTAGGAGGTGCCGCCGATTTCATTGATGTAAGCGCCGAGTCCGAGGCCGATGGAAAGCAGATAGAAGACCGGCTCGAAGAAGTTCGGTAAAATATTCCACTTCCACGTGCGGCCGTACATCGCGGCGTCGCGGCGCCATACCGCCAGCGCGTGAGGGAGCGAGAGACTCATCGTCCCGCCTCCAGGCTGGTTCCGGTCAGCGCCAGGAAAACGTCTTCGAGATTGGTCGGCCGGACCACCAGCGGCCGGTGCATCTCGGGATTCCGCCGGCGAATTTCATCGATCAACGGCGCCGCGTCGTTGAGGTAAAAAGTGACCCGGTTCCCGACGCGCAAGCGGCGCGGCATCACGCCCGCGCCGTCGATCAGCGCCGCTTCCTCGGCGGGGGGGCAGTCGAGCTCCACCGCCTCGGGCGCCAGGTGAGCGCCGATGAGATCCGCCGGAGGCCCCTCATCGACCACCTTTCCGCCTGAAATGATCGCGACGCGGTCGCACAGCCGTTGCGCTTCATCCATATAATGAGTGGTGAGCAGCACGGTCGTGCCCGCCGCGCGCAGCTCGCGAATGCGCGACCACAGCGCGAGACGCACCGCGGGGTCCAGCCCCGTGGTCGGTTCGTCGAGGATCAACAGCTCCGGCCGGTTCATAAGCGAGAGCGCGATCGCGAGCCGGCGCTGGAAACCTCCGGACAACTGTTTCACCGGCAGCTTCGCGTGCGAGCCGAGATCGAGGAACGCGATGACTTCCTCGATGCGGCGCGACAGCTCCGGCTCGCGGAGCAGATGATAGCGGCCGAAGACGCGCAGGTTCTCCTCGGGCGTGAGCGCTTCGACCAGGACGTTCTGTTGCAAGGTGACGCCGAGCCGCGACCGGACGGCGCGGAGATGGCGCGCGATGTCGAGACCGAAAACCTGAATCGTCCCGCCGCTCGGGCGCGTGACGCCGTAGATCATGCGCAGGGTGGTCGTCTTGCCGGCGCCGTTCGGTCCGAGCAGGCCGAAGCACACTCCGGCGGGAACCTCGAGGCTGAGGGCATCGACCGCCGTCCGGTCGCCGAACTTTTTCGCCACGTCGCGCAGTCGAACGATCATAGGTCTCGCTTCAAAGACTACGAGACCGCGCGCACCGGCTCAAGCTCGCGATTCGGCGGGCGGACGCGCCACCATCGCGTACAGGCAGCCGGTGAGCAGGAGAACGCCCACCAGGCCCCAGAGCAAATGACCGTAGCTGTGAGTCCTGTCGTAGGTCGCGCCGGCCAGAACCGGTCCGATGACGGCGCCCCAGGTTTGCACGAAGCTCATGGCGCCGCGAATCTTGGCGAAATTTTTCCGGCCGAAAAATTCGCCGACGGTGGACCAATTCACCGGAAACGTGGACTCGACCACCGTGAACAGCGGGAGAAAAATCCAGATCTGCCACTCTTCCTCCGCGTAGATCAAGAATATCAGTCCAACCGCCGCGACCAGCATGCACGCCGCCATGAGCCAGGATTTGTTGACGCGGTCGGCCAGCCAACCGAACAACATGTGCGACGGCAAGCCCATGAAAGCCTGCGCGCCGAGGAGAAACGCCGCGCGCTGCTCGGTCATCCCTTTCCACACCATCATCGGAACATAGTGGACGTTGATCGCGCTCAAGGCTACGATGCGGAGTCCGGTGGCGATCGTCAGCAGCCAAAATGCGGTCGTGCGCATCGCGTCGCGCAAGGTAAAATTGACTTCCTGCCGGTCTATAGGGTGCGCGGTGGAAACGCCGCCGGAAGCGAGGGGCGGGTCGCCGTCGGGCCGGAGACCCATGCTCTCCGGAGAGCGCCGCACGAAAAGCGCGAGCGGCAAGCCGACGACCAGGAACGCGACGCCGGCGCCGAACGCGGCGCGGCGCCAGCCCCATGTGTAAATCGCGTAAGCGAGCAGCGGCGTGAGCAGGAAACCGCCCAATCCGACCGACGCGCTGACCACGGCCATGGCCATCGTCCGCTTGCGAATGAACCAGGTGTTGGCGATCACCATCGGAGCGTCCATGAATCCGGCGTGGAAAGAGAGCGACACGAGGCCCATGTAGACGATCACCAGCGCGACGTAGCTGTGCACGCCGGAGAGCAGCATGTGGCCGATGCTCGTCAGCATGATCGCGCTCATGATGAGCGGGCGCGGCCCGTAGCGATCCAGGAAATAACCGGCGACGGGACTCTCGAACGCCCCCTGCGCGCGCGCGAGAGAAAATACCAGAGAGGTCGCGGCGCGATTCAATCCCAGATCCTGGCTGAGCGGCAGGAAAAAAACGGAAAAGCCGTAGTAGTAGAGTCCGCCGCCCAAAATGCGCAAGGCGGAGCCGATGGCGATCATCCGCCATCCGTAGAAGAGACGGGAAAATGTGGTTAGCATTGCGAGCAGGCGAGCCTTCTCAGGAGCCTAACCGACGAGGGGTGATTCTGCAAACGACGGCAATATGGTACGATCGCGGATGGAGGAAGGGGCATGAAGCACGTGATCACCCTCATACCCGGCGACGGCATCGGGCCGGAGGTGACCCAGCCGGCGCAGGAGATCATCGGGGCGGCCGGCGTCGAGGTCGAATGGGAAAGTTTCGTCGCGGGCGCCGAGGCGCTCGCGCGCTCGGGCGAGACGGTTTCCGACGCGCTGCTCGATTCGATCCGGCGCAACAAGGTGGCTTTGAAGGGGCCGCTGACGACGCCGATCGGCGAAGGTTTCAGCAGCGCGAACGTCGAGCTGCGCAAGGCGCTCGATCTTTACGTCAATCTCCGGCCGGTGAAGAGCCTGCCGGGCGTCAAGAGCCGCTATGAAAACATCGACCTGATCGTCATTCGTGAAAACACCGAAGGTCTCTACTCGGGAATCGAGCACGTCGTCGTGCCGGGCGTCGTCGAAAGTCTCAAGATCATCACCGAGAAAGCTTCGACGCGGATCGCCAAGTTCGGCTTCGACCTGGCGCGCGGCCAAGGACGCAAAAAAGTCGCCGTCGTCCACAAAGCCAATATCATGAAGCTTTCCGACGGGCTCTTTCTGCGCTGCGCGCGGGACGTGGCGCGGGGCTTTCCGGAGATTCAGACCAAGGACGTGATCGTCGACAACGCCTGCATGCAGCTCGTCATCAATCCGTACCAGTACGACGTGCTGATCCTGGAAAACCTCTACGGCGATATCGTCTCCGATCTCGCGGCCGGACTGGTCGGCGGATTGGGGCTGGTGCCGGGCGCGAACATCGGGGACGATTGCGCGGTGTTCGAAGCGGTTCACGGCAGCGCGCCCGACATCAAAGGCCAGAACAAGGCGAATCCAACCGCGATGATCCTCGCCGCGATCATGATGCTCCGGCACATCGGCGAAGCGGAGGCCGCGGACAAAATTTATTCGGCGCTGGTCAACGTGTTCAGCCAACAGAAAGTGTTCACGTCCGACCTCGGCGGCACGGCGACGACCACGGAATTTGCCCAGGCGATCATGCGGGAATTGAAGCAGTAGGCGAGCGCGCTCGCGCTCGAAAGGGGGGAGTTTTATGCCGTTGGTCCGAGTCTCGTTGATGAAAGGCAAACGGAAGGGCTTGGGAAAAGAGGTGGGAGAAGTGGTCTATCGAACGATGATCGAAACGATCAAGGTTCCGCCGAAGGACCATTTCCAAATTATCACCGAGCATGACAAGAGCAGCCTGATCTACGATCCGAGCTATCTCGACATTCAGCGCACGGATGGAATCGTTATGATCCAGATCACGCTCAACGAAGGGCGCACGGTCGAGCTCAAGAAAAATTTCTACGCGGCGCTCGCCGAGCGCCTGCACAAGGAGCTCGGCATTCGTATGGAGGACGTCTTCGTCAATCTGGTCGAGGTCAAAAAAGAGAACTGGTCGTTCGGCAACGGTGTCGCGCAGTACGCGTGACGCGAAGGAGGGAGCGTATGCTGAAGGAGTTCAAGGAATTCGTCATACGGGGAAACGTGGTCGATCTGGCGGTCGGCGTGATCATCGGCGGCGCCTTCGGCACGATCGTCAAGAGTCTCGTCGATGACGTGTTGATGCCACCGATCGGCTTGATGTTGGGAGGAGTTGACTTCTCCAATTTGTTCTTGGTTCTAAAGCACGGCGCGAACCCAGGGCCCTATCTTAAACTCGCCGATGCCAAAGCGACCGCCGCCGTGACGATCAACTACGGCTTGTTTGTCAATTCCATCATCACATTCCTGATCATCGCCTTTGCGGTGTATTTGGTGGTCCGCGCGATCAATCAGATGCATCGCAAGCAGGAAGCGCCGCCCAGCATGAAGCTGTGCTCTTATTGCGCGACCATGATTCCAATCAGCGCACAGCGCTGCCCGCACTGCACCTCGCAACTGGAAGGAAAGTAGAGCGGGCAAGCGGCAAAAGCGGCTTCGGGAAAAAACCCGTATTGACCGGGCCGCTACCGTCCTTTAGCCTTTAAGCGTAGCGCGAATTCGCGCTGGAGGAGGCCGCCATGATCACTCGCATGATTATCGTCTCCGTTCCCAAAGAAAAGATCACCGAGGCGGAGCGCATGTGGAAGCAGGAGTGCGCGCCGCTCATGATCAAGACGCCGGGCTGCGTGAGCGAAGAGTTTTTGCGCAATCGCGAAAACCCGGGCGAAATGATCTCGCTCAGCACCTGGGAGAATCAGGGGGCGATTGAAAGGTATCGCGGGAGCGACGCCCACAAGCAGATCCAAAAGCACACGCGCGGGCTGATGGGTGTCAGCAAAGTCGAAGTGAAGAGTTACGAAGTCGTGGGATAGGGACGACAGGTGGTAATCCGTCATTCCCGTGAAAACGGGAATCCAGTAAGAGGGCGCGATGAATCGCGCCCCTACATAATCCCGGACTACCCCGGGCAGACGATCCATTCGCGGGGGAATTTGTTCAGGCTCTCGCAGCCGTTCTTGCGCACCACCAGAGTCTCGCCGAACTGCAGTCCCATCTTCTCGTCCTTCGTGATGACGTTCGGCTGGATGACGATCACCATGTTCTCGCGAAAGACGATTTCTCCCTCTTCATGCCGGGCGGTGCTGCGCGTCTGAAAGATCGGCGGATACTGATTCGCGCCGTGGATCAGATCGTCATAGATCGTGTAGCCGCGGCGATGGACGATCTCGGCGGCCTCTTCCGCCTCGCGGATCGAAGTTCCGTCCTTGATGCTGCCGGCCAGGACGTTGAATAGCTCGACCGCCGCGTCGTGCAGTTTTTTCCATTCCGGCGTCGGCCCCTCGCCGAGCGAATAGGTGCGGTGAATCTGGCCGCTGTAGCCCCAGTAGCTGCCGCTGATCTCCGTGATGAGACAATCGCCGCGCTCGAGACGCCGGCTCGACTGATATTGCGACGGCACCGGAAAATGGGGCTCGCGCATCGGCATGCTGGTCATGAAATGGATGCCCGCGTAGCCGCCGGCTTTTAAGTAAGCCGGTTCGATCAAAGCGGGCAGCTCGTCCTCGCGCATGCCCGGCTTGATTCCCTCGGTCAGCGCCTGCATCGAATCGTCCGTCAGCTTCGAGGCGAGACGGATGCGTTCGATCTCGGCCCGGCTCTTGATGGTCCGGAGGATCCTGAACTTGCCGCCGATCTCGACGAACTGCGCTTGCGGGAAACGGTCGCGCAATTTTTGATATTGCGTGTGCGGAATGCCGCCGACCAGCCCGATCCGTTTTTGCGCCAGGCCGCGGTCCTGGAGAAGCTGGACGGCGCCGTTCCCGGTGTTTGCCCCGGCCCAGCGGATATCTTTGATCACCGACAGGACGCGCGCCATCGGCACGTGATTGTAGAGCTGCATCAGCAGCACCGGCTCGCTGCCGCGCTGAAACAGCACGTAGGCCTCGCGCCCGCCGGGCCAATCGGTCAGCCAGTAGATCTCCGAAGCGTACCGGCCCGCGCCGTAAAGCAGCAGCGCGTCGAGATTGGCTTCATCCATTAATTTGGCGACGCTGTTATGGCGCGCCGCCATCTCGTCGTCGGAAAAGGCCGGAAATTGTGAACGGTCACGCATGGCGATTGTTCCCTGGATCTGGTGCAAGAATTTTCCGGCGCGAGTCGATGAGCTGTTTGGGCAACGCTATCCGATAACTGTTTTGGTGACCAAGTACTCCTGAGTCGAGGAAAACTATTGTATTTTGAGCAGCCGCTTGGCGTTGCCTTCGAGCATCAACAGCTTCTCGGACTCCGGGCAATCCAGCGCTTCGATCTTCTCGACCGTCAGCCAATCGCCCAGAGTATAAGGATAGTCGGTCCCCACCATGATGTGGTCGGCGCCGGCGACCTTTTTCAAATAGTCGAGCGTGTCCACCCGATAGACCATCGAGTCGAAATAGAGATTTTTTTTCATGTGCTCGCCGGGAGGAGCCGCCGCTGTGGGCGCGCGCGCGCCGCGGCGCACGGCGAAACCTTGATCCAGCCGTCCCAATTGATAGGGAAAAAATCCGCCGCCGTGGAGCACGCAGAGCTTCAAGTTCGGAAAGCGGTCGAAGACGCCGCTGTAGCTCATGAAGGCGAGCGACAGAGTGGTGTCGGCCGGGTTGCCGCAGATCAAGCGCAAGCCGTAAGGGCCCATCTTCTCCGACCCCGCCACGTCCTCGGGGTGCATCACGATCAGCGCGTCGAGATCTTCCGCTTTGCGCCAGAACGGATCGAAGAAGTCGCTGTCGTAGTAGCGGCCGTTCACGTTGGACGCGATGTAGCCGCCTTTAAGTTTCAGCTCGCTGATCGCGTGCTCGAGCACCGCGGCGGCGCGCCGGGGGTCCTGCAGGGGCGCGGCGGCCAGGCCGATAAACCGGTCCGGGTGCTGCGCCGTCAGCTCGCGAATCCCTTCATTGTAGCTGCGGCACCACGCCTCGCCCGGTTTCGCTTCGAGCGGATAGCCGAGGCTCGACGTGTGCGGAATGAGCGCGCCGACGGCGATCTTGCCGCGCTCCATCGCTTGGAATCTTTCCTTCAAGCCCGCCAGCTCGCGCGGCACGTTGAATGCCGCATTGCCGGCGAACGAGATGGCGGTTTCGCCTTTCTTCGACTCTTTGGCTTCGACGGCGGCGAGTTTTCCCTGCCGCGCCTGGTCGAGCAGAGTTTGTGGAATATAATGGTGATGGATGTCGATGGCGCATACCCTCATCTACCGCTTGCCTCCTTCAATTTCATGGGTGAGAAAACCGGACACGCCTTAGACCGCGTCCTCCGGCCGGTCGTATTTCGCTCGTCCGCGGCGCTCTTTGATCGTCGGGTAGGCGACCACCACGACGGTGAGAATGATGAGCGCGATCACGCTCGGGAAGAGCAGCCACCGCGCGCCGTACGCCGAGGTCGAGATCCAGAGATAATTCTCGCCGATTTTTCCCAAAATCAGGCCCAGGACCAGCGGCGGCCGCGGCCAGCCGTAAAGAACCATGAAATAGCCGAGCATCCCGAAAATGATCGTGACGACCAGGTCGTAGATGCTGTTGTTGGCGGTGAACGACCCGATGAAGACGAGAACCATGAGAAAGGGAATCAACAGCGAGCCGCGCACGAAAGTGAGCGCGGCCAGGTGATTCAAGATGAGAAAACAGACGCCGGCGACGATGATGTTCGAGATGATCAGGATCCAGACCATCGCGAAGGTCACGTCCAACTTCGACTTGAGCATCTCCGGCCCCGGCTGCAGGCCGACGATGAGCAGCGCGCCCAATAATAAAGCCATGCTCGCGCTGCCCGGAATGCCGAAGGCGATCGTCGGAATCAAATCGCCGCCGCGCGTGGAGTTGTTCGCCGCGCCCGGCCCCAGGACTCCTTCGATCGCGCCTTTGCCCGCCCGGCTTTTATCCTTGAGGCCGCCGACCGCATGGCCGTAGGCGAACCACTGGGCGACATTGGCGCCGAGCACGGGAAGCACGCCGAAGTAAACTCCGATGAGACTGCACCGCGTGACGAGCCAGAAATGGCGGAAGGTGTCTTTGACTCCTTCCATGACGCCTTTGAGTTTTTCCTTGGGCGCTTGTGAGATGCTCGTTCCACGCACGGCGAGGTCCACGATCTCCGGGATCGCGAACATGCCGACGACGACCGGTGTGACATCCAGACCATCCCAGAGATAAAGCGAGCCGAAGGTATAGCGCAGCGCTCCGGTCTGCGGATCGACGCCGATCGACGCGAGCATCAGTCCGACGCCGCCGGCGAGCAGTCCCTTGATCAGCGAGGTGCCGGCCAGAGTGCCGATAAACGTGATGCCCATGATCGTGATGATGAACAGCTCGGGCGAGCCGAACAGCAGCACGAGCGGCCGCATGATCGGAATCGACAACGCGAGCGAGAGCGCGCCGATCACCGCGCCGAGCAGAGAGCTCATGATCGCCGCGCCCAGGGCTCTGCCGGCTTCGCCCTTCTTCGACATCGGGTAACCGTCCAGGATCAACGCGGCGGATGAGCTTTCACCCGGGATGCCGAAAAGGATCGAGGTCAAATCGCCGGTGGTGCCGGTGACCGCGAGCATGCCGAGCAGAAAACAAAAAGCCTCGATCGGCGTCTTTATGCTGTAGGAAAAGGGCAGCATCAACGCGAGCGTGGCCAGGCCGCCGATGCCGGGCAGCAGGCCGACCCAGAAGCCGATGCCGATGCCGAGCAGCAAATAGCCGAAGGCCGGCCAGGCCATGACCTGCTGAAAGCCGCTGAAAAATGCTTCGAGCATTTTAGTTTCCCGGCTCCATGAGTTTTTTCATTTTATCCACGACGTCGGGCGTCACCGTGATCACTTCTTTGGCCAGCTTTTGCATCTCCGCGCCGCTGATCGGATCGATCTCGAGTTTTCTCTTTTCCGCCTCGGCGAGATAAGCGGGCTCCTTGATGATTTTATCGAATGCGTCGCGGAAGAGCTTGACTCGGTCCTGCGGCACGGCGGGAGCGAAGACCAGCGGACGGCCGAAATCGCCGGCGGCCAACACGACCGTGGCCAGGCGACGGCCGGCCTCCGTGGTCTTGTATTTGTCCATCAGCTCGTAAACGGTGGGCGCGTCTTTCAGCCGCTCGTCGCGCTTGCTGCCCGACTGAAAGAGGACTCTGACGAAACCGCGCTTGCGCCACGAGATGAAAGGCTCGCGCGCGAAGTAGGCCGTTATCGTGAACGCCCGGCATTGGACCTCGCCGCGCTCGACCGCGAGGTCGACATCTTGCCCGGCTTGATAGCCCAAGACGATGTCGAACTTCGTGGCGATGATTTCTTCCAAGAGCTTGGGCAGCCAGTAACCGGTCGACGTCGTGCCGTTGGAGCCGCACTTCGGCGGCGTCGAGGATTTACGCACGTCGTCGATTGTTTTGAACGGCGTGTCGGTGCGCATATACATCAGGTGATTCGAAACCACCGGGCTGCCGATGAAGTTGAACTTGCTCCAGTCGTACCTGACCTCCGGTTTATTGGAAAGCTGATCGAAGTAGAGCGCCGGGTAGATTGCGCCGATCGTTAGCCCGTCGGGCTTGGAGACGTTGTAAACATGGTTCGCCGCGATGACCGAGCCGGCGCCGGGCATGTTCTGGATGATGATGTTCGGATTCCCCGGAATATATTTCGGCAAGTATTCGGCCATGAGCCGAGGATAGAGGTCGTAGGCATCGCCGGCTTTCGTGCCGACGATGATGGTGATGGTCTTGCCCTTGTAAAAATCCTGAGCCAAAAGGGTTGAAGGGTTGCAGAGTTGAAGGGTCGAAAGACACAGTACGAGAGATCCCGTAACCGTTGAGCCGTGAAACCCTGAAACTCTGAAACTCATACTTCTTCTCAGCATCGCGACCTCCGTGCTGTTCTCGTTCGTTTGCTTATCATACGACCTGCTCCCCAAGCAACATTCTAATTCGCGCCGCGATTTCCGGCGGCTGCGCGATCACCTCGGCCGCCAACGTCTGCAATTCCTCGCCGCCGGCAAATGCGACCGCGAGATCTTTTCTCTCGGCCTCCGCAAGGAGATCCGGACCGCGCGCGGCGCGCGCGAAGGCTTGGCGCAGAAGGTTCAATCTACCGGCCGGAACGCCGGGCGGACCGACCCACGGCCGGCCGAACAAAGCGCCGCTTAAAATCACTCGCGCGAGCCGGCGCTCCGGACAAGACACCTTGTACTCGTCCATCAGCTCGTAAATCGTCGGCGTCTCCGGCAGCTTCGGGTCCCGTTCCTTGCCGCTTTGCAGAATGATGCGCACGAAGCCGTTTTTGCGCCAGCTATGATACGGCTCATGCGAGAAGAAGCCGGAGATCGTCAGCACGCGGCAGTCGATCTCGCCGCGCTCCGCCGCGACGTCCACGTCGGGTCCTTCGCGGTAAGCCGTTCTCATCTCGAACCTCGCGCCGAAAATTTCCCCGAGTAACTTCGGCAGGTAATAGGCGGTCGATGAAGTGCCCGAGGCGCCGCAGCGGGGCGGCTTGGCGGCTGCTACGATCGCGCCGAGGCTCGCGTACGGCGTGGCGGCCCGCGCGTAGAGCAGGTGATTGGATCGGTCGGGCGTGCCGATCCAGGAAAATTTCGCCCAGTCGAAATAAACTTCCTTTTGTTGCAGCAGCTGCGCGAAATAAAGCTCCGGGGAAATCGCCGCCAAGGTGAGCCCGTCCGGCCGCGCCCCGTAAATGCCGTTGGCGATGACTTTCGGGCCGGCGCCGGCGATATTTTCGACCGCGATTTCCGGACTGCCGTCGATATATTTCGCCAGATGACCGGCGACGAGGCGGGCGTAAAGATCGTAGGCGACTCCCGGGCGGGCGCCGACCAGCACGCGGATCTTTTTTCCGCGAAAAAAATCCGCCCCGGGCTCAAAAGAGGCGTTCATTTTCTTGCTGCGTCCCGGCTCGGCGTTAAAGGCGCTGGCGCGATGAATCGAATTTATTGGACGACGAAAAGTTTCTTGATCTGCTCCAGGACATCGGGCGGTTGATTCATCGCTTCTTTGGCCATTGCCTGGAGCTCCGGACCTTTCCCGGGCTCGACCTCGATGCGCAGTTTCTTCGCCTCGGCGCTGAGCTCCGGATCCTTGACGGTCTTGTCATAGGCCTCGCGCAGCATCTGGACTCGTTCGGCGGGAGTGCCGGGAGCGACGAGCATCGGCCGCGCCCATTCGCCACCGGCGAGCATGGCCTCGGCGAGCCTACGCTTCGGGGTCGGCGTCTTGTATTCGTCCATCAACTCGAAAAGAGTCGGTCCGTTGACTCGCGGATCCCGCGCGCGGCCGCTCTGGGCGAGGAAACGGACGAAATTGTTTTTGAGCCAGCTCAAGAAGGGCTCGCGCGAGAAAAACGTGGAAATGGTGAGGCCCTGACAGGCGACCTCGCCGCGCTCGACGGCAATGGCGATCTCATTGCTCCCGGGGTAGCCGATCACTTGCGTGAATTTGGCTCCCACGGTCTCTTCGAGGATCCTCGACATGACGTAGTCGGATCCTCCGACGCCCGTAGTGCCGCACTTGGGAGGCTCCTTGGCCTGGATGACGTCCTTGACCGACTTGACCGGCGCGTCGGTCCGGATAAAAATCATCATGTCTTCTCTTTCCAAGGAGCCGATCCAATTCATCTTCAGGAGATCGAATTTGACCTCTTTGTCTCCGGACAATTGACTCAGATAAACATTGTTGTGCGGCATCAGCAAGGTCAATCCGTCGGGCTTGGCCACTCCATAGACGTAGTTGGCCGATATCACGGAGCCCGCGCCCGGCATGTTTTGCACGATGATGTCCGGGTTTCCGGGGATGTATTTTCCCATGTGGCGCGCGAGCAGCCGGGCGGCGCGATCGTAACCGCCGCCGGTGCTGAGGCCGACGACGATCTTGATCGTCTTGCCTTTGTAGAAGGGCTCCTGGGCAAGAGCGGGATCAAAAATAGACAGCGCTAATAAGGCGAGAGGCGCGAGGACCGAGGCTCGAGCGAGAAGCTTACGAACCCCTAAAACCCTGAACACTTTCAGCGTGCGCGGCATAGAATTCCTCCAGTGTCGAACGGTTATGTTAAACCGAGCCAGGTGAAGAGCGCGCCGTCCGGAAACGGGAGATGCAGGAGGCGGTCGAAGAGACCCCAGAAGCAGAGCCAGGCCGCGGCCGTCAGAACGACCGATAACAGCCAGCTTTCGCGCGACTGGACTTTGAGATAGAGAAAAACGATCAGCGCGATCGAATAAGAAAATCCGATGAGCCAGACGGCGATGATGTAGGCGATGATCCAGCAGAAAATATTGATCGCCCGGCGGCGCGCCACGACCGGATTCGGGCGCGCGGCGAACTGGAGATCCACCGGAGCGTCGCCTTCGCGCTTCTTCGGCCCGATTCCCTTGAGATCGAGCACGACCTGAATCAGAGCCAAAACCAGCATCGGTATGCCGATCGCCCACGGATACAGGCGCGCTTGCATGCGCCAACCCCTGGCGTTGTAGACAAAGATGGAAAAGAATACGACCAGGATGAGGCTCAGGACGAGTTGGGGTTTGACCTTCATGTGGGCGGAGTTTTGAGATTCGCTTACTTCGGTGTTACGCCGATTATCACAGACGCCCGGCGCGGTCAACGCCGCTCAGGCCCCTCTTTTAACGCATCGTCCGGCCGTGGTAAGAGGATGCTGCACGCGGTCAACACGCCATGGAATTTCGCTTGCGTCCGGAAGAAGAAATCCTCCGACAGGAGGTCAAACAGTTCGTCGATCAAGAGATCATTCCTCTCGAGCCTCTTTTCGAGGGCGCGCCCGATATCTTCGAGGGAAGCCGGTGGAAGAGCCGCGCCAAGCTGAGCCGCGATCCGGAAGTCAAGCGCTACGTCGAAATCATGGAAGGGCTGAAGAATAAAGCAGAGGCGCGCGGGCTTTGGTTTCTCGACGTGCCGCGCGCTTATGGCGGGCGGGAGGTCGGCAACGTCGCGATGATCGCCGTGATCGAGGAACTGGAGAAAGCTTCGGTCCCATTCGAGCTCGGCAACCACGTTTCCAACATTCTCTACGCCTGCAAGGGAGAGCAGATCGCGCGGTTTCTGCTGCCGTGCATCCGGGGCGAGAAGACCGCTTGCTTCGCGCTATCCGAGCCGGGAGCGGGCTCGGATCCGTCCATGATGGCGGCGACGGCAACGCCGGACGGAGAGTTTTTCGTCATCAACGGAACCAAAATGTTTCCCACGTTCGGCGACGTGGCGGATTTTGTCCAGGTCTTCGCCCGCTTGCCCGGCACCCAAGGGCGCGACGGCGTCACCTGCTTTCTCGTCGATACGGGCCATCCCGGTTACCGCGTGATGCGCAGCATCGAGACCATCGCCGGGACCGAGCCCTGCGAGCTCGTTTTCGATGACTGCCGGATTCCGCAGAGCCAGGTGCTGGGCGAAGTCGGCAAGGGTTGGGCGTTGAATCAGGCGTGGCTTGGCGCCAGGCGTTTTCAGGTGGGGATCCGCTGCCACGGAACCGCGCAGCGCGTGCTGCGCCGCATCGGCGATCTCGTGCGGTCGAGCGTGAAGGAGCGCGAGCGCTTCGCCGTTTTCGTCGGCCATCTCTGGGGCGAGTTGGAGGCGCTGCGCGGCATTACGTATCAGGGTTCGTGGAAAGCCGACGAAGGCCTCGACGTACGTTTCGAAGCGGCGTGCGTCAAACTTTTCGGCACCGAGCTGCTGCACAAGGTCGTCGATTTCGCCCTCGAGACTGCCGGACCTTCCGCCTTTCGGAAGGATCACGCGATCGCCCGCGCCTTTCGCTATGCCCGGCCGCGGCGGATCGTGGAGGGCGCTTCCGAAATTCAGCGCCACGTGATTCAGCGGGCGCTCTTTCGCGAGGGGACCGCCGTGCTCGAATGGGTCTAGCCGATGGATCTCAGATTGAGCGAAGAAGAAAGACTGATCCGAGATACCGCCGCGCGGTTCGTGGCGCAAGAGCTCAAGTCCCGGGAGGGATCGTTTCTCAAGCAGAAAGAAGCGTTTCTCCCGCCCGGCGATCCGCGCCGGCGGGATTTGGACCGCGATCTCAAAAAATCTCTCGTCGAGAAGGCGCAGCGCGCCGGGCTGTGGGCGTTGGAATTGCCGGACGAAGTCGGCGGATCGCGCGCCAGTCATGTCGCGCGCGTTCTCATTTATCGCGAGTTCGGGAGAACGGCGCTGCCGTTCGAGCCTGCGGCGGTTCCGGCCGTGATCGCAGGCAGCGCGCACGCGCCGCAGTTGGCGAGCGGCGAAACGTCCCTTGCGCTCGCCTTTCACGAAGTGCATAGAACCGGTGAGTTGAGCGAGATTAACGTCTCCTACAAGCCCGCCTCGGACAGTTACGAGGTCGATAGCGACGGCATCGACGTCATCGATCCGCGCAGCGACCTTTATCTCGTGCCGGCAAAAAAGCAGGGTTCGGGTGAGGCGGCGCTTTTCCTCATCGAGCGCGGCGCGCGCGGAGTTGAAGTAGACGGCGAGACCGACCTCACGACGGATCAGACCGTGGCGCGGCTATCGCTCAGCGGGTGCAAGGTGCCGGCGGATCATCGGCTCGGTTCCGCGGATGCCGTGCGGGCAACCGTCGCCGCGGAGCAGCTGCGAGTCGCCGCCCGCGCTCTCGGCATGACGATGCGCTGCCTGGACGACTCTCTCGAGCACGCGCGCAACCGCGTCACATTCGGCCGGCCGCTCGCGGCGCGGCAGGCGATTCAATGGATGCTGGCCGACCTGGCGGTCAGCCTTCGCACCTGCACCTGGCTTACCTTCGAGGCCGCATGGAAGGCGGACCAAGGTCTCGGCTATTTTGCCGACGCTGCGTTAGCCAAAAAGCGCGCCGCGCGAATGGCTTTCGAGGCGGCGGATACGGCGATCCAGATTCATGGCGGTTACGGCGTTTCGAAAGAATTTCCTTTCGAAAGCTTTTACCGCGAAGCCAGGTTGATGCGGCTGCTGTACGGCCGCGAAGCGGAGATCGATAGGGCGATGGGAGACAAGGCGTTAGGCGTGAGGCGCGAGGCGTGAGGATGACGAGAGGAGACAAAATTGCGGCGTAAGAGCGTCTGCTTTGTCGGCTACGGTTCGACCGAGTACTCGCGGAAATCCGAGGAGCCGCAACTCGGTCATTATGCGACGGCGATTCGCGCGGCGTTGAATCAGACGGGCCTCAAGAAGAAAGACATTCATGGGCTGTCGATCACCACCCAGGCGAGTCCGGATACCGCGCCTCACGTGGCGGAGCAACTGGGTTTTGAATTGGACTGGGTATTGAACGCCGATTACGGTGGCGCCGGCGGGGTCGGTGCGGTGCGGCGCGCCGCGGATGCGATCGAATGCGGCCATCTCGACGTCGCGCTGTTGGTCGGCGGCAATTCTTTCGACCGTAGCGTGGCGCACCAGCGGCCGCTGGAATATCAGCGCGGCAATTTTGTCGATGTTTATGGCTACGGTGGTCCCAATTCCTTGATGGCGCTGATTCAGCGGCTGCACATGGAAAACTTCGGCACCACTTTGGAGCAGATCGGTAAGATCGCCGTGGCGCAACGCTTCAACGCGATGAACAACGCCCAAGCGTTGTTTCGCGAGCCGATGACGATCCACGACTATCTCGACTCGCGGATGATCTCCGATCCGATCCGGCTCTTCGATTGCGTCATGCCGTGCTCGGGCGCGGAATGTCTGATTCTCGCCTCGGAAGAAAAGGCGAAGCAGATCTCCGACAAGCTGGTCTATTTAGTGACGGATGCCGAGAAAGTGCATTACCAGGTCGCCAACATGCTGCCGGAAAAGACTACGTTCGGAATGAAAATGGTGGGCGAGAAAATCTTTTCCGAGGTGAAGCGCGAAGATATCGATGTCTTCGAGATCTACGACGACTATCCGATCGCGGTGATGATCCAGATCGAAGATTTAGGCTACTGCGGAAAGGGCGACGGCGGCAAATTCGTCGACGCGCACGATCTGGCCTACAACGGCGACTTCCCGGTGAACACGGGCGGCGGTGAATTGTCCGTCGGTCAGGCGGGTCTCGCGGGCGGTTTCCTCCACGTCGTCGAAGCGCTCAGGCAATTGCGCGGCGAGGCCGACGGTCATCAAGTGAAAAACGCCCAGCGCGCTCTGGTCACGGGCATCGGCTGGCTCAACTACGGACGCAATCTCGGCACCACCGCCGCGCTCGTCATGGAAAGGAGAAAGTGATGGCCGAAGCAAGAGCGCCGCAAAAAAGCCTGCCCAAGATCAATCCCGTCGACCGGCCGTTCTGGGAAGGCGCAGCGAAAAATAAGTTTCTGCTCCAGAAATGCAAAAGCTGCGGCAAGGTTCAATTCTTTCCGCGCATCGCTTGCGTCGATTGCTTCGGCGAATTGGACTGGATCGAAGCGCAGGGCACCGGCAAGATTCACACGTTCACGCTGGTGCGCGTGCCGCGCAATCCGGCGTTCAAAGAAGAAGCGCCGATCTATTATATCAACGTGATCTTGGACGAAGGCGTGATCATCGAGAGCCG
>DASXRG010000245.1:0-12036 GCA_036506735.1 Binatia bacterium | reverse complement strand
GCAAAAGGGTTCGGGCGAGACTTGCGGTAGTCAAACCGATATTCCCGGCGCATTCCCCTTCCCTTGGGTTTTTTATGATTAGATGTTTTCTTCATATTCTTTTCTTTCTCGCCGTGTCGCCTTTCGACCACTAAAGATTCTAACCGAATCCGCTTGCGCCGTAAAGCACACGACCAGTAATCGCCCTTTGCCCGAATGACCGATTATGATCTCTCGTTGTTCTTCAGCCGAATGATCCTCATCGTCGAAGATGCGAGCCAAGGGATCGGCAAACACCGTAAGAGCCTCCTCGAACGAGACGCGATGATTGGAGAAGTTGGATGCTGCCTTTCTGGAATCCCAGTCGAATTTTAAACTCATCGTGAAGGAAACACTCCCGCCTCTCGCCTAATCCAGCCACATCAGCTTCGCCGGATTGTCTTTCAACATTACCGAAATTTCTTCCGGCTTGATGCCGAAGCCGAGCAGCGCGCGAATGAAGACGCGCATGCCGTCGATCGCGTCCATGTGCAGCACCTGGCCGAAGTCGCTGCCGATGATGCAGCGGTCCGGGCCGAGCGGAAGATTAGCCTATCCGATAAAACAATAAGACCCAAAACAGCAGACCGGCTACACCACCGAAAAGCCCACCCAGCCACACGTCGATCACCGCATGACGCCGGAGTTCAAGGCGCGACCAGGCCACGGCCGTCGCCACGCAAAGGCCGATCGCCACGAACCACAGTCCCGAGTACCATAGCAGCGCCGTCGAATAAACCGAGAACGCGACGTGGAGCGAGACCTTGACCCACGCTGAAAACAAGAGCGCGAGAACCGCGAGGACGCCGGAGATAAAAAGCCCGAGGGTAAGTCCAACGGGATGTGACTGGCGAAAGCTGATCAAGGCGGCAGTGAAAAGAAGCAGTGCCAGAAAGTAATTCAAGGAGCGCCGCTCGCCGACCCGACTCGCATCCATGTGCTGCCACCGGCCGCTGCGCACCTGCCACCACGCAAAAGTCAGAACGGCCAGCGAGAGCGAGAAAAAAAATAGCGCCGCCACCCACACGACGCGCGAGCGAGAGCCGTGCGATGCCATGGCCACGACCGACGCAATGGGAACCACGCACAGGGGATGGCCGACAATGGAGACCGTGCGTGCCAGGGTGTGGCGCATTCAGGTTAGTCCAGCCACATCAGCTTCGCAGGATTATCTTTCAGCATCACGCTGACCTCATTCGGCTTGATCCCGAAGCCGAGCAGCGCGCGGATGAAGACGCGCATGCCGTCGATCGCGTCCATGTGCAGCACCTGGCCGAAGTCGCTGCCGATGATGCAGCGGTCCGGGCCGATCTGCTTGATCGTGCGGATCGTCTCCATCGGATCGGCGACCGGCTGATACAAACTCGGAATCATCGGCTGGCAATAAGTGCCGACGTAGACGCCGAGATCGCGGAGTTGCTTCATCTCGTCGAGCAGCAGCTTGTTGAGCTCGAGCAGCGGATGGTCGAGCGTCGCCCGCACCCCGATGTCCTTTGCCAGTCGCGCCAAAGGCAGCAGCTCTTGGAAATCGGTATGGCCGAAGCCGATGCCGACTTTTTTCTCGACCGCCATCTCCATGATCTCTTTTACTTCCGGCAGCACCTTGCCGTCTTCCGTGACGAGCCGCACGCCGCCCTTTTCCGGCTGGCCCGCACCGCGCCAGAAGCCGAGCGAGGTGAACGTCGGAAACCAGATCATCTTGAAGTTGGGATATTGCAGCGCGACGCGGATGTACTCGGGCCGCATGCCGTGGCATGTGCCCGCGCCGCCGTAGACTTCGACGCGGTGGGTCAACTCGCCGCGCGCGATCATGTCGTCGATGTGGCGCTGGGTCAGATACGCCGACGTGGCGCTGACGTTCCAGTGGTCTTTGAAGGCGATCGCGCGCATGCCGCACTTCGACGCCTCGATCGCGATTTGAATCATGTCCTGCGAGCGGTGGACGAAATCGGGATAGGCGTGGATGTGGCAGTCGATCGCGCCTTGCAGCAGCTCGTTTTCGATCCCCGGATAGATTTTGAGCATCTCGGGGTTGTCTTTGAGCATCTGATAGAAATAGTCCTTGGCGTTGAGCTGCTTCACGCGCTCGACGCTCAAGGTGCGCCCGACCATCAAGCTTTCCGCCGCAGCAGCATCTGCCGCAAAATCACACATGGGGAAAATCTCCCTTCGGTCGATTTAATTTTGAATGATGAATTTTGAGTTTTGGATTGCTCGCGCCTCGAGCCTCATGCCTCGCGCCTATTTTTTGCCCCAAGCTTCCAGGAATCTTCTCGCGTCCTCGCCCACCGGCTCGGTGACCGGAACGTACGGCGTGACGAGGCGCGTCGCGCCGGCTTCTTTGAACGGAACCAGCTTGTCTTTGATCTCTTCGATGGACGTGCCGGGAACGACGGGGAGCTTGTCCATATACTCGTCGGTCAGCGCCGCCATCGCCGCCTTGAAGCCGCCTTTTTGAAATGCGGCCTGGATCGCGTTCACCTCGGCCTCGAAGCCCAAGCCTTTGAGCATGTCGCTGTAATGGTCGGCTAAATTATAAAAAGTAAGCACCTGCCGGAGCTTCGAGCGCGCCAACGCCCGGTCGGGATTGAGCGAGACGCGGCATTTGGCGATAATCTCGATCTTGCTCGGATCGCGGCCGGCCTCTTTGGCGCCCTCGCGCACCCGCGCGGCGATCTCGCGGATTTTCGCCGGCGGCGCCATGTTGATGAAAACGCCGTCGGAGATTCTCCCGACGAGCTTGGTCATCTGCGGCCCGAGGCCGGCGAGATAGATCGGCAGATTCGGATGCGACGGCTTCCAGGACAACTGGAAGCGTTTTCCCGTCTGGTAAATTTCCCCCTCGTATTCGACGCGCTCGCCCGCGGCGACTTTGCGGACGATGTCGATGTATTCGCGCGCGCGCCTGAGCGGCCGGTCGAAGACGCCGCCGTGCCACGCGGCGATGCTCTTGTTCGCGACGCCGAGACCCAGGAGCAATCTGCCGCCGGAGAGGTCCTGCAAAGTGGCCGACTGGATTCCCAAAGTCACCGGGCTGCGGCCGTATATATGGTAGATCGCGGTGCCGAGCTTGATGGTCTTGGTCCGGCTCGCCGCCGCGGAAAGCAGAATCATCGGGTCGGTGCTGTTCGACTCGCCCTTCCAGAAAGCGCCGAAGCCGACTTTCTCCGCCAGCTCGACCAGCTCGATGACGCCGGCGGCGGGATAATGCGCCGCGGAATTTATTTCTATGTCATGAATCATACCAATTTTCTCCTGGAACCTTGGTCTCTATCGTGAGTACGGACCCAACGCAAGGACGGCGGACTGGAGAAACCGAAGATCGACCATCTTGTTGACGTCGACCTTCGTCTTGATCGCGCCGTGTTGGAAGTACCACTCCTGATCGTCCTGGATCTCCTTGAGGTTCACTTCTCCGTTGGGCGCCAGCTCCTGCACGCCGATCCCGAGCTTGAGCAATTTTTTGTCTTTGACCCGAAGATATTTGGCCACGACGTCCACCACTTCATCGAGCGAGCCTTTTTTCTTGGCGACGGCGTCGTAAAAAAGCCTCTGCCCCTTGAGAAAGCCAATCATGAACTTTTCGGCTACTCTGGGCCGGTTCCGAATGAACACATCCGAGTAAAACAGGTTGTTGGTCATGTGGCCGGGAAAAAGCTCGGCCAGGTCGGCGAGCAAAACGCCGAGGCCGCTTTCCTCGACGTGGGTGCCGAACGGTTGGACCATGAAGGCGACGTCGATGGCGCCGTTCGACATCGCGCCGGCCATGTCGCTGAACGGCATCACGCGAATCGTCACGTCCGATTCCTTGAGGCCGCCTTTTTTGAGAAAGCCGTCGAGATAGATGCGCGACAGTCCGGCCGCGCTGTTGAGCGCCACGATCTTTCCTTTGACGTCTTTGATGGAAAAAGATTTTCCCGCCTCGAACAGCGCGCTGCGCGCGATGAACCTGCCGCTGCCCTTCGGTCCGACCCGCGACTTCGCCGCGACGACCTTCAACGCCACGCCGCTGGCGACGGCGTTGTAAATTCCCGGGCTGATGCTGCCGCTGCCGGCGTCGAGCTCGCCCGTGGTGAGCGCCGCCATCTGCGGTCCGCCGGACGAGCTGAAATAGATCGGCTCGACGGCGATGCCCTGCTCCTTGAAGTAACCGCGGTCGAGCGCGAGAAAAATCCCCGCGTCGGCGTTGATCATGAGCAGCGCGATCTTGACCTTGTCGTCCTGGGCGTAGGAAGGCGCCGGACTAAACAGGGAAGCAAGCAGGAAAAGAACTGTCGCCGGTCCATACCCCCTCTTTGTCTCCCCCTTAGCAAGGGGGAGATTCAGAGGGGGTCGGCCCGTAGCAATGAAAACACAGATTGGGGCAGCCAACTTGGTACGACTCAGGTAATAGCAATCACGCCGTGCGGCCGCTTGGAAAACACCTCGCCGCCGTTATCGGCGACCAGCGCCGTCCCGCCCCAGGTGAATTTGGTTTTCCCGTCGGCGCTCGTCACGGTCGGACGCCACAGCCACAAGGTATTTTTCTCGATGGAAATTCCCTTCAACGCATCGGCCGAAGTCGAAGGCCCGATCACCGGCCCGTCGTCCCCGGCGCCGCGGCCGGACAACGAGAATTGCGTTTTCATGCCGTTTTTCTCCGCCACGCTTTTGGCGAAGTCGAGGATTTCCGCGCACGCCCTGCCGGGCTTAAGAAACTTGAGACCCGCGTTGAACACTTCTCTTTGCCGCTCGATGAGGGGCTTCCACGCCTCGGGAATTTTTCCCACCAGAACCGCCTGATCTTCCTCCGCGATCTGCGTGCCGTAAACCGCGGTCATCTCGCTCTGGATCAACGAGTTCGATTTGAGCCGCCGGCCGAGCGGCGGATTGGCGAAACGCTTTGTCTCCGAGCCGTCGATCATGCAGCTCGTCCAGGCAAACGGAAAATATTCCGCGCCCAAGTCCAGCATGCGCGCCATCGCGTTCGCGTAAAGGACGGCCTCATCCGCGCCGGGACGGGCGAGATTTTTGAGCTCCTCGATGCCGGCTTCGGCGATCGCCGTCGCTTTTTTCATCGCGGCGATCTCCTCGTCGCTCTTGACGTAGCGGACAAAACCGACAACGTCCGTCGCGTCTTCGAATTTGGCGTTCGGCAGACGTTTCAGCACGGCGCTGAACGCGCCATGGTTGACGACGCCGTCGCTCGCGGAGACTTGGGAAACTTTGCCGCCTTTCAATCCGACGACGCCGATGCGCGCCTTTTCCATGCCCATTTCCAACAGCGCCTCGGCCATCGGCTCCGACCATTCGCGGCTCGTCTGCCACGGCTCCGGCGCCCAGGTATTCTTCGAGCTGCGATCGGCGATGATGATCGGCGGTCGGCCGTCGGTCGGCAGGATCACCGACGAGCAGCGGAGCTGCGTCAAATAGCGCGCGTCGACGCCGGGGCCGAGCGGAACAAAGATGCAATCGAAGCCGGCCTTCGCGCCCCGCTCCTTCACCGCTTTCCATCTGCGATCGCGCTCTTGCAGCGAATAATCGGACCAAACGTAAACCGTTGCTCCGGCTCTTTTCGGCGGTGTGTACGCCATAAAACCTCCGTAAAAATAGCGCGCAGCGGTCAGCTTTTACTTGCCGAATTTCCCTCACCCAACCCTCTCCCTGAGGGAGAGGGCAAGGGTGAGGGGTTAGCTGAGAGCTGATGGCTGACCGCTTCCCAGCTACTGGATCGAAATCATTCCCGGTGTGCGCTTGACGAGCTGCTCGGCGCCGTTTTTCGTGACCACCACGCAGCCGCCCCAACTGTACTGGATCTTCTCGTCGTCCGACATCGCGATCGGCTTCCAGACGAAAACGTTGCCCTCGTGCATGACGACGTCGCGCGTCTTCTCGCCGCGGTCCTGCGGCGTGAGTAGCGGCCCGTCGTCGCCGTAGCCGCGCCCGTGCATGAGAATCAGGCTCTTCATGCCGCGCTTCTGGCCGAAGCTGTTGACCGAATCGATGAACTCGCCGAACACCATGCCGGGTTTCACACGCTCGATCCCCGCGTAGAAGAGATCGCGCTGGAGATCGACCACGCGCTGCCACGCGTCCGGAATCTTCCCGAGCAAAAATCCCTGCTGCTCCTGCGCGATCAGCCCGCCCCACAGCGCGTCGACTTCGTTATGGATGCGGTACATCGGCTGGAGGACGCGCCCCGCCGGTGGATCTTCGAAGCGCGGCAATCGCATCGAGTCCATCGGCCCAGTGTAGAGCGCGAGCGGATAATAGCCGCTGCCCAGCTCGAGCATGCGCCGCATTACCGCGGTATAGAGAACCGAGTCTTTGACTCCCGGCCGGGCGACGCGTCCCATCTCTTCGATTCCGGCGGCGGCGATCGCCGCGGCGCGGCGCACGCAATCGACTTCCTCTTCGCTCTTCATGTAGCGCGCGAAGGCGACCGTGTCCTTATCGTCTTCGAATTTAGCGTTGGGAAACCGGCGCAGCACTTCGACGTAGGACGTGTGATTCACCACGCCCGCATAGGCGCGGCCATGAACCATTTTGCCGCGTTCGAGACCGGTGACGCCGATGCGCGCGCGCTCCATGCCGGATTCGGTGAGCGCCCCGGCCACCGTCTCGCCCCACGAGCGTCCCGGCGAGCGCGGCTCGGGAATCCACTCGTTGCCCGGCAGGTCGCTGATGACGATCGGCTTGCGTCCGTCGGTCGGCAGGATCACCGCGGCATTGTCCAACAAGGTGAGATAGCGTCCGTCCGAACGCATGCCGCGCGCCTGCTCCAGCGATAGGTGCTGGTTCCGGCCGTCCACGCAGAGCGGGACTAATATACAATCGAAGCCGGCCTGCGCGGCGTTTTTTCTGACCGCGTTCCAGCGGCGGTCGCGTTCGGCGAGGGTAAATCCTTTCCAGGTGGTATCGGCCGGCGCTTCCATAGTCATCTCCTTCCAGGGTTAACGTTTTCTTACTTCGAGGCCTTCGTGTCCTTCGTGGTTAAGATCCTCTCACCACGAAGAGCACGAAGCACACGAAGATTGGATCATTCGTCGCGCGAAGACCGCAAAGAATCCCGCGGCCGAAGCCGTTGTTTAACTTCGTTTAACAGCAATTTCGTCTGTCCTGCAATATCCGGCGCAACAAAACGCGCCACGACGGAGGTCAGGCCGGCATCGACATAGCCCTGCAGCTTGCGCGCGCACGCCTCCGGCGTGTCGAAGAACGGACTCAGGTGCGTGAGCTGAGAGCGCGGCTGGCGATAGTAGGTTTCCGCCAAGTCCCAGCCTTCTTCGTCGGCTTTCCGCGCGTCGGGATGCAAATGAAAAGTGGCAAAGAGCGCGGACGGAATATTCTTCACGTCGCGTCCCGCGTCGCTCCCGAACAGTTCGATCTTTTTCCGCCGCGCGGCATATCTCTCCAGCGTAGGCGCCACCGTGAACCAGCCGTCGCCCAGCCGCGCCACGCGCTTGAGCGCGTTATCATTGTCCCCGGCTGCTATCCAGATCGGTATCGGCCTCTGAATCGGTTTGGGCTGGATGCCGATCTCGCGCCAGCGATAGTATTTTCCCTCGAAGGAAAAATTCTCCTCGGTCCAGAGACGGCGCATGACGCGAATCGATTCCGCCAACCGCCCCGCTCTTTGCTCGAACGGCACGCCGCAGGCCTCGAATTCATATTCGGCGAATTTGTATTGCGGCGCGACGCTGACGCCGAAGAGCAGACGGCCGGACGAGATGACGTCGAGGGTCGCGAGCGAATGCGCCAGCAAAACCGGATTGCGCAGCGCGGCGATCAGCGGCACGGTGCCGATCCTCGCCTTGCTCGTCTTCGCCGCCAGCGCGCCCATGATCGTGAGGCAATCGGCGTGCGCCCGATCGAGCAGCGAGATTCTCGGGCTGTCGCCGAGCCACAGATGATCGAACCCCGCCGCCTCGGCCCGCGCGGCGGTTTGCCAGAATTCGCCGACCGCGTCCGACCCGTGATCTTCACGGATCAAGTGCCGCGTGTGTAGCAAGAGGCCGAACTCGATAGCGGAGTTCTTCATATTATCGAACGGAAAACTCTGTTCAGAGGACAGCGAGCAAACGCGCTACCTGTGCGCGACCCGGAGGCTCATGACCTGCGGCATGCCGGCGAGAATTTGCCGAAACGATTCGCCGGCGTCCTCGGTCATCCACACGCCGCCGTCGGTCATGCCGACGAGAAACGTGTTGGCATCTTCGGGATCCCCGGCCACCGCGCGCGGCGCCGCTTTGAAATGTTCCGGCAGGCCGCCGGAAAGCCGGCGCCACGAATCGCCCCGATCGTCGCTGCGATAAAAGGCCGTGTCGGCGCCCTCGGGACGGCGCCAGAGCGGTGGCGGAACCGCCGCCGCCGCGGTGAGAAAAGTCCGCGGCCGCGAGGGATGGAAAGCCGCCTGCGCCATGTATCGGCGGTCCAGACCCGTCGCACATTTTACGAAGTGGTCGCCGCCGTCGACGCTCTTGTAGAACGACTTGCCCGACGTTGCGATCACGACCTTTGGGTCGTCGGGCATGACCGCGACCGAATGGGAGTCGAACTCCGTTCCGTCTTTGATATTCTGCCACGTCTCGCCGCCGTCTTGACTGCGAATGAGCCAGCCCTCTTCGATCGCGCCGAAAATTATTTTGGGATCGGCCGCGCACAGCGCCACGCCTTTGACGTGGCTGATGTGCGGCGGCCCGGGAAACGTCCAGTCTTCGGTCTCGGGGAGATTCCTGAGTTGCTCGCAGTCGGTCCAGCTATCGCCGCCGTCGTTGCTCTTGAAAATGGAGGACGGGCCGGTGCCGAGAACCAGCTCTCCCGTCTTCGGATGCTGCGCCAGCGACCAGGCTTCTTTGTAAACGATGCCCTCGTTGATCTCGCGCCAGCTCTCGCCGCAGTCCTCGCTGCGGAACATGCCGCCGCGGCCGGTTGCGGCGTACATGCGCCGCGAATCGTCCCGGTCCATCACGATCGGCGATCTCAACGCGCCTTTTCCTTGCAGGCCCGACGGCCGGAACTTGTAGCCGCCGTTATCCGGCGCCGCCTGATAGAGTCCTTCCGCGGTGCCTATATAAAGGATGCGCTCTGATTTGCTTGCCATTGTGCCCTCCTTCCGGCAATCAACCCATGCCGCCGATCGCGCCTTTTAATTCATCGATCTGTCGCTCGCTGTAACCCAACTCCGTAAGGATCTTCCGCGTGTGCTCGCCGACGAGCGGCGGCGGCCCCGACTTTCCGCGTTGAATCCCCCTGTAGCTTACCGCGGAGCCGACAAATTGCAATTTGCCGGCGGTTGGATGCTCGACCTCTTCGGTCAGCCCGAGATGCTTCACCTGAGGATCCGCCAGGACCTCGGCCATGTTGTAGAGCGGCGCCGCCGGCACGTCGTGCTCTTCGAGCCGTTTCAACCACTCGCTTCTCGTCCTGGCCGCAAAGCTTTTGCCCAGCTCTTCCTCCAGCGCGGCGTAATTTTTTCTCCGGCTGTCCCGGTCGGCGAATCTGGGATCGGCGGCGAGATCGGGCCGGTCCGCCGCTTTCAAGAACGCCTGCCAAAATTTCTCCGGCACCGAGCAATGGATGACAAGCGGTAGTTTATCTTTGGCCACGAACGCGAATGCGTGCGCGTTCTTGACCCGCGCGAGCCGGTCGGGGATCTGACCGGTTCTCAAATAGCTGGCAGCCGTCTCGCCGATGAACGACAAAGTCGCCTGCAGCAACGAAGTCTCGACCTTCGCTCCCGCGCCGGTTTTTTCGCGCGCGAGCAGCGCGCCCAAAATTCCGTACACAGCCGAAAGACCAGTGGTGTAGTCCGACAGCGCGATGCCCATGACCTTCGGTTGCTCCATGTCCGTTAGCAGGCTTAGAAGGCCGCTCATCGCCTGGCCCAGGGTGTCGAAGCCGGGCTTGTCGGCGTAAGGTCCGCTCTGACCGAACGCGGAAATGGAGCAGTAAACCAATTGAGGATTGGTCGCGCGCAGAGCTTCATAGCCGAGTCCCAGCCGCTCCGCCGCTCCGGGACGGAAATTTTCCACGAAGACATCCGATTTCCTGACCAGCTCGGCACAAATCTTTCTCCCCTGCTGCGACTTGAGATCGAGCGATACGCTTTCTTTGTTCCGGTTGAGATGCGCGAAGTTCGGGCTGAACGCCGGGTCCGGCGCGAAGTAGCGGTACGGGTCGCCTTCCGGCGGCGCTTCGATCTTGATCACGCGCGCGCCGAGATCGCCCAGCAGCGCCGCCGCGTACGGACCGGTGACGAACGTGGAGCACTCGATGACGGTGATGTCGGAAAGCGCCTTGGCGCGCATGGAGGTATATCTCCCACGGTTCAGTAAGCCAGTCAACTTGGGAAACCGGAGTACTGGAGTCGTGGAGTAATCGGTCTTCGTTGACAAAGAGCCGCCGCCGGTGGTAGGCCGAGTCCAGAGAGGAGACGCCTTATGCCATTCGCTAAAATTCGCCATGTCGCGATTTATACGGAAAATTACGACAAGACGGCAACCTTCTATAAAACCCTCTTCGGCATGAAGCAGATCACGACCGGCATGACGGACGAGAAGGGAAATTACAATCCCAACCGCGGCCACATCAGCGACGGCGTTATCGGCCTCGCGTTGTTGCAGCGCCACGCCGGCATACGCTCCGGGCTCGACCATTACGGTTTCGAAGTCGAGTCGAACGAGCTGGTGCAGGAAAGGATACGACAAAAGTATCCCGACCTGAGGGTCGCCAACGCTCTCGAGCACGTGCCGTTTTCCGTCTTGCGAATTCAGGATCCGGCCGGCACGCATATCGACGTCTCGCAGCAAGGCGTGGCCAAAGTCAGAGAAGGATACGTGGAAAAAGGCTGGGACCAGCCGCGCCACCTGCACCACGTGGCGATCCGCGCGGGGAAGCCGTCGCTCTTGGCGGAGTTTTATCAGGACGTTTTCGAGCTGCGGCCGGTCGAGAGCGGCGCCGAGAAAGGCCAGCTCTGCTTGAGCGACGGCAAAGTGTCGATCGTGATCATTCCCACGGAGACGAACTCTTACCGCTCGATGACCGAAGGATTGGATCACATCGGCTTCAAGGTCGAAGCGCTGGAGAAAGCCGAAAACGATCTCACGGCGCTGAGCGATTCGCACCCCGAGTCGAAGCCGAAACAGATCGATCTGGGCCGGTTCGGACCCGTAACCAAGCGCGAGATCGACAGCTGCACGCTCGGCCGGCGCTCGCTGGCCGATCCCGACGGCGTTTTGATGGACCTTGTCGATTGATGGACGCGTTCCATCCGGTTCTAAAAAACTTTTCGTTGCTGCTCGCGCTGGTCTTCGCGTTTCCTGTCGCCTCCGCAGCCCAGGAAAGAAGAATCATCGTCGGCCTGACGACTCGCACCGGCAGCAACTCGCTGCCCTTCGTCATCGCCGAGGAAAAAGGCTTTTTCAAAGGCGAAGGGCTGAACGCCGTCGTCGTCATCATGCAGAACCAGGTCGTGGTCAACGGCGTCTTGACCAAAAACGTCGATTACGGCGGAACGTTTTCCAATTTCGTCGGCGCCGCCATGGCCGGCCTGCCGGTGCGCATCGTGATGTCGGTCATGGACGGCTCGGACCACGTGCTGGTCACGGCCCCAAATATCAAGAGAGTGGAGGACCTCAAAGGGAAGACGGTCGGCATCAGCAGCTTCGGCGGCACGCCGCACAGCGAAGTCGTGACGGTCCTGAGAAAATACGGCATGAATCCGGAAAAGGATGTCACCTACCTGCAGATCGGCGGCAGCTCCAGCCGCTACCAGGCTCTGGAGAGCGGCTCGATACATGCCGCAATGTTGACGCCGCCCTTCAACAAGATCGGGCTGAAGCGGGGATTCCACGAGCTCGTGACCTTTAACGACGTGATGCAGATTCCTCTCGGCGGGCTCGCGGTGCATACGGACCAGATGAAGGAGAGAGGCCCGGAGATCGTCAGGATAATAAAAGCGATGACCAAGAGCATCGACTACATTCGCACTCGTAAAGGCGACATCCTGTCACTGATGGAAAAAAGCTGGGGCATCAA
>DASXRG010000244.1:0-1654 GCA_036506735.1 Binatia bacterium | reverse complement strand
CCGGTCCATTGGTCGAGGCGTTTCGGCAAAAGCTCAAGGAGCTCGGCTACGTCGAGGGAAAAAATATTCAGATCGAATATCGCTACGCCGAAGGAAGACTGGAGCGCGTCCCGCACATGGTCGAGGAATTGATCGGGCTCCGCGTCGATGCGCTGGTGGTTTCATCCGTGCCGGCGATACGCGCGGCCAAGCGGGCGGCGGCGGCCGTCCCCGTCGTCATGGTCACGACGATCGACCCGGTCACGACCGGAATCGTCCAAACCTTGAGCCGTCCGGGCGGAAATATCACCGGGATCACCAGCCTGACGAGAGACTTGAGAAAAGGCGCGGTGGAATTGCTCAAGGAGACGGTTCCCGGGATAGCGCGGGTCGGAATCCTTTGGAACGCCGAGGGCCGGGCTTCGGCCACCTCATACAAAGACTACGAAGTGGCGGCGCGCGCGCGCAACATTCAGACGCAATCTTTGGAAGTGCGGGGCTCGACCCCGGACCTGAACGGCGCGTTTCAAGCCGCGATCAAGGGGCGCGCGAGCGCTCTGATCGCAGTCAGCAACGCGGTGCTCGCCCGCTACCCAAAACAAGTCGCCGACCTGGCGATAAAGAATCGATTGCCTTCGCTGTCCGAGCGCAGCGGTTACGCCGAAGCCGGCGGTCTCATAGACTACTCGGCCGACTATGAGGACAATTTCCGGCGCCTTGCCGTTTACGTCGATAAGATTCTCAAAGGCGCCAAGCCGGCGGATCTTCCGCTGGAGCAAGCCAAGTTCAATCTGGACATCAATCTGAAAACGGCGAAGCAGATCGGTCTTGCCATACCGCCGGCCGTCGCTGCGCGCGCGAACCGGGTGATCAAATGACAATTTTAAATTGTGAGTGGTGAATTATGAATTCAAAATTTAAAATCTGTCTTGAGCTGCGTCAAAGGATTGAAAACTTAAAATTCTCTGCGGCTCTCGTCGCTATGCTCTTGGCGCTTGGCTCGGCCGCCGCGGCGCAGCAGGCCAAGGGGCTGAGGGAAATCAACACCTCTTACCCTCTCGGCGGTTCGACCAGCTACTTTTGGGTGTCGTACCGCTCCGGCGCGTTTGAAAAAAACGGGCTGAAGCTGAATCCGGTCTACATTCGCGGCAGCGTGACCGCGATCCAATCGCTGCTGGCCAAAGAGCTGTCGATCCAGATGGAAGCCGGCCCCGCCGGGGTCAGGGCCTGGGCGCGCGGCGCCAAGGAGATCACCTTGATCGGAGCGGTGGGAAACAAGCTCGATTATATTCTCGTGGCGTCTCCGTCGATCCGAAAACCGGAAGAGCTCAAAGGCAAGAAGATCGGCGTCAGCCAGATCGGGGCGAGCTCCGATTTCATCGCGCGCTACGCCGTGCAGCAGGTGGGCCTCAATCCCGATCGCGACGTGACGATCCTGGCGGCCGGCGGCATGGGACAGCGCTGGGCGGCGCTGACCGGCGGGCACATCGACGCCACGGTCGCGCAGCCGCCTTACACGCTGTTGGCGCGCAAGTCCGGCTATCCGACGATCATCGACATCTCCAAGCAGGATTTTGAATACCCGATCTCGGCCGTGTTCACCACCCGTTCCTTCATTCGTACCGAGCCGGAGACGGTGATGAATTTCATGCGCGGCCTGGCGGACGGAATGAAT
>DASXRG010000243.1:0-4169 GCA_036506735.1 Binatia bacterium | reverse complement strand
GTTAGGATCTTTCAACATAAAATATTTAATGCTTTAACGATTGTCAAGAAGGCCGCCCGGAATATAGGTTGACAACGATCGACTGGCTGCGGGAGAAGTCGTTCCAATGGATTCCGCGCTCAAACCGCTTGCTCCCGTCGTTCCGGTATTTGTCCTGCTCGCCATCGGCTTCTTCTTTGCGCGTTACAAGAAGATCAGCCTCGATCCGATCACCGAAATCGTCGTCTATCTCGGCGCCCCCTGTCTGGTTTTCACCTCGCTCGCGACCAAGGAGTTGTTCGCCGCCGACATCGCCGTGATCCTGGCGGGCAATTTGGGGATTCTTCTCGGCGTTGGACTGCTGGTCTGGCTGTATAGCTTGCTGACCGGCTTTAGATCGGCCGGACTGGTGCTTCCCGCCCTTTTCATGAATGCCGGCAACATGGGGATTCCGCTGGCGCTGTTCGCTCTCGGCGAGCCCGGCCTGCAGCGGGGAACTCTGTTTTACGTCATGAATACTTTGCTCCAGTACTCGCTCGGCATATATGTTCTCGGCGGTCGCGGCGGCGCGGGTGAGATCTTTCGCCTGCCGCTCATCTATGCCGCAGTCTTAGGACTGCTCTTCAACCTGGCGCAAATCCGGATTCCCGAGCCGATTTTCCAGCCGCTCAACCTCCTCGGACTCTCGGTCATCCCGTTAATGCTGCTGAGCCTGGGCTACCGCCTTTACGGCATCCGTTCGCTGACGTGGGGCCACTCACTCGCCGGCGCGCTGATGCGGGTCGTCGGCGGATTCGCCGCGGCCTATTTAACCGTCACCTTGCTTGGCATCGAGGGCATCAACCGCCAGGTGATTCTGCTTTACGGCTCGCTTCCGTCCGCGGTGATTAATTTCATGCTGGCGGAAAAATACGGCCGCGATCCCGAGCTGGCGGCGTCGATCATTCTCTTTTCAACCGTCTTGTCGCTCGTCAGCGTGCCGATTGTGCTCTGGTTCATCCTTTGAGAATCAAAAAACGTCTTGACAACTTATTTCGCGGGATATAGTTATCAATTCGCTCTAAGGCTCCAGGGAAGTCCGGTGCGAATCCGGCGCGGTCCCGCCACTGTGATGGCGACGAAAGCCGCAAGTTAAAGCCACTGTCGGCCTAGCTCAATGGCTGACGGGAAGGCGCGGCGAGTAGGTTTTAAGCCTAAGCCAGGAGACCTGCTTTAGAGCATTTCGACCGGCCTCTCCGGGAGAGAGAGAAAGGTTCTGAGTTTTCCTCTTTCATTCTCCTTTCCAGTGGCCGGCCGGCTTCGGCGTTGGCCATGAAGCTGTTTTCATTCCTTTTCGTCTCGATGGCGCTGCACGCAGCGGCGTTGGCCTATCCGGTTTTGTTTCTGGAGTCGAGGGCGGCGAGTCCGGTCATTGTCACGCTGGTTGACGCGGATGGCGGGAGTGGCAGCGGGTCGGAGGGCGAAGCAACGATGCCGAAGAAAAAGCCGGGGCTCGCAGCGCCGAAAGCCGCACCGGCCCTGCGACAAGAGCGACCGATTGCTGAACCACCGCGCGCGGTCGAGCCGCCGAAGACCGCCTCTACAGCCGATATTTCCCTGGATATCAATGGGACGATCGCCCTCTCCACGGCGCAAAACGAATTGTCGGGCATTGCCGCAAACCCATCGGGATCGAGCGGCGCCTCCGCCGGTGGCGGCACCGGTGAAACCGATGGAAGCGGCAGCGGCCGTGCCGGCGGCTCCGGCACCGGTGCGGGCAAAGGAAGCGAAAGCGGGAGTAGCGCCTCGCCGTCCGTAAGGGCGAGCTACGACACCTGCCCCGCGCCGGAATATCCCGAGATTGCACGCGCGAAATTGGCCGGCACGGTAATTCTCCGAGTCGTCGTGGATGAAGAAGGGAAGCCGAAGGCGCTCGAAGTCAATCAAAGCTCCGGTTTTGCGATCCTCGACCGGGCGGCGGTGGAGCACGTAAAGCAGCGCTGTCGTTTTCATCCGGCGCGGTACGGCGATAAACGGGTGGAGAGTCTGGTTGAATTCCCGGTAGTTTTCAAATTGGCGGATCTCAAGCGTTGACAGCCGCAATGAAGTCTTAAGGAGGCAATTAGAGGCAATCTTTATCGACCGCAGATGGATGCAAGGGAAAGGGGTGGAACTCCCCTGCTGCCCCGCAACTGTGATGGCGCGAATTCTTGCCTGAACGAAAAGCTCAACCACTGTCAGCCTAGCTTAATGGCTGATGGGAAGGTGGCGAGAAGGCGACAGAGATAGCTGTCGGCGTCTAAGCCAGGAGACCTATCCGTTCTGCTTAACTATCCCCTTTCGCGGGAGAAGGAGGGCGTCATGTTTTTCTTGGTTCTTTTCTTTTTCATTCTCATCCCCAATTTCATACGCGCGGCGGACTCCGACGTACAAAAGCTGCCGCCGCTCATCAGCATCTCAACCAGAGTCGAGACGTCCGAAGAGAACGTCACCAATTCGGTCACCCTGATCGACGATAAGAAGATTCAATCGCGGCAGGCCGAGACGGTTTTGGAAATGCTGCGCGAAGTGCCGGGCGTGGACGTGGTTCAGTCCGGCTCGCGCGGAAACGGCACGTCGGTTTTCATTCGCGGCGCCGAGTCGGATCAGGTGTTGGTGCTCGTCGACGGCGTCGAGGTCAACAGCACGACTTTAGGCTCATTCGACTTTGCTCACCTGACGACGGAAAACATCGAGCGCATCGAGGTTCTCCGCGGCGCCGGCGGCACGCTCTATGGCTCGCAAGCGGTCGGCGGCGTCATCGACATCATAACCAAAAAAGGCGACGGACCGCCTGAGCTGGCGTTGTCGGCGGCGGGCGGCAACGGCTCGACCCATCGTCAGACGGCGAGCCTGAGAGGATCGGAGGGAAAGTTGGGCTACTCTTTCAGCGTGGCGCATCTGCAGACGGACGGGTTTCGCCGCTTCAACGACGATTACGAAAATCTCGCGACTTCAGCCCGGCTCGACTATCGGTTCACCGACGACACCAGCCTCAAGGGGATTTTTCATTTTACCAAGACCGACGTGGGGTTGTTCAACAGCAACAATTTCGTCGCGCCGAATCCCGGCGATCCCAACGCCCGCGACGCGATCAAACAATACCTGGGTAAATTGGAATGGGAACAGCGGATCTTCAAAGAATGGGACTACCGCATTTCAGGATCGATGTTCAAAGAAAGAGAGCAGTTCAGGGATGACGTCGATTCATGCCTGTTTTTCGGCTTTCCTTGCGACTCGAAGAGCCGGGACAGTTTCCGGCCGAAAATCTACACTGGAGAATTTCAAACCAACTATCGCGCTCAAGACTGGAGCACCACGACTTTCGGGATTGAGTACAAGCTCAGGCAGGCCGCGACCAGCGGCGGCATCGACCGGGCGATCCGGAACATCGCGTACTATTTACAAGAGCAGATTCAACTCTTCGACCGCCGTCTCACTCTGATTCCCGGAGTACGACTGGACGACCACCAGACGTTCGGCAGAGCTTGGACGCCGTCGTTTTCGGCCGCGTATCTCTTCAAAGAAACCGGGACCAAGGTGAGAGGAAGCTATGCGAAGGGGTTCAAGGCGCCGAGCTTGAACGAGCTGTTTTTTCCGACGTTTACTCCGGGCTGTCCCGCTTTCGGCAATCCGGACTTGGGACCTGAGAAAAGCTGGGAGTTGAACGCGGGCTTTGATCAAGAAATATTCAAAGACAAGGTGAAGGTTGCAGCGACCTATTTTCACCGAGAGATCAAAGACCTGATCGAGGGGAGACCCATTACCGTAGATCCGATGTCGTTTCCGACTTGTCCCTTTCCGTCGGTGTTTCAAGCGCAGAACGTCGGCCGCGTGCGCTTCGACGGCGTCGAGTGGAGCCTCGCGCTCAAGCTGCTTTCTTTTCTCGGCTTGAACGCGCAATACACCTATCTCGATTGGGACACGGCGACCGGCGTCTTGCCGCGCCGGCCGCGCCATCGCGGCAGCGTCAACTTGAATTATCACCAGGACGCTTTGGACGTGAACTTGATCGCGAATATCGTCGGACAGCGGGACGATTTCGACGCGCAGACGTTCGGCAATAAAAAAATGCCGAGTTACGCGCGGTTCGATCTGGCCGGCTCATATCGGTGGCCCGTGCAAATGGCTCTGGTGAAAAATGTCGCTCTGTTTGCCAAGATCGAAAATCT
>DASXRG010000242.1:0-1680 GCA_036506735.1 Binatia bacterium | reverse complement strand
GCCTGGCGCTGGGCGCTGCTGCTGAATAAGCGCGAGCATCTTCTGGATTCGTTCTGGGCCCAGGGCTTGGGATATTTGTTTACCAACATTTTCCCCTTGCGCCTCGGCGAGCCGGCGCGGGTCCTGGCCATGTCCCGGCGTTGCCGATTGCCGGTCATGCAAGTGGCGGCCTCGGCCATCGTCGAAAGGCTGCTCGATGCCGCGACCAACGTGCTCATCTTGACCGCGCTGCTGCGCTGGCTCGCGGTGCCCCCTTTGGTGCGCCGCGCCGGAGTGTCTTTAGCGGCTCTGACTGTAGCGGGCTTCGTCGTTTTGGTGCTGCTCGTGCGCTTCGACCACTACAGCGAAGGGCTTTTTCGATCCATCTTCAGACGTTTGCCGCCCGTCGCAGTTGAGAAAATTCTCGCGCGCTGGAGGGAGCTGGTTACCGGATTCGTTCCGTTGACGCATTGGCGGACGGCTTTACAAGTTTCGCTGTGGTCGCTCATCACGTGGGGGGCGATTGTCGTTTCGTATTGGTGCGTGCTGCGCGCATTCGAAGTCGAACCACGCTTCGTGGAAGCGGCGTTTATGATGGTGACCTTGTCCTTCGCCGTCGCCGTACCGTCGAGCCCCGGCTTCGTAGGCATTTTTCAGTTTGCCGGACAGCAGGCATTGATGCTGCCGTTCGGCGCAAAATACGATGCGACCACCGCGTTTGCCATAACACTCACCGCGCACATGGTGTATTACCTGCCGACGACCGCCCTCGGGTTGATCGGCCTCTGGCGCTTGGGAGAATCGTTTTTCAATCTCGGCCGCGGCGTCAAGGCAACGCAAGAAGTTACCAAGACCAGTTGATGATACCGTGACGATCCCCGCAGGCAGGAAGTTCACCTACCTATTTCTCGCTTTGCTCGCGCTCGGAATCGGTGTCTCTTATTCGAACGGTTTCGGCATCGGTTTTTATTTCGATGACATTTACGGCATCGCCAAAAACCCGGCGATCCGCAGCCTGCAAAATATTCCGTGCTTCTTCGTCGATCCGCATGCGATTTGGACGGAACCGACGCAAGTGGACCTGCGGCCCGTTCTTCTGTTCACCTACGCCGTCAACTACGCCATCTCTGACGTCCAGCCCTGGAGCTATCACGCTCTCAACTTGATTCTCCATTTCATCGCGTCGGTGCTGGTCTTTATCATCGTGCGCGATCACATCTGGCGGTTCGAGTTTCCTCACCGCGGTGAGCCAGTCGAACCGTCGCCGGCCTCCGAGCGTGACGCCAACGGTGCGGCCTGCATTCCAGCGGCAGCCGCCGCGCTTTTTTTCGCTCTCGCGCCGCTTAATAGCCAGCCGATAAACTATATTTGGGCGCGCTCCGCGCTGCTCTGCGTGATTCTGTATCTTGGAGCATTTCTCGCTTTCGTGCGCAGCCGGTGGATCATAGGCTCGGTGCTGTTCGTTCTGGCACTGCTTACAAAAGCGATCGCCATCACCTTGCCGGTAATATTCTTGGTTCATGATTTTGTTTATCGTGACCGCAGCCGGTATCCGGTGTTCAAAAGCTATCTCGGCGACTGGCGCCGGCTCGTCGGGCCGCTGTTGCTTCTCGGCGCTCTCGACCTCGCCTACATCGGCTACCGGCAGATCTTCTTGCCGGAATGGACGGCGCAAGCTCGACAGTCATCCGGCGTCACGCC
>DASXRG010000241.1:0-4857 GCA_036506735.1 Binatia bacterium | reverse complement strand
GAGCGGCTTGGTTTTATCGGCCTCGGCAACATGGGCGGCGCGATCGCGCTGCGTCTGTTGCGGGCCGGCTACCCGATGACGGTTCTCGACGTGGACAAAAACAAAATGTCACCGCTGGTCGCCGAAGGCGCGGCTACGGCCGCTTCGCCTAAAGAATTGGCGCAGCGCTCCACCATCGTCGTCGCCTCGCTCCAGTCCGAAGCGGTTGAGGCGGTCGCGTCCGGCAAGAACGGAATCATCGAGAGTGAAAATAAGAATCTGGCGTTCGTCGATCTCAGCAGCACGACGCCGGAGCTGGCGGTCAAATTATCCGGCGCGTTGGGCGCGCGGGGAATCGAAATGCTCGACGCGCCGGTGAGCGGCGCCGACATCGGCGCGACCAACGGCGCGCTGACGGTCTTCGTCGGCGGCAGTTACGACGGCTATCGGCGCTGCCTGCCCGTGCTGCAGCAGATCGGCCGCACGGTGACGTACCTCGGTAAAAACGGCAACGGCCAGATCGCCAAGCGCATCAACCAGATGATGCAGGCGATGTCCGAGCTGGCGATTTGCGAAGGGATGCAGCTGGCGGAAAAAATGGATCTCGATTTAAAGATGTTTGCGCGCGCGGTCTCGGGCGGCTGCGCGCAGTCGTGGCGCCTGGACGAGCTGGTCGAGAATGTTTTCAATCAGGGCGACAGGAAATACAAACTCAAACTGCGTCCGGGCCGTACCGGCAACGCGCTCGCGATGGCCAAAAACGTAGGGCTCAACCTTCCCGGCGCCGAAGCGGCGCACCGGGTTTTCTCCGAGCATGACTGGCGGATCGTGATCGATTTTGAAAAGTGATGCGCGCCGCGCGCGCTTTCGCGGTTATCCGATGAATTCCACCAGCAGCGCGCAGAGGCCGACGAAAGAGACGGAGCCGTAAACGACGCCGGTCACCGTGAAAGCCTTGATCGTCAGGGCTTGCCGTCCGTACGTGAGCGCGAAGATTAACGCAAGCAGAGCGCAGGCGAGCAGCTTCCAGTAAAACAAGCCCAAGGCCGCGCCCCACTCGATAATCGCTTGGCGCACCAGCGGATTTGCCTCCGGAACGCCAATCGACACCACCTGGTACGTCAATACTCCATCGAATACCTGCAGCAATAAATTGAAGAAAAAATAGGACCAGACGGCGGGAATCAGAGAAGGATTCATGCGACTCATTTACGCGCGGAACGCTGCGCTGTCAAGAGTCCGGCGGAACGGAAATTGTCGATCGAAATTATAGGCGGCCGACGATGAGTCCGGGCGAGCCGGCGAACGGCGTCAGCTCGACGTGGGTCGCCTTGTGGCCGCGCAGACGATGCACGAGCGGGACGAGAATTCCGTGGAGCACGGGATATTTCTTGTCGATCGCTTCGCTCGCGTGTTCTGCTTCATCGCCGCTGAGCATTTGCGCGCGGGCGCGAATCGCCGGGCCGGTCGGCTTGCCGCGCGCCGTCGACGGCGCGATCTCGACGACGGGATTGTTTTTGATGCGCTTCAATTTCCACGCCGTGTCGAAAGTCCGGACGAACGCGCGCTCGCCTTCGACCGCAAGGTTCACCGGCGTTCCGACCGGCGTGCCGTCGCGGCGGCAGGTCGTGAGTAAAACCGTCCGCTGCTTGATGAAAGGTTGGAGGGCCGAGGCGGCGTCCATTTTTATTTCTTACCCGCCGGCCGCGACCGCGCAAGCCGCATTACGCGCCTATCCGGCCGTTCGCGCCGGGAATTTAGCCGGTATTTTCAACGCTGCCAGCCTTTTTCCGAGACCGTGAACAGGTTGCCTTCGGGATCGCTGACGCGGACTTCGGTTTCGCCGCGCTTGGGATCGGGAAGGTCGAGCCCGACCTCTTGGAAGCGGCTTTTGGCCTGAGACCAGTCCTTTACCTGCACGCCGAAGTACTGGATGCCCGGTTTGTCGATCGACAGCTTTTTCGTGAGCTCCAGCGTGATGTCGCCGTCGCTGAGACGAAGCGAGCCGTCGGCGGCGGGTGCGAGCCGTTCGAGCTCGAAAACCGATTGGTAGAATTCAGCCGTTTGCTCCGGCGTCTCGGTCTGAACCACGGCGTAGCGCACGCCCGGCAGCTTTCTTTCCTCCCGTCCGAGGAATCCCCGCGCGGCGAGGTCCACCTTGTTCCCCCACGGGTCGATGATCCGCATCTCCGCCGGCCGGCCGTTCTGCGGCGTCTGGCCGCGCTGGATCGAGTCGCCCAGGCGGGTCAGAGTTTTTTCCACATCGTCGACCAGAAAGCCGTAGTGGTTGATGCCCTGCCGCTGATCGATCTCCTCGCCGTCGGCGCGGTGCGTGTTCACCACCGGGCCGTCGCTGAAGCTCTGCTTCAAGAAGGCCAGATTGAACAGGCCGTCGATCACGTGAATCGCGCCGGTGGGGCCGTGGCGCACTTTCTCCACGCCGAAGAGGTGATGGTAGAAATCGTAGAGTTTGTCCGGCTCCTTCACAATGAACGCAATGTGTCTCAGTTTCGCCATCGTATCCTCCTTTGATGATAAAACAAAAACGGCGCCGTGTTACCGAGATGCTTTTTCGACGAAGCTGAAATCGAACACCTGGTTCGGCGGAATCTCCCTGGCGACGTTCAGGCTTTTTTTCGTGAACTCGACCGCGCCTTTCATCCAGGATTCTCCTTCCGCCCCGGTCGTCGAAAGGCGGCCGACGGAATTGTCGTAGGCCTGCGCCGCCAGCGCAGCGTCTTTGATTCCTAAATGCTTCGACATGATGTCGATCGATTCAGCGCGGTTCCGCCGGTAAAATTGAAGGCCCTTCAGGCTGGCTTTAACGAAGGCGAAAACCTCCGCGGGGTCCTTCTTGATCTTTTCATCGGTGGCCCCGATACCGCCGGTGGGGTAGGTGGGCATGAAGTCGCCGGCGTATGCGAGCTGGGTGAATCCTTCCCGATAGAGCATCAAGTGCCGCGGCGGAGTCATGAGGGCCGCGGCGACCAGCCCGGTCTTGAGCGCCATCATCATCTCCTCCTGGGCGCCGATCACGAGCAAGGTGGCCTCTTTGTTCGGCGCGACTCCGTTCTGCGTCAGAATCAATTGCGTGAGGAGATCGACGGCGCCGCCGCGCGATGAAATTCCCACGGTTTTGCCCTTGAGCTGTTGGACCGAGCGGATTTCCCGCTGGGAGACGAGATCGAACTGCGGCCTCGAGGAAACCACCATGAGAAGCTTCACTCCCAGGCCGCGCACTCCTGCGGCGACGATCGATCCCGAAGAAGAAGAATAGTCCACGGAGCCGCCGACCAGCGCCTGGACGCCGAGCGCGCCGCGGATGAGAATGATTTCAACATCCAACCCTTCCTCGCGGTAAAATCCCTTGAGCTTGGCCACGTTGAAGGGAAGCTCCGCCATCGAGATCGAGCCGACGCCGAATTTGATTTTCTTGAGCTGGGCGGAAGCCGGATCGGCTCCGGAGGCGAACAGGCAGAGAGCCAGAATTGCGAAGAGTTTGTATCTCACGATGCCGTCTCAGCTAAACATCGGGCCGATCGAGTTGTCAAGGTGCCGCGGAAGCGGACGCTCACGCCTTCATCTTCAGCAGCCGCTTGACGTTCTCGCCGAGAATTTTCTGCTTGTCGCGCTCGGGAATTTTCATCGCCTCGATGCTGGGGACGGCTTCCGGAAGATCGCCGATCAGCAGAGGATAATCGCTGCCCAAAACCATTTTCTCGGGGCCGTAAAACTCGTAGGCCATCTTGAGCGCCGGCTGGTAGAAGCAGACCGTGTCGCAATAGAGGTCTTTCAAATAGTCGGTGGTCGGCTTCTTGGTCTTGATGCCGCACGTCGGATCGTCGTAGCCGCGATCGATTCTCCCGGCGAGGAAGGGCAAGCCGGCGCCGAGATGAGAGACGACGAAATGCAGCTCGGGAAATTTTTCCAGTACGCCGGCGTATGCGAGCCGCGTCGCGGAGAGCATCACGTCAAACTCGAAGCCGAGGATGATCGCGAGGCGCCACTCCTGCATGACCTGCGCGCCGAGCGGCGTGGTCGGATGGATGAAGATCGGAATGCCGAGCGCCTGCGCGCGCTCGTAGACCGGATGGAGAAAGTCCGAATCCAACGTCTTGCCGGCAACATTGGTGAGCATGCACATGCCGGCGAGGCCGAGATCCAACACGGCGCGGTCGAGCTCCTTCAAGGCCGCCTGGGTGTCGATCAGTGGCAGCATGGCGAGTCCCTGAAAATTTTTCGGATATTTCTTCACGACTTTGGCGAGCCCATCGTTGATGACCCGGCTCATCTCGGCGCTCTCCACCGGAGAGAACCGGTCCACTCCCGGGTGCGGCGCCGACAGGACCTGCATGTCGACGCGATTCTCTTTGATTTTGTCGAGCCTCAATTCAACGTCGAAAAACTCCTCGGTCACCGGACCGGCCTTGGCGCCCATGCTGAGAATTATTTTTTCGCCTTTGGCGTTCTTCTCGATGCGCACGTCGCCGGTGCAGGCTTCGAGCTTCTTCAAGTATTCTTCCGGATACAGATGGCAGTGAAAATCGATGTTCATGGGTCCTCCAAAAATCGTTCAAGCCGTTCAAGCAGTTCAAATCGTTTAAACGGTTTGAACGGCTTGAACATTTTGAACGGTTGGAACTACTATTTCTCTTTTGTGCGCGCCAGCAGCGCCTTTACTCGCGCGACGGCGGCGCTGCGGTCGTAGCCGGTGAAGCGCGTCGCCATCAATAGAAATGGATCGCCGGCGAAGAAGCGCTCGTAAAGCACCTGGCGCCCGGCGAACGAGCTGCACGCCAGATCCCACGCCAGGCGAAAAAGCTGGACGCGCTCTTTGCCCATCAAGGTCGCCGACTGATAGTAGCGGTCGATCTCTTC
>DASXRG010000240.1:0-20837 GCA_036506735.1 Binatia bacterium | reverse complement strand
CGCTGCGCATGTAGAGCACTTCGGCGTTGACGCCGTGCCTGCGGTAAAAGCCTTGCTCGACGGCGATCCACAAAACGGTCGGATTTTCTCCCGTGGTGCCGTAAGCGATGCGATAGAGCGGAAGGTTTTGCGCGTGAGCGGCGGGTGCAGAAAGTACGAGGCAAAAGATTAAGAGTAGCCGGCGCATCAGTGTCAGCCGATCAGCGCTGATCGGCAGGCCGGCAGAAGAACAAAACCTTTTCGAGAATATCATCCGGCCCGCACGGTTTCTGAAGAAAACCCCGCACGCCTTCCTGTAACATGGCGCTTTTGACCTCAGGATCCAGATAACCGGTGACGCCGACCACGTTCACTTGCGGATTCAATTCTTTCAACCCGCGGAAGACCGCGGCACCGCCGAGCCCCGGCAGTCCCCAATCCAACACCACCACGTCGATCTCTCCGAGATGCATTCGATACACTTGCAACGCCTCCAACCCGTCGCCAGCCGTGAGCATCTGGAAGCCTCTCTTTTCGGCGGAGGATTTGATCAGCTCCAGCAGGTAGGGCTCGTCGTCCACGACGAGAATCGTCTCTCCGCTGCCGACGACCCTTTTCGGCGATTCTTCTTTTAACTCTAACGCAGCGACGGGTTGAGAAGGAGCCGGAAAATATAGCCTAAACGTGGTCCCGCGTCCCGCCTCGCTTTCGACGTCGATCAAGCCTCCGTGCGCTTGCACGATTCCAAACACCACCGAAAGACCCAGGCCGCTCCCCCCGCTCGCTTGTTTGGTCGTGAAGAACGGCTCGAAAATACGCCGGCGCGTCGATTCGTCCATTCCGGCCCCCGTATCGGAAATTTCGAGTCGAACGTAGTCTCCGCCTGCGTCGGCCGCGTGCGCCTGAAAATTCGGGTCAACCGCGCGCGAACTACGGATCGAAAGCATACCTCCATCGGGCATTGCGTCCCTGGCGTTAAGACAGAGATTGATCAGCACTTGCTGCAATTGATTTTGATCCCCTCGAATGGCGGGCAGCGCGGCATCGAGGTCGAGAGTCAACGCGATCGTCTTCGGAAACACCGCTTTGAGGATATCCGCGGTTTCGTCGACGAGATTGTTAAGGTCGACCGGCTTGTCCTCGACGCTCGGCTTACGCGCAAAAGCGAGCAGTTGCTTCACGATCTTCGCGCCCCGCTCGCCCGCGTTCAAGATCGCCTCCAGGGCGCGAGACTTTTCACCTTCGCTCAGCAGCTCTCGCGCGTGGCCGAGAATGATCCCTAGGATGTTATTGAAGTCGTGCGCGACGCCGCCGGCGAGAGTCCCGATCGCTTCCATTTTTTGCGCGTGGCGGAGCTGCTCCTCGAGCTTCTCGCGTTCGGCCAAGCTCCGCACAAGCTCGGCGTTTACTTGGGTAACTTCCGCCGTCCGCTCCGCCACCCGTTTTTCCAGCTCTTCGTTGAATCCTTTGAGGGTATTCGCCGCCCGTTTGCGCTCGGTGATGTCGCTGAAATAGAGATTGACGTAATTGGCCTCAAGCACGGGGGCGACGGTGACTGCATAGGCGAGATTGTCGAAAGCGATCTCGAAAATGCCTTTCCGGCCGTCGGCGAGAGCGGCGCGCGCGGCTCGCGAAAGTTCGGCGGGGGCTTCCTCTCCCAATGGCGTGCCCCAAGCCGCGAGCAACCGCTCCGCGGCCGGGTTGGCGAAACTCAAGACGTGTCCCTCCCTCAACCGCATTACGGGTTCAGGATTTTCCGCCGGAAGACGGCTCAGCAATTCAAGCCCTTCCTCGGCGCGCTTGCGCTGGATGAATTGGCCAAGCTGGCCACCGATAGTCGCGAGCGTTTGTAAGAAGTCGGCATCCGGCGCCCGAATCTCGCGGCTGAAGCATTCGATGACGCCGAGCACCTCGGCGCCGAGTTTGATTGGAAAGGAAAAGCCCGCGTGTATTCCGTCTTTGCGCGCGGCGGAAGCGCGCGGGAAATTTCCGTCCCTGGTTGCATCCGGAAGCCAAACCGGTTCGCCGCTCTTCCAAACCCGTCCCACCAGACCGACTCCGGGCGCAAACCTCCTCGGCCTGGTATCAGCCTCGAACTCAGATACTTCAATAGATGAAAGATGCCAGACTTCCACACAAACCAATTCATTCGCGGCTCGGTCGACTTCCCATATTCCGCCCACGTCCCAGTCCCCCAATTCGCAGAGGACCTGGAGAACTTTCGGCGTGGCTTCTCTCAGGCCCGGGGATTCCGCCAAAATGCCGTTCACCGCGTTTTGAAGCCGGCGACGACTCTCTTCGCGCTTTCGCTCGGTAATGTCGCGATTGGTTTCCAATACCACTCGTCTCCCTTGAGATTCACCCGCCAGGACGTGCCGGCTGTCTGAAAAGATCTTTCGCCCATCGCGCGTCGTATGGATCAGTTCGCCGTACCATTCGCCCTCTCGCTCCAGGGTGGCCTCGACGAAATCCATCCCCCGCGGATGAAAGGTCTTGAGCAGGGTGTACGGCGACTGCCCCAGCGCTTCGGTTTTTGAGAAGCCGTAGAGAATCTCCGCCCCGCGGTTCCAGTAAATGATCGGCCCGCCCGGAAACTCGCGGGCGAAGATCGCGTCGTGCGCCAACTCCAAAAGGCCCGCCTGCTGCCACAACTCCTGCTCGAATCGATCTCGCTCCTCCGAACGCTCTTGGATGAGCCGGTTTGCGGTCAGGAACGCCTCTCTTAGATTTTCGACTTCGGAAATGCGGCTCGGAACAGCATTTGCTGCTACTGCTGCTGCTGTTCTGCCTAATCCCAAATCTCCAGCTAATCCGGACAGGGCTTCGATCGATTGGGCGGTTTTGGCGCTGAGGAGCAATGCGATGCCAATCCCCAAAGCCAGCAAGCCGATACCGAAAAGCGTCACATAGAGAACCGGTCCATGGAACGGCGCGTCGACGGCGGCGGCGGGGATATTCAGCGACACGCTCCAGCCGCTGAACGGGGACCGGGTGTGCGCCCGGTAAACTTCTTCGCCTTCGAGACTTCGCCCGCGGCGCCAACCCTCGGACGATTCCGCGAGCGCTGTGCGCAAATCCGGCGCGGCAAACTGGCCGAGGCTGCGTTCGGCTTCGCGCGTGCGGGCGACAATGCGGCTGTTGGGGTCGAGGACCGCCAAGACCCAACCGGCGGGAATCTGCTGCTTGGCGAGCAGTGCGCCGATCACGGCCGGCTTGACGACGCCGGAAAGGACATACTTGGTGCGGCCGTTCCGCACCACCGGCACGCGGATCGCGAAGTCAAGTTGCCGTGTCGTCGTTCCCAACACCAGGTTGCCGATTGCCGTGGTTTGTGTTTTGAATGCCGTGGCGATCTTGTCCGGTTCTGCGACTTTAGGAAGATCGCTGCCGAAAGGGCGGAGCAAATTCATGAGCTGCTGGCCTGAGGCATCCGCAACATTGATCGTCGACCAATCATGCTGACTTTTAAACACGCGCATAGCTTGGTCGTAAAAGTCGCGCAGATCGTCGCCGTCCAGCTCTCGCGCCGTCGCGAGCGCCTCCAGCGTCGTGATCGAGGCTTTAAGCTCCGCGTCCACCGCCGTCATGATCGCCCGCGTTCGCTCGATAGCGCCGCGCTGGAAGACGGCGCGCTCGTCCTGGGCGGAGCGGTAGATCATGAAGACGGCGAATAGAAACAGCGGCGCTATCGCCGCCAGAACGAGGCCGATTAGGTGAGAGCGAAGAGGTAGCGGGCCTCGGAGCCGGTCGAAAAGAGCAGAAAGTTTAAGGCTCATTCTTCAAGATCTCCCCGGAACAAGTTGAGCCGCGGTAAATGGTCGTAATCGGAATTCGATCGGCGCAGTGGCGGCATGTCTTCGAATTCCGACAAGAAAGAGATTCGAGCACATCACGCGCGTCATCCCCTGTCAATAGGAGAGACGCCGTCGGGGTAGTGGGTGAGTTTGAAAATCTGGCGGCGCGTCCAGTTGACGAATTCAGGTCGAACGTTTCCGGAGGAAGCGCGGGCGATTGTCGCGTGCTCAAAACCGAGTCGCTACTGCATTTTTCCGCTCTACCACTCCAGCTTGATGCAGATCTCTTCACCGCGCACTTCGACCGGCAAGGTGGTGAGCGGCGGGCCGTTCGGCGGCACGACGCACCGGCCGGTGGTGAGATCGAAGCTGTAGCCGTGATTCATGCAGCGGACTTGGAATTTGTCCAACGCGCCGGTTTGCAGATCCGCGAACTCGTGCGGACACTCGCGCGCGAAAGCGAAGTAGCGGCCGTCGGCGTGTGCCAGCAAGAGCTGCCGCCCGCCGAGCTCGATCGGCTTCATCTTCCCCGGCGGCAGGTCGCCGACGCGCGCGACCGGAATGTAACTCGAGCTCATCGCGCTTCAGGCCGCGGCGGCCTGGCGGCCGCGATAAGACGAGCCGCGCAAAAGCTGTCCGGGCAGCGCGCCGGTCAGACGCCCGTCTTCATAGATCGGCCGGCCGTTCACGATCGTGTAATGAATTCCTTCGGAGCGCTGGATGAGGCGCTTGGTCTTGCCCGGATAATCTTCGGCCCACTCGGGCTCGTGCGCATCCACGGTGGTCGGATCGAACAGCACGAGATCGGCGGCGTATCCCGGCCGCAGCAATCCTCTGCCTTCGAGGCCGAAAACCGAAGCGATGTGGAACGTGAGCTTGTGGATCGCGTGCTCCAGAGTCAGCAGTTGCCGCGCGCGCACCCAGAGGCCGAGCAAGGTCGTGCCGTAGCCGAAGTCCGCGCCGAACTGAACGTGCGCGCCGGCGTCGGAGGTGCCCATCAAAACGAACGGGCTGCGCAGGATCTCGCCCATCGCGTTCGCGTCGCCGCCGTTGTTGGCATTCCAAAAAACGGTGTCGAGATTTTCTTCCAACGACAGATCGAGAAACGCGTCGAGCGGCTCCTGCCCGCGCATCGAGGCCATTTCCGCGACGCTCTGGCCGGCGTATTTTTGGTTTTCCGGCTTGACCGGCTTTTCCACGCGGAGCACGTTCCAGTCGCGGTGGAAGTTGATCGGTCGCGGGTCGGCGAGATCGGCGCGCATCTTCTTGCGCGTCTCGGGATCTTTGAACGCTTCGCGGCGCGCCTCGACGGGCAGGAACATCAACGCTTTCCAGGCCGGCATCTCGTCGAAGACCTGGCAGTTCTTCAGCGTAAAGTGGCGCACCAGCGGCACGGTGTGCGATAAACCGTACGCCTGATAACCGTCGGCGAAGATCGGCGCGACGGCGGCCAGCTGCTCGCGCCAGAGATTGGGCTCGACCCAGCGGTGCTGCAGGCTCTGCCACAGCACCGGCCGCCCCGTGACGCGCGCGAGCCGATCGTAAAATTTGAAGTGCTCGATCTTGTTGCGTCCGAGAATCGTCTCGATCACGCCGGAATTCAGCTCGGTCAACACCTGGCAGAGGCCGAAGAGCTCGTCCTCGTCCGCCAGCCTGCTGCCCACCGGCTTGCCGTCTTCGCGCATGTGGCGCTCGTTGCGGTTGGTGGAAAATCCCAACGCACCGCTCTCCATCGCCTCGAGCACGAGCCGCTTCATCTGGCCTATCTCATTAAACGTCGCAGCCCGTTCCACAGACTCTTCGCCCATGGCGTATTGGCGCACCGCGATGTGGCCGACCAGGCCGCCGACGTTGATGCCGATCTTGCCGTCGAGCGCGTTCAGATATTCGCCGAACGTATGCCAGCCCCACGGCACGCCGATCTCGAGCACGCTCCGCGGCATCGCCTCGACGCGGACGAAGCTCTTCACCAGCGCGTCGTGGTCGCTCGGCTTCGCCGGCGCGAGCGTGAGGCCGCAATTGCCCATCACGATGGAAGTGACGCCGTGCTGCGGCTCGGAGGTGGCGTAGGGATCCCAGAAAATCTGCGCGTCCATGTGCGTGTGGTGGTCGATGAAGCCGGGAGCGACGGCGAGACCGCCGGCGTCGATCGTCCGCCCGGCGCCGCCGCGGATGCGGCCGATCTCGACGACGCGGCCGTTCTTGACCGCAATATCGCCGATATAGGACGGCATGCCGCTGCCGTCGTAGATCCGGCCGCCTTGGATCAAAAGATCGTACGCCATGGTTCTGCTCCTTTGCGTTATCGCGTCTCGGACTTGAGCTCCTCGATCAATGACAGGTCAAAGTGCTTGTACGGCGGAATCGAAAGAAACGCGGGATCTTCGTAGCTCATCGTCTTCAGAACGTTGACGATCGAATCCTCCGTAGGGAAAAGATCCGCGCGGGCGTCGGCTTTCATCATCTGATACGAATATTCGAGGCTTTCGCGGTCGTCGATTCTCAAGACCTGTGACATCGAGGCGATCGTCGCCTCTTTGTCGGCCATCAACAGGCGCACCGACTCGGCGAGGCCTTTGAGATACGCCTTCACCGTGCCGCGGTTTTTTTCCAGGAAAGACTTGCGCGTCAGGTTGATGCCCCAGGTATATTCGAGCGGGACCGTGATGACGGTGAGCCCGAGCTTCTCGGCGTGCCGGCCTTGCAAGGTCGAGATCAACGTTGCGTCGATGTTGCCCGACACCACCGCCGCCAGCCGGACGGCGGAGCCGCCCGAGAGGGGAATGATCTGAACGTCCTTTTTGGGGTCGAGGCCGACCTTCGCCAACATGAACAGTATGAAAGCTTCCGCCCGGCCGCCGGCGCCGCTGGAGGCGATCTTCCTGCCTTTCAGCTCCTTCAAATCTTTTATTTTGAGCCTGCTCCCCAGGCTGTAGGGAGAGGAATTGTTCCACGAGGCGAGACCGACGACGTCCGCGCCCTGCTTGGCCAAGTAAAAAAGTCCGGTCGTGCTGGAGGTTAAAAACTGCACGCTGTTCGACATCAGCGCCTGCATGTTCATTTGCTCGTTGCGCGTGGCGATGACCTCGACGTTCAGGCCGAGCCTGGTAAAGATACCTTTTTTCGCGCCGAGATAAATCGGGATCGCGCCGGTCAGCGCGCCGGGGGTGGCGACCCGGATGAGCGTGTCGGCTGCGGGCGCCGTAGACGCGACGGAAAGAACGAGGGCGGCGGCAAGGATCACGCTTCGGCGCATCACATGAATCTCTTCGTCTTTGTAGACAAAGCCGGGCAGGCCGTCAAGAGAGGTCGCAGTCGCTGTCGAGTGCGGCTGGAAGGCAATGCAAGAAAGAACGCGCCGTTCAGGCGATCTCAAACGGCACTTGTGTCGGTCCCTCGCCCCGAGTGAAGGTTTTTTTCCCCGGATCGTAGCGGCCCTGGAGTGTCCGGCCGACCAGGCGCTCGGAGCGAACGATGACTGCGACGGAGCGGCCGGCGCTGCCCTTCTCGGAGTGGATCGCATAGGGCGGCACCAGATCGACTTTCCCGGGCAATCCTTCGGATACGGATTCCAGCTCGATCTCCGCGTAGCCGTCTTTTTTTTGACCGCGGTCGACGCGGCGGTAGCGCTCGAGTTTTTCCGCGCCGTCGAGAACGCCGTAAGCGGTCCACGCGTGAGCATGATCGTGGACACCGCCCAGGCGGCCGGGCGCGCGTACGACGCCGTTCACGGCGAAGCCGTAGTCCGCGTCTTCGTACAACAGAAGGTTCTTGTGGCCTTCGGTCGAAGGCCAGCTCTTCGAATGCTCCCTGAGCGCCGGCTCCGTCACGAGCTGTTCCAACAACCGCGCGGTTTTCTTCATGCGGGTTTCCATGTCCTCCGTCTCCGCCCACGCCGCGCGCACGTCTTGAATGAACCTCTCGAAGACCGCCAGCCGCTTCGGCGCCTTCATGACAAGAAATCCTTCTCTCGGTCGAATTGACCTTCGCGCTTCCCGGAAGGCAAAGCGGCGAACGATACCTTCACCTCTCCGTCGTTGCGCAGCCGGACCACGTTGACCGTGCCGGTGTAGTCCGGGGAGCCGGAGTAATAGGCACGGATCTGATGGCCGCCCACCCGCGCCGCGCGATTCCAGTGCCCGAGCGCGACGTAGTCGGCGCCGGTCGCGACCAGCCCGGCATCGCGGATCAGCCAGGAGCCGAGCAGGCGTCCGGGCTCGTCCGGTTCTTCGACATAGTGGCCGTGCGCCGCCGAGAGCCGCCAGCGCGTCGTGCGTGCGCGGGGCTCGGATAGCGGCGACATATCGAAGTAATCCACGTGCGCTTTACCGCAGATCTCCAGCCCGAGGTGGGGAAAAACCACTGCGTCGTCCACGGTGAGCCCGAGGACGCACACATTCGCGATCTCTCTCAGCCGCGAGCGCCGATAGACCGAGTCGGAAGTCAGCGGATCGTGATTCCCGGGGAGAACCACGATCGGCGCGCTGAACTCGGCCATGGTTTCCGCTGCGCGGTCGAGGAATTCGGCCGGCTGGCGGTTGTGGTCGAATGTATCGCCGGCCAATAGCACAAGATCCGCGCGCGAGGATCTAGCGATGGCCAAAACTTCACGTAAAATCGACAATGGATCGGAGAGGGACGCGCTAGAGATACCGTCGGCGCTAAGATGCAAATCCGAGCTGTGAATCAAAACGATTTCGGGCGAGGGCACGTTCATGATCAGGCGCCCACCGCCACGGAGGTGATGCAGGGCAGCCCCGCTGCGATGCCGCGCGCGCCCGCATCGGTCACGGCAATCAGCTCGCCGTCGGAGGTGCCGGCAATAATGCCGCCGTCGGAATTCGCGCACATCGACATGACGCCGCCGCGCAAGCCCTGGGTGACGATTTCCCAATGCGAGCCGACATCTCCACTGCGAAAGATCGCGGCATCGGCGCCCGACTCTCTGAGCCAGGTGTTCGGCCGGCCCTTGGCGCTGCCCAAATAAATCGCTCCGTCGCCGTCTTCGGCGAGCGACATGCCGTAATCGTGGCTCGCGGGAGTGATCTCTTCCCAGTGCGCGGCGCGATCGAAACTACGAAACGCCTTGTCGCCGCAGGCGGCGAAAACCATTTGAGAATTTTTTTCACAAGGAAGGACTTCGTGCACATCCGGATCGGTGAGCCCATCGTTGGCCGCTTGCCAATTTCTCCCGGCGTCGTCCGAGAGCAGCAAGCCGCCGACTTCGATGCCGGCGTAGAGCCGCGTTGGCGCGGCCGGATCGAACGCGAGATAGCGCGTGCGCGACTGAAGCTCCGGGCTGGGGGGAAAAGTCGCTCCCCGGCTGCTGAGGCGCACGCCGGCCAATTCTTCCCAGCCCGCGCCGTTTTTCTTGTAAACCGCGGCTGGAATCGTTCCGGCCATCACCGTGCCGGGCAAGGCGAGGACGGAGAAAAGCATCAACTTGGGGACGTTGGGATTCGCGCGCGACCAGCTTGCGCCGCCGTCGGTGCTGAAGAAGAGGCCCGAGTGCTCGCTGCCGGCATAAACCAGCCGCCGGTTTTCGGGATCGATCGATAGACAGGTGAGCGACCAGTATGCCAGCGCGCGCCGCGTCTGCTGCCAAGCTTCGCCGTCCTTTTCGAAACGGTACCAGCCGGACATGGTCGCGACGTGCAAGGCCTGCTTCGGTTGGTTCATGGCATTCTCCGGGTTTTTACCGCTGCCAGATTCGGATCAACTCTTGCGATTCCACCACGTCGGCAAAACGCCCCATCCGCTTGAGCGCGGCGTTGTGGCCGTCTTCAGTATACGTCCCGACGCAATCGCGCGCTACGACCATGAAGTAGCCGCGGTAGTAGCCGTCGCGGACCGTCGCTTCGACGCCGCCGTCGGTCGTGCAGCCGATCATCACAATCGTGTCGGCTCTCAAGTTGCCGAGCAGAGTTTCGAACTCGTTGCCGATGAACATCGTCGCGCGCCGCTTATCGATGACCAGATCGCCCTCGCTGGGCGCAAACGGCGCCATGAGCTGCCAGCCGAAGCTGCCGTGGAGGCGCCTGGGCTTCAAGTTGCTCGGATCATCGACTTTTTGTTCTTTCATGAAACGGCGGATCCACGCCGGCGATTCGTCTTTCCACAGATACGGAGTTTGCCGGGTGTAGACCGTCTTGATCTTCGCGGCGCGCGCGCTGGCGATCAAAGGCGGCGCGTTGCGGATCAACGCGTCTTTGTTGAACGAGCCGCCCGCCTGGTCATTCTGCATGTCCCACACGAGCAAAACGGTGCGCGCGGGATCGACGACCTCGCTCAACTCCAATGGGATTTTCCGTCCTTCGAATTCGATCACGCTGGCCTCCGCTTACAGTTTGCCGGCCGGGGCGTATAGCCGGAGCGCGTTTCCGCCCAACACGGCCTCCTTGTCCTCCTTCGAGAGATCGTCGCGGTCGATCAGCTCGCCGATTTCGTGGCGGCACTTTTCGGCGCTGAAAACTTCGTGGGGAAAGTCGCTGCCGAAAAGAAACGAGCCGCGGCCGGCTTTTTGTATCGCGTTGCCGAGGCCGTCATCGTCGCAATCGAAGCCGACGAAGATCCGTCCCTCGCGCAGCTGCCGTTTGCAATACTCGCTCGCCTTTTCGTCCTGCTTCGGCCCGCCCAAACGTTTGCCTGCGAGATCGGTCTGGACATGGCCTTCGTGATAGGAACGATCGAGCCGGTCTAAAAAAAACGGCACCCAGGTCGCCCCGCCTTCGAGAAAAGCTACGCGCAGATTCGGGAAACGGTCGAATACGCCGTGCGCCAGGAGCGCCGCGGCCTGGATCATCAGGCCGAACGGATGGCCCAGGGCGTGGACGGCATAATAGGTGCTGAAGGCGTCGAGGCCGAGACGGTGGAGGCAGCCGACGTGCACCGCCAGCGCGCAGCCGAGCTTTTCCGCCTCCTCGTAAAGCGGCCAATAAGTTTTCGCGCCCAGGTGGCCGTTGATTCCCTCGCCGTTCGACGGCAGCATGCCGCCCAACATGCCGAGCTCTTTGACCGCGCGGCGCAGCTCTTCGACGGCGGCTTCGACGTCCTGGATCGGAAGCAGCGCCATGCCTTTGAGGCGCGGGCTGGCGTTCAAGAATTTCTCGTGCAGCCAGGTGTTGTACGCCTGGCACGCGGCGACCGCCCAGTCGGGAGCGACGATTCGGCCGACGGCGAGCCCGAACGTCGGATAGAGCACGGTCGAATGAATTTCCGTCTGATCCAGAAACTCGAGCCACTCCCGCGGCCCGGGATTGCCCGTGGGGCGGCGGTTTAATCTGAGAAAGCGGAAATGAAGGTGGTCGAGCTCGGGAAAAACCTGCGCCATCCGGTTACCCGGCGGCATATACCTGGCGATCTCATCGCCGCACGCGCCATCGTTGACGTGACCGTCAGCATCGATAATCCGCATACGTCTCCTCAGTTCTCGAATCCGTACAGCGCCGCGGGGTTGTCGACGAGAATTTTTTTCCTGAGCTTCTCATCCGGCGCGAATTCGAGCAGCAGGTCCACGAGATCGCCATCGTTGGGAGTCTTGCCGGGCGCGAAATTGTTCGAATGGGGCCAATCGCTTCCCCAGATGACCCGGTCGGGAGCGGCGGCGATCGCCGCGCGGGCGAAGGGAACCACGTCGATGTAAGGCAGACCGTGATAAAAATCAACTCCGTTTTTGCAAATTTTGTCCGCGCCGCTCACCTTCACCCAGAACCGGTCGTTTTTCAACAGGTCCAGAAGCAATTGGAAAGCGGGTTGATTCAGGCCATCGGCAGGATCGACTCGGGCCAGGTGATCGATCACGACCGGCGTCGGCAGAGTCCGAATGCGCTTCTCCCGCTCCAGCAGGTTCTTTGGATCGATGTGCAGATCGACGGACCAGCCGAATTCCGCGATCCGCTGCACGGCGCGGTCGAAGACTTCGAGCGCGACGTTGCCCCGCGGCCGGTCCAACAGGTTGAAGCGGACTCCGCGGATGCCGGCTTCGTGCAATTTTTTAAGCTCGCCCGGCGTCGTCTTGTCGTCGATGCGCGCGACGCCGCGAAAACGGCCGGCGGATTTTTTTATCGCCTCCAAGGTCACCGAGTTGTCGAGACCGTGGACGCTCGGTTGCACGACGACGCCGCGCTCGATGCCGGTGACCGCCGCCATATTGAGATAGTGCTCCAGCGGAGCCGCGGGCGGCGTGTACTGCCGCGTCGGCGCAAACGGAAACTCTTCCGGCGGTCCGAAAATATGAAAATGGGTATCGCAGGAGCGGGCCAGGAGAGCGAAGCTGGGCTTTCTCGTATTGGGATCCGGCGGCATGCAATAGCGCATCGAAATCTTTCCTCGCGTTGATCCCGAGAGAGTTTTCCGCCCGGGGCAGCTCTAACTCTATGCCGGGAAAGTATCGATTGACAAGTGGCGGGAGCCGGGGCTAGTTTCTAGTCGATGTCCCGGACAACCTATCTCAAAACGGCCGCAGCGATCTTCCTTCTGATCGCGGTCCTGCATCTTTTGAGACTCGTCTTCGGCTGGGAGGCTGTTTTTGAAGGCTGGGCCGTGCCGCACTGGGTGAGCGCGGTTGCGCTGGTCGTTGCCGGCTATCTGGCTTACGAGGGATTCAGGTTAAGCGGGAAGTGATCCTTATGCTCAAACCGTCCGCCTTCGCCACTTCGCTCGCCATCCTGACCGGGGCGTTCTATCTCCTGATCCATCTGATCTGGTTGATCTCGCCGATGCTCTTTCGATTCGTTCTTAACGCGCAGTTCGTCGGCGCGGACGTCGCCTCTCTCATGAGGCCGGACTTCGCTAATTTCATCATCAGCTTTCTGCTCGCGGTCCTCTTCGCGTGGCTCTTCGGCTACGCGTGGGCTTGGCTTTACAATAGACTGGCGCAGTAACACCGGCGGGACGACCGTGGCTTTTCGAATCCTCATCTCTCTCGCGATTTTCCTGATCGCGGTTGCGCCGGTCGGCGCGGCCGACCGTGTGACCACCGCATACCAATCCCTGACACTGGGGAGCTCCACCCCGATATGGGTCGCGAAGGCCGCCGGCTTTTTCGAGCAACAGGGGCTCGACGTGAACATTGTGTTCGTCGAAGGGAGCCCGCGAACCGTGCAGACTCTGATCGCCGGCGAGTCCCAGATCGCCGAATCCACCGGGCCCTCTGTCCTTAACGCCCGGGCGGCGGGATCGCCCGCGGTCATCGTCGCCGGCTTTATCAATGTCATGCCGTACTACCTCATCGTCAACAGCTCCATCAATTCCCCGGCCGACCTGAAAGGCAAGGTGGGCGCCAATCATCTTCCCGGAACCGCCGCCGACACGGTGATTCGCATCGGACTCAAGTCCCTCGGCATCGACCCGGACCGGGACGTTTCTCTGCGGGCGATCGGGAATACCCCCGTGCGGTTGCAGGCGATGGCGGCAGGCGCCGCTCAGTTCATGGTCGGGCAAGACCTCGAGCTACAGCAGGCAAAAAAGCTGGGCTTCAAGGTGCTGGTGGACTACGTCGCGACCAAGACTCCGTTTCAGATGGGCGCGGCGGTGACGACCGAACGCTATGCGCGAGAGAAACGCGACGTGGTGCTCCGCTACGTGAAAGCCTTGTCGCAAGCTCTTCATTACTTGAAGACGAACCGGGAGGGCTCGGTCGCAATTATCACGCGCTACGCCCGGTTCATGAATCCCGACGTGGTCGGGCCGGCGTACGATGCCGCCCGCCGTCTCTACAACGACACGCCGATGCCCACGATCGAAGGCCTTGATTTTACCGCCAAAGAGCTTGCCCAGCGCAATCCAAAAATCCGCGAGCTCGACGTCGGTTCGGTCGTGGATCTGCAGTTTGTGAAAGAATTGGAGCGGAGCGGATTTTTCAAAAGCCTCAAGGGCGGCTGAAAAGATGAAAGCTGAAAACGAAAAGCGGAAATAGGACCAATCTCCGAAAATTTCAGCTTTCATGTTTCCGCTTTCATCCTTGTACTTCTATCCGCCGTAAAAAATCTTGTCGCCCAGCTCTTTCAAGGTGAGCGTGAGATCGTCGGGCCGGCCGGAGGGTTGCTCGCGGACGGCCGCGTCCTTCACCTCGCCGATGAAAACCGAATGATCGCCTCTCTCGACCGTCTCAACCAGCGCGCACTCGACGAAGGCGGGAACTTTGTCAAAAATCGGCGCGCCGAGGCTGCCGGAGCGAAACGGCTGCCCGCCGATCGTGTCGCCCTCGCGCTCGAGCGGCTTGAAGAACGTGAACGCAGCGTCTTTCTGGTTCTTGCCTAGAATGTTCAAGGCGAATGCCTTGGACTCTTTGATGATCGCGTGCGTGTGCGAATCGGCCTTGACGCCGACGACGACCAGCGGCGGCTCGAACGCGGTCTGAGTGACCCAGTTGACGGTGGCCGCGCCCACGCGGCCGTCCTTCGCCTGTGCCGTGAGAACGTACAGGCCGTACGGAATCATCCTGAGCGCGGTTTTTTTGGCGTTTGCATCCATGACGGTCTCCTTTGTTTAAAAGCTAACAGATTTATCCGCGCGCGTTAAGACGGGACGCGCGACCGGCCGCAACGTTATCGCTTCGCCTGCGCGGCCAGCTCGCGGTAAAACGCGCTGCTTTCGAGGCGCTTGACCGGGGCGTCGTCGATCACGTCTTCGGACCTGACGCTCTTCATCTTCGGATTCGTCAGCGCGAGGAGGCGCCGCATGTTTTGCACGCCCTTCAGGTTCGGATTGACGTCGAGGCTGTACAGCCACTGCAGCACCTGATAGCCGCTCTCGGCGTCCTGCGCGCTCTTCAACCGCAGATTCTTCATCAGCGATTTCATCACCGCTTCTTTGTGCGCCGGCCTTTGGATGAAGGCGACCGATTCGACGACGCCGCGCAGGAGCGAATCGATGACCTGCGGGTTCTGCCGCAAATAAGCTCGCTGCGTCGCGAGCGCGAGGCCCTGATAGACGATCGGCGCTTTGCCCATATCGACCAGCACGTTGAAGCCTTTTTCCTTGAGCGACGAGCTATAGGTATAGCTCAAATAGGCCGCGTCGATGCCGCCGGTTGCGAGCGCCTGAGTGAGCACCGACTGGTCGCCCAGGACCATCAAGAGAATTTTGTCGCGCACGGGCTCCAGGCCCAGATGCTCGAGCGCGAGCATCGTCATCGACCAGACGCCGCCGCCGATGCTCTGCACGCCGACTTTTTTTCCCTTGAGCTCTTCCGCGCTGCGGAGGACCGGCGGCGCGACAAACTCGCCGTCGGCGCGGTTGACGACGCCGGCGAAAAAGGCGAGGTCCATGCCGCCCGCCGCGGCGCTCAAGACCGAGCCCGGGATCGTGTAGGCGATCTGGATGTCGCCGGAGGAGAGCGCGGCGATCGTTTGCGGGCCGCTGCGGATGTTGATCACCTCGACGTTGACGCCGTGCTTGCGGAAAAAACCCTGCTCGACGCCGATCCACAAAGCGGCGATCTTTTCGTTGAAAGCGCCGTGCGCGATACGCGCGAGCGGCGGCTCCGCCGCCTCCGTTCCCAGCGCGAGCGCCAGGAGAAAAATCCCCAGAGCGCAAACGAGCGATGAATTTTTCCGCGCCATCCAAGTCACGCCGCGGCGGGCAGACCCATCTGCTGCAGCATCGCGCGGGTGAGCGGGCACTGGGCGTCGGGCAGCAGCAATCCGATCGAGTAATGATGCGCCCCGGGCACCTCGATATACTCGCATGGAACGCCGCGCTCTTTCGACAGCATGAAGAGCTGCGCCGATTGCTCCTGCCAGCCGCTCGGCTCCGCGCCGCCGACGGCGATGAGCAAAGGCGCGTGCGGCAGGGGAAGGTGAAGCAGCGGGCTGTTTTCTCGCGCGCTCTCGGGCGTGAGGCGGATCTCTTTATTGACGTCGAGGTGGAGCACGGCGTCGAGATCGTAAACTCCGGAAATCGCGGCCGCGCCCTTGATGAGATTGCGCGGCAGCCCCTCTTTTTCCCAATCGTGCGCGAGCGCCATGGCGACCAGATGGCCGCCGGCCGACAAGCCCGAGATGTAGAGTTGCGCCGGATCGCCGCCGTAGCTCGAAATATTCTTGTAGACCCACGCGATCGCCGCGCGCGCCTCGCGCACGATGTCCGCGACCGCGACCTTCGGGCAGAGATCGTATTCGACGACCACGAGGGTGGCGCCGGCCTTCACGAACAAGGGCGCGAAATGACAGTTCTGGTCTTTGCTGCCGCTGCGCCAATAGCCGCCGTGAAAATAAATCAGCACCGGTCCGCCCGGCTTCTCCGCCGGAAAAATATCCGAGACCTGGCGCGGCGAGTCGCCGTACGGGATGTTGAAAAACGCTTTCAGACTTTTCCGCGCTCGCAGACTCGCTTCGTTTCGCTGCTCGGCCCAGCGCTGGTGATTCGGCACCGCGTGCTGCGGATCGAAATGAAGCTCCAGCTCGTCTTTGGTGTAACCTTTGTAGACCGTCGGCTCCATCGCTGCCTCCAATTTAAACGCGCCGTCACCCGGAATTTAGCACCCGTCGAAAGCCAGTCAAGGGATGGCGCGCGGAGGTTTACCGGGTTTGCGGCTGACACACGCCGCAAGCATTCGCCCTCGAACGTCCGATCAGAGAGTTTGGAGGACGGCCTGAATCGGGAAGTGATCGCTGTATCCCTTCTTGGTCTGCCGATCGAAAGCGCGGGGGCGGCCTTTGGGCGTTGTCATTACCGCCGGGGTGAAAATTGCGACTGAGTTCGGGTCGATCTTCAGCCCCTGAACGCCGTAAAAAAGGCCGCGCGAGACAAGAAATTGATCCAAAAGATTCATCGAGTTCGTCGCGCCGAAAAAATAGAAAGTTCCCTTGTCCGACCGGCCGAACAGAGGCCACATGCAGTTGAAGAGGTAGGCTTTTGTGCCTAGATAGATTTTCGCTTCGGGTATTTTCTTGCCGGTACCCGGTTTGAGTTCTTCCTCTACATGATCGAGGTCCTTTGAGCCGAGTAGGTAGTTAAGCACGCTCCGACTGAACGGCTCGTCGTTCAAATCTCCCATGACGAGCACGTTCCGGTTCCAACGGGCGTTCAGCTGGGTGAGGCTCGCGGTCGTGTCCGGCAGGGCAAGGAAGTCGGCACGCCCGAACCTGAGTGTTTCATCGATCAGTCGTCCGCAATGCTCCGCGACGTTGATCCGGAGCGGCTCGCTTTCGTATTGGCCTTGCTTGCGGGAAGGCCAGTGATTCACGAACACGTTCAGCTCGGCTCCATTGGTTTTCACCTCGAGGCGAACCTGAAAAATATCGCGGGTCGGATACCGCATATGAACGAGGTGACCTTTCATGTCAGAAGGTAGGGGGTCTTTGAACACTTGGTTCGAATAAACGAGTGTGGCGTCAATGCCTCGAATGTCAGGACTATCCACGTGGGCGACGCGATAGTCGGGCCGGCCGATCGCGTCGATCAGGTCTTGCACGACCTTTTTGTTTTCGACCTCGCACAGGCCAAGAAGGTCCGGGCCTTGACCGCCGTGCATTTGTTTTATGATGTCCGCGAGGTTTTTGACTTTCGCGGCATATGCGGCTTCAGTCCAGCCGTTGGCCGGGGTGAACTCCAGGTCTGCGGCGATCTCTGAAGCGGTGGTGTCAAAGAGGTTTTCAACGTTCCAAGAGGCGACTTTGATGTCAGGCATAAGCGTTGTCCTTTCGTGTTCAGTTGCGCAGCGCCGCGGTTTAATCGCCGGGCTCTTTCCCGTCTTTCAAACGGTCAACGATGTGCGTGCCGGCGCGCAACGCGTTGGCCATTACGGTCACCATGGGGACGCGAGCTGCGGCCGTCCGCCGGAGCCGCGCTCGATGCCGCACGAGGCGGCGACCGCGTCGCGGTAGTTGAGCCAGCGAGCCAGAGCCTGCTCCATGTTCGCGACGACCGACTTTCGTCTTGCGCCCGGAACGTGGTCGAGAACGGCCTTCCACGCGGCCGCGCGATGATCGCCTTCGACCTCGCGGTGCGCCTTGGTCAGAGCGAGGTGCTCCAGCGGGAGGTCGTAATGTTTCACCAACGGATGCTCGTGCAGCGACGGCGCATCGACCGTCCGCGTCTTCGCGTCGATCGAGGCGCGATCGTCCTTGGTGCCTTCGATGAAAATCGTGACGACGGCGGCGGCGACTTCCCAGCCGCGGCGCCGAGTCGCCGCGTCGAGAAAGGCGCGATAAGTCTTCGCGGCGGGCAAGAGCTTTACATTTTGAAAACGGGCGAGACCCATGCCCAGCCCTTTGGGATATTCCAAAAACAGCTCGGGATGCGGCCGTCCGGCCGCCAACCCGCCGGTTTCTTCTTCATAGAGATTTTCCGCCAGCGCGCGGCGCACTGCCGCGATCGGGCACTGAACGTAGGCCCAGCCGACCATGACGGGAAAGTCGCGCACGTAGGCCGCGTACTCCTGCTCGAAATGAATATGCAGACGGCGCTTGGGCACCATGCCGGAGGTAAAGGCCGGCCACGCCCAATGGTCCTTCCGCTCCATCACGTCGAGCAGGCGCCGGCGAAAGAGATCGCGGCTCATCGGTTTCATTGTTCCAATATCTTCTTCATGCGCTCCACCACTTCGCGCGGTTGGGCCACCGCTTCCTTGGCGAGCGCTTCGACCTCTGCGCCGGAACTTGGATCGGCCTCGAGCTTTTTCTTTTTCACGTCGTCGAGAAACACGGGGTCCTGCATCGTCTTCATGAAGGCCTCGCGCAGGAGCTTCACCCGGTCGGGTGGAACGGCGGGCGGCGCCACGATGGGACGGCCGAGATCGCCGGAGGCAAGGATGCCGACGACCAGCTTGCGCGTCGCTTCCGGCGTCTTGTATTGGTTCATCAGCTCGAAGATCGTCGGCACCTCCTTCGCTCTTGGATCGCGGCTCCGGCCGGTTTGCAGCAGCACGCGGACCAAATTATTTTTGCGCCAGGTCCCGAACGGCTCGCGCGAAAAAAAAGTCGGCACGCTGAGCGCGCGGCACTGGACCTCGCCGCGCTCCAGCGCGAGATCCTGTTCTCCACCGCCTTTATAGCCCACGACGATCTGAAACTTGGTCCCGAAGGCTTCCTCCATCAGCTTGGGGATGAAGTGGCCGCTCGTGCCGGTTCCGGTCGCCGAGCATTTCGGCGGGTCGGACGCCTTGCGGATGTCGTCGAGCGTCTTATAAGGAGTGTCCGCGCGCATGTAAAAGAGCCATGGCGTCTTTTCCGTCGAGCCGATCCAGGTAAACTTGGCCCAGTCGAACTGGGCCTCTTTTTTCCCGGTGAGCTGGTCGAGATAGATCGACGGGCCGATCGCCCCCAGGGTCAAACCATCCGGCTTGGCCACGTTATAAACGGAGTTGGCCGCGATCAAAGAACCCGCGCCGGGCTGGTTCTGGACGATGATGTTCGGCTCGCCGGGGATATGCCGGGCGAGATGCACCGCAAGCAGTCGCGCCCATATGTCATAGCCGTCGCCGGCGAGATAGCCGACGACGATGGTGATGGTCTTGCGCTGGTAGAACGGGGCCTGGGCGTTCAGATTCGCGGGCAGTAGCAGTAGAACGGAAACCGCTAAGAGGATTTTTCTCACGGCTATCTCCTCGAATCAAAATGGCAAGGTCGCCTTCAAAGTTAGTCGATAGAACGCCCGAGCGTCAAGCGCGCGAAAGGCGGGGCGCGGAGAAAAACGCGCCGGCGAAAACAAAACGGGCCCTCTTCCGGGAAGAGAGCCCGTTCGCGGCGCCATCGCGCCATTCTTGCGATTAAATTTTTTTGTCTGCCCGTCAGTCCGGTCTCTGACGCTCTCTACGACGGTGGCTGATGACTCTATCGAGTCTTCCTGAAGTAAAGCCTTCCTTTTTTAGGCCTCGATCGGCCTTTGCCTTCAGGCATTGTAGTTGAGGCTACTTCGAACCACCCGCTGCCGGGAAAGAATCATCCTCGGACTGCGGGCGGTGATTGCCCGGCGGTATTTCCTCGGTCATAAGAGCCCTCCTTAATTGTTGGGCTTCCGTTCTCACTGTATCGCGGGAAGCAGACTTGTCAAGAGCAAAAATATGGTAATTATGTCAGACTTGACACCTATACATGCGGTTATGGTATGGTATGGGGCATGGAAACGGCCCTTAGCGTTCTTTGGGATTATTTCTACACTGTCTTCTTTAACGGCTATGGGATTCTTCTGGTGATTACTGCCGCGGTAGACGTCGTAGAAAGGACTGTCGAAAAAAAAACGATAGTACCAATCTGGGTACGAATAGCTATTTATGCATTTGTCTTCATCTTAGCAAACGTGTTGGCCTACAAAGACTTGAAGGAAAAATATGACCAACTCGCTAGGCAGCCGCAGAAAGAATTGGAAGAGATAAAAGAGTTAAAAGAGGAAAACGCAAAATTGAAAGACAATAGGGAATTTCAACGGCTTGCCTTAAAACCCAACTTGGCTTCTAGTTTTTATTACAATGAAAACGGAGCGGGCTTCATAGTAAACAGTGTAGGTCTAGGGCCTGCAATAATTAAATCGTTTGTTGTCAAAGTTGATGATGTACCCCAAAGGGATTGGCGTGAAGTCCTAAATTCAGTTGGCATATCCGAACAAAAACGGATTAAGTTTGCGATTCTTTATCCGGAGCGGCAACTCCCCAGCGGTGCAGATGTTGGCTTACTCTGGTTAGATAGGTCGAACGACTCCAATATTATCCTTTTAATAAAGAACCTACCACGGATCAGAATTGAAATTTGTTATTGTGCTTTATACGGCGATTGTTGGATGCATACTGATCGAACCATTGAACCGACGAGGGTAGTTAGCTCTTGCCCATCGCCTAAATTTATTTTTAAGCCACCGCCGATTTCGTAGAACGTTTGCGCTTATGTTTTCTGCGTCTTTTAGAAATTATGCCGACTTTGTCAGGATCAACGCGAATGAGAGCCCTTAACGCTTCCTCAAAACTCAGCGGGTGTAGCGATACCGGCTTCGCTTTCGGCATGATTCCACCTCGAAAGGCAAGCAGTATTGCCCGCCTTTATCTGTCTTCATTTTCCTGGCCTTGTCTTTCTGCTGAGAGCGCCGCCAGGGAGTCGTTCTCAGCATCCTGCTATGACATCACTGAAA